>JAFQHF010000144.1 GCA_017398105.1 Oscillospiraceae bacterium | reverse complement strand
GAGGAGCAGTACGCCATCTGCTGGATCGTGGACTTCCCCATGTACGAAATGGGCGAGGAGTCCGGCCAGCTGGAATTCTGCCACAACCCCTTCTCCATGCCCCAGGGCGGCATGCAGGCACTGCTGGATGCCGAGGGCGATACCGAGAAGCTGCTGGCCATCAACGCCAACCAGTATGACCTGGTCGTCAACGGCTATGAGTCCGCCTCCGGCGCTGTCCGTAACCACGATCCCGAGATCATGGTCAAGGCCTTCCAGATGGTTGGTCTGGGCGAAGAGGATGTGAAGGCCAAGTTCCCCGCCATGTACAATGCCTTCACCTACGGTGCACCTCCCCATGCAGGCGCAGCCCCCGGTGTTGACCGCATCGTCATGCTGCTGACCGGCGAGGAGTCCATCCGCGAGGTCATCACCTTCCCCATGAACAAGAATGCCCAGGATCTGATGATGGGCGCTCCCACCACCGTGGACAAGGTTCAGCTGGACACTGTTCACATTGCGCTGCTGGAAGAGTAATTTCAAAAGTTTACGCCCCGCCGGGAATCGGCGGGGCGTTTTCGCACAGAGTTATCGTTTCTGCCTGCAGGCATAATCATAGGCGGATTTGTAATCGCCCAGCTCCCGGAAGCAGATTTCCAGCTTTGGCGCAGTTTCCTCCGGGAAGGCAGCTTCCGCGGCCTGATAATACCGAAGGGCAGCGGAATAATCTTCTTTTTGAAAGCATACTTCTCCGCGCAGCAGCTGCCAGCGGGGGAGCCGGTGATTTTCCATGGCTTCCAGCAGATGCTCTGCCCGTTCCGGGTTCCGCTTGGCCAGCGCATCCCGGGCCCGGAGCAGCAGCTCCTGATCCAGGCTTGGCAGCCGGTGGGCCACCTGCTGATGCCGGAGCTGTCCCAGCACAAGCAGCCGCCGTCGGTTCAGCTCCTGAGAGCAGTAGGCGCTTTTCCGGTCAGCCCGGTTCAAAAGCTCCAGCGCGTACATCTGCCTGCCCTCCCGGATCGCCTGCTCCGCCAGGGCAATGTGGGTCAGAATCCACAGCAGTGTCATTTCCCGGTCGTATACCGCATCCGGTGCCTGATAGTCATCCAGCCAGGAAGCTGCCGCTTCAAAATCGCCCGCGTCGAAGGTGCGGCGGGCATTTTCCATGGTCTGCTGGTTTGCGGATACCACCGCTGTCTCCTCCAGAAAATAGCTGACGCTTTTTCCCAAACGGGAGGCCAGGTACTGCAGCGTCTTCATGGAAGGGCTTGCAGCGCCGTTTTCGATCAGAGACAGCATATTCCGGGTGATCTCCTCCCCGCACAGCTGCCGCTGAGACAGCCCCGCTTCCAGCCGCGCCAGCCGCAGCTTTTCTCCCAGTTCCATACAGATGCCCCCCAAAGGTAATTGTGATTTACCTTATTTTATCACAGTTTTCCCGGAATTTCCACTGTTACAAAAAATTCATTTGCTATTTCGGGTTTGTTGGTTTATAACTGTAGGTAATGTAAATGATCGTTTGCCGCACGAATCTCGAAACGCTATTGCAGGGGCGGATTTTCAATCCGCCCTCAACGTAACGACAATGGAATGGTATCGATTTGTGCAAAGACCGTGGTGGCCGGAGTTGGCTTCACCGGGAATTGATCGATAGATTTCGGGCGGATTGGAAATCCGCCCCTACGATTGGTTGATCCCTATGCCGACAAACGATAATTTATGGCACAAACAAGAACGGAGAATCAATATGAATGTCCGCAATATCCGCGAACTGAAAGACTTTGCTGCCCGGCGGCTGGATGCGTGCCGGGAGGATAAACGAATCGTACTGATCTATGCAGCTCTGGCTCTGGGGTCTTCGGCTCTGGTGACGGTTGCAAATTATGTGATCGGCAGCCAGATCGATAACTTCGGCGGTCTGAGCAATATGGGCACCCGCGCGTTGCTTTCTGCCCTGCAGTCCATGCTGCCCATCGTGCAGAACCTGTTCAGCATGTGCCTGGAAGTGGGCTTCCTGGCGGCCATGCTGCGCATTGCCCGGGGACAGTATGTTTCCCCCAACACCCTGCGTCTGGGCTTTGACCGGTTCTGGGTGCTGCTGCGGTGCAGCCTGTTTATGGGGCTGATGATGTCCGCTGTGGTTTTTGTCAGCATTTATCTGGGCGTTATGGTGTTTATGATGACCCCCTTCTCGGAGCCTGCCATGGAGGTGCTGATGCCCTTTATTTCCGATGCCACCGTCTTAAGCTCCGACATTGTCCTGACCGATGGGGCCGCGGAGCAGCTGTCCCAGGCCATTACCCCCGCCTTTGTGTTCTGCGGCATTTTCCTGTGCCTGCTGGGCATTCCGGTGCTGTACAATTACCGGATGGTCAACTATGTGATCATCGACAAGCCCGCGCTGGGCGCCATGGCTGCGCTGAGCGCCAGCAAACGGATGATGCGTGGAAACCGGATCGCGCTGTTCAAACTGGATGTTAGCCTGTGGTGGTATTATCTGGCCATGACGCTGGCAACGGTGGCCGGTTACGGCGATACGATCCTGCCCATGCTGGGAATCACCCTGCCGGGGCCGGAGATGCTTTGGTATTTTGTGTTTTACGCCGTCTATCTGCTGCTGATCCTGGGCATCTATTATCTGCTGCGCAGCCGCCTGGAAGTGACCTATGCCCTGGCCTACGATGCCGTAAAGCCGAAAGAAACCCAGAATGACGGTGTCATCCTGGGCAGCATCTTTCAGATGTAATGTATAATACGCATTTTTGAGCAGGAAAATGTCAGCATCCCAGCTGTCCGGTAGGGGCGGATTTTTAATCCGCCCTCAAGGCAGCGACAATTGTGTATTCGATTTATCCGGGTTTTTATCGGCAGATCAGGGCGGATTGAAAATCCGCCCCTACAATGTTTCCGTAAAATAAGCGATCATTTGCCGCGCAGACGCGCCGCAGGACGGCCTTCTGTCATTCAAAGATCAATCTGACCGCATCCTCACCGGGGATGTGGTCTTTTTTGGTTTCTACGGCAATATGCCAGTCGGTATGGCCGGGATTGTCTGACTGGTTTGTGCCAATGCAGATGTGCAGGATCTCATTCTGTTCCGTTACAGAGGAAACGGAGCAGCTTCCCTCCGGCAGATGATGGACTGCCAGCACCAGAAGGTCATGTTCTTCAAACCAGCTTTCGCTGTAGCCTTCACACAGAAGGGTAAATTCTTCCCAGCGGTACTGCCAGTCATAGGCTTCCAGATAGGACTCCAGCTCTGAGCGGCTCTTCAGTAGGGTGACCCTGGGACTGCTTTCAAAGCAGGCAGTAGAAGCCTTGTCTCTGGGGGTGCAAATGGAAACCGTTCCGAGAATCCCCTCCGGCAGCGAGGTGGTGCAGCCGGTATTTGCGCTTGCTGCGGCATCGCTTTCTGCCCGCGGCGCCGTGGGCACAGAGCAGAGCTTTTCCTGCGGCTCCGCAGATGCGGCGGGGGATTCCGGCTCTGCCGGCGCTGCGCCCATTCCGCTGATGGACTCCGGGGCCTGCATCATAGGTGCTTCCGCAGCTGCCTCCTCCGCAGCCGTAAGCTTGCTGCCTCCCGGAAGGTGGGTCAGGCAGAACCAGCCGCTGCATAAAACCAGCGCAAAGCAGGCAGCGAATGCCGCCATGGATTTCCATGGGATGATTTTTTTCGGAGCATTTCGCACTTTGTCTGCTTCTGCAATCAGATCGGCAGGCAGCAGTGTGAGGGCATCGTGGAGCGTTTGCGCTGTCATACAAAAAATCCCTCCTGTTCCAGATAGGCCTTCAGCCCCAGCCGGGTCCGGTGGAGCAGGCTTTTGCATTTGCTTTCCGTCATACCGCAGTAGGCAGCGACTTCTTTCACGGAGTCCAGAAAATAATACCGGCCCAGAAACGCCGTTCTGGCCTCCTCACTCTGCAGCCGCAGAAAGATCCCGATGGCATCCGCCAGAAGCTTCACATTTACCAGTTCTTCTGTGGTATTGCCCCCGGAAATGCAGTCGTCCAGCTCGGACAGGGAAATGGCATATTCCGATGCCAGCCGTTTCTCCCGGGTGCGGTAGCGGAAGCAGTCAATGGAGATCCGGCGGGTCAGCTTGGCAAGATACGCCGACAGCACGGAGGGCCTGTGGGGCGGTATGGAATTCCAGGCAGCAAAATATGTATCATTGACGCTTTCCCGGGTGTCTTCCTGATTGTTCAGGATATTATAGGCAATTTTTGTCAGATACCGGTCGTATTTGATCTGCGTTTCCTGAATGGCCTGCTCATCCCGGGACCAGTACAGGGAAACGATTCTTTCATCTTCCATAAAAAGCCTCCTCTCACTTCTATAACTCGTCAAAAAATCCCGGTGGTTGCACAGAGATTTTCAAAATTTCGGATAACAGGGATATTCCGTCACAAGCAAAGGGCGAACCTTTCGGTTCGCCCTGCGTGTTTTTTATCAGATGCCGGGGAAGATCAGGGTCACCTTGAACAGGTCGCCGTCCACCAGGATCTGAAGCTGGCCCTTCTGCAGCTCCATCAGGCTCTTGGCAATGTTCAGCCCTAAGCCGCTGCCTTCGGTGTTCCGGGAATCGTCGCCCCGGACGAAACGCTCCATCAGCTCATCGGCATCCACATTCAGTTCTTCCCGGGAGATGTTCTTCAGCGACAGGATGACCTTGCCTTCCAGGGTCATCAGATCCACATACAGCCGGGTGCCGGGCATGGCATATTTTACCGCGTTGCCCAGCAGGTTGCTCAGAACCCGCCACACCAGCTTTCCGTCGGCCATCATGGGTACCTGATCTTCATCGTGGCGGAACACGGGGATCAGCCGGGCTCTGTCCAGCTTGTCAGCAAATTCGCCCAGGGCCTGATTTACGGATTCCACCGCATCCACCTTCGTGATCTCCACGGTCATGTTGCCGGTGCTGGCCTTGCTCATGTCCATCAGGTCATCGATGAGCTTTTTCAGTCTCTGGGACTGCCGGTCCAGAACTTCCAGATACTGCTCGCCCTCTTCCTCAGTGTGGGGCTTCTGCAGCAGATCCACGTAGTTGATGATGGAGGTCAGGGGTGTCTTGATATCGTGGGACACATTGGTGATCAGCTCCGTCTTCATCCGTTCGGACTTCAGCTGCTTCTGGGCAGCCACCACGGCAACATCTGCCAGGGCGTTGAGGTCACCGGCAAAGTCATCGAAGCAGCCCACCAGCATTTTGTCATCCACCTTGGTATCCAGGTCGCCCTTGCTCATACGCTTGGTGCTGTCATGCAGGACACCGAAGCAGTGGGCGGCATACAGCACGATGGCCAGAGGAACGAAGATGCCCATCAGGATGAAGAAAATATTCCGGACAGAAACCAGCAGCGCGAACAGAATCATGATCAGGCCCATGACCAGCCACTGCCAGGTCATAGGCAGCAGGGATGCGAACCGGTTGATCTTTCTGCCCATCCAGCGGAACAGGCTTCCCGTTCTGCTGATCAGCCAGAGGGCTGCCTTTTCAAAGGCATGGAAGCACCAGAGAGTAGCTTTTATGGTCAGATCCCAGAGTCTGCGGAGGGCCTTGCCCAGCCAGGGGAAGCCCTTCCCGGACAGGAAGTCCTCCAGCCACATGGCAAAGCGCATGAACAGCCGGATGCAGATACCGCACAGGGAATTGCGCCACCAGTAGCCTCCGGGGGTCTTGATCTGGGCGACAAAGGCAAAGCAGAAGCCCACGAAGATCAGGCTTGCCAGGAAGAACAGCCCTGCTGCGGTGGCAAAGCCCACCAGCATGTCCTGACGGATCAGGTAGATCAGCGCTTCTGCGCCGTAACTGATGCAGGCGGCGATGCAGAAGGCTCCGCCGAAGAGGTACAGATCCAGAGGGATGCAGTTCAGACCGCCGGCTTTGACCTCGGTGGTTTTCGGCTTGCGGCCTGCGGCAGTGCACAGGTAAACGGCAAAAACAGCGAAGACCAGCAGACAAATGCCGATGCCGGGCAGAAGATAGTCCCGATCCTCACGCAGGAGATCCAGCAGGGCATAGGATGCGATATTCCGCTCGGAATCCATGTCCACATAGACCTCCACGGTCATTTCCGGCATGGGAACGTAGACATACTTGGCCTGCATGGTTTCCGTACCATTATAGTATTCCGCGGTATTGATCTGGTAATTATCCAGGGTCTTGCCGTTGATCAGAACAGGCTCCGTCACTTCGGGAACAGTCTCTTCCGGGAGGGTTTCCACGGGGAAGGTCTCCGGCGGAAGCGTCTCGGGTGCAGCGGTTTCGGCGGGGAAGGTCTCGGGAGGCATGGTCTCCACGGAGATCACGGTTTCCTGGGTGAGATCCTCAACCCAGGTCTCGCCGGGGACAGCGGAGGCCAGAGAGGGCACCGTCTCCGCAGGTGCGGCAGCAGGCATCTGCACAGAAGGCTCGGTGGCTGCCAGGGGGTTGCCGAAGGCGTCCGTTATGACGGCGGTTTCCGCCGGAATCGTTGCCGGAATGGTTGCGGGAACGGTTGCCTCAGTAGAGGCGGCGGTTGTTTCTTCCGTCATTTCCGGGGCAGTTTCCGGAGCCTCTGTTGCTTCTGCCTGGGCAGCCTGTGTCTGTTCGGGCAGCTGGGGATGGGAAACAAAGCAGATGGCGCCGTCCTTGTAGTCAGAAACCGTCTCGGAATACAGAATGCCCAAACCGGCTTCGTTCTGGGTCTGGAACATAAAACCCCGGTCCTCATTCATAAAATGCAGACCGTAAACTTCCGTGGGCTGGAAGTCAAGATATTCACTCAGCATGGAGCGGTAGACCAGCTGACCCTGGGGATTGTAGAACAGGAAACCCACCCAGCGGCTGGGTTCGCCATAGCCGGAACTGCCGTCTTCTTCCCAATAGGTGCTGTTGACACCGTAACCGTCGTAGCGGGCTTCGTAGATCACCCGGCCATCGGCCCGGGTAAAGGCAACATTGTCAATGAGGATACCTTCCAGGGGGACGGTGTCCCCGTCGATATCAGCCCACAGCCCGTCCGCAGACTGATCCGGCCGGTATTTTTCATCCACCCGGGCCTGGGCTTCCGCCAGGGGCTCCTCGCTGACCAGATGGATATACTGACCCGTGACCGTGAAGGACTGGGTGCTGATGCTGTCGGAAGGATTCTCCTTCAGCTCCGGATTATGGTTGCTCAGGGTATTTCCCTCGGCATCCAGAATACTATAGCCGAAATTGCCGTAGGAGGATTCAAACCAGCTGCCGGTGTAAAATACCTCCTGCACCAGATTTTCCGGTGCGCCGCCAAGGGCAGAGCTGGCATACATCAGCGCCAGTTCGTTGGCATACTGTGCACTCTCCAGGCGGACTCTGTCTTCCAGCATCTGAGGAACCGTTTTGTTGTACAGATCCGCAGACGACAGTGCGGCCACGCCTGCCATGCCGCCGATGGCCCCCAGCAGGGAAGCAGCGCACAGGATGATGGCGATGAACTTGAAGATGATGTTATTTTTCATTTACGCGCCTCCTTCCATTTTATAGCCCTGACCCCAGACCACCTTCAGGTACCGGGGTTCGGAGGGGTTGATCTCGATTTTTTCCCGCAGATGGCGGATGTGGACGGCAACCGCGCCCTCACTGCCCAGGGCAGCTTCCCGCCAGACGGATTCATACAGGTGCTTGGTGGAGAAGACCTTGCCGGGATTTGCCATCAGCAGGTGCAAAATGGCGTATTCCGTAGGGGTCAGGGAAACGGTCTCCCCCTCCACGGTGACGGACTTGGTCCGGTCGTCCAGGGTGACACTGCCGATGGTGATGTTGCCGTGACTGGGCTCCGGACAGCTGCCCAGACGGGCATAGCGCCGCAGCTGGGAACGGACACGGGCCAGCACCTCCACAGGGACGAAGGGCTTGGTGATGTAATCGTCAGCGCCCACATTCAGTCCCAGCACTTTATCCTCGGTCTCGGACTTGGCAGTGAGCAGAATGATGGGAGCGTTGGAGAGCTCCCGGATCTTTGCAGTGGCGGTGATGCCGTCCATAATGGGCATCATGATATCCAGCAGGATCAGATGGATGTCGTTGTTCTTTACGATATTGACAGCCTCCTGACCGGTAAAGGCTTCGTAAAGATGATAGCCCTCCGGGGTCAGGTATATTTTCAGCGCATTGACGATGTCCGGCTGATCGTCACAGATCAGAACGTTGTACATAGGGACTCCCCTCTTTCTGTCTTTGTGGAGTTATTATAGCACTTAAAATCTTAAGATGAAAGAGGGAGAATTCTTAAAACATTATTAATATGGAAAATTATCGTTTGTTGTACGAATCTCGAAACGTTATTGTAGGGGCGGATTTTCAATCCGCCCTCAACGTAACAACAATGGAATGGTATCGATCTGTGCAAAGACCGTGGTCGCCGGAGTTGGCTTCACCGGGAATTGATCGATAGATTTCGGGCGGATTGGAAATCCGCCCCTACGATTGGTTGATCCCTATGCCGATAAACGATCATTTTCCTGCTTGTCAAACGGGGAAACAGCCGTTATAATGGTTCCACAAAATTTATAACAAAGGAGAAATGCGTATATGTTTGAAACCATCCTTCAGCATGAAATGTTCCAGAAGTTCTGCATGGCGCTGGTGATCCTGGTCATCGGCGTGCTGGCGATCCGGATCGCCATGAAGCTGATCAGGGCTGCACTGGAAAAATCCAGACTGGAGAAGGCTGCCCACAGTCTGATCACTTCCCTTTCCAAAGCTGCCATGTATATCCTGCTGGGTCTGATCGTGGCATCCACCCTGGGGATTGATGTTACCAGCATTGTGGCGCTGGCCAGTGTGCTGACTCTGGCACTTTCCCTGGCACTGCAGAATATGGTGTCCAACATCATCGGCGGCTTTACCATTCTGTACACCCATCCCTTCCATTCCGGCGACTATGTGGAGATCGCCGGCCAGGGCGGCACCGTCCATGAGATCAACATGACCTACACCATGCTGTCCACACCGGACAAGAAGCTGATCTCCATTCCCAACAGCGCGGTGGTGGCGGCACAGATCGTGAACTATTCCGCCTCCGAAACCCGCCGTGTGGAGGTGGTGGCATCCGCTTCCTATACCAGTCCCACGCAGCAGGTGCTGGATGCCCTACTGGAAGCAGGTGATGTGGAAAAGGTGCTGGCCGATCCCGCACCTGCCGCAGTGATCACCGGCTACGGCGACAGCGCCATCCAGTACAGCCTGCGCCTGTGGGTAAAAAATGCGGATTACTGGGATGTGTATTTTGAGGTGAACAAGCGGGTCAAGGACATTTTCGACGAACAGGGTGTCGAAATGACCTATCCCCATATCAATGTGCATCTGGACAAGTAAGCAGAAAGCGGTTCCGCAAGGAGCCGCTTTTTTTGCGGATCAGGAAGTAAAGGATCGTTTGCTGCACTGATCCATACGGATTCTGTAGGGGCGGATTTTCAATCCGCCCTAACTCTGCCGAAGCATGCACAGTAAAATTTTCCGTACATTTTCCGGTATCCGGAGGGCGGATTAAAAATCCGCCCCTACAATTGGCCGATCTCCATGCAGCTAAGCGAGAATTTTCCAAGGAAGCACGATTTCTGTGGAAATAGCGGGTCGTATGTGCTATAATACCCCAAATGATACACGACAGGAGGCATTTTATGCTGCCGGAAGCTTTTTTAGTGCGCATGAAGACCCAGCTGGAGGAAGAATACGAAGATTTCCTGAAAAGTCTGGAGCGGCCCAGGGCGGTGGCTCTGCGGTATAATCCCCTGAAGGGAGGCCGGCCCGAACTGCCTTTCATCCGGGACTGCGTTCCCTGGGAGCCGGAGGGCTTTTACTATGACCCGGAGGCCCGGCCGGGACTGCACGTTTACCATGAAGCGGGCGTATACTACCTACAGGAGGCCAGTGCCATGGCTCCGGTGGCTCTGCTGGACCCTCAGCCCGGGGAGAAGGTCTGCGACCTCTGTGCCGCTCCCGGCGGAAAGACCACCCAGATCGCCGGACGGATGGGGGGAGAGGGCTTCCTGCTGTGCAATGAGATCAACCCCAAGCGGGCGAAGATTTTGTCCCGGAACATTGAGCGGATGGCGGTTTCCAATGCCCTGGTGACCAACGAGCATCCTGCCAACCTGGCCAAACGGTTCCCCGGCTTTTTTGATCGGGTACTGGTGGATGCCCCCTGCTCCGGTGAGGGCATGTTCCGCAAGGAAGAGGCAGCCGTTACCGACTGGAGTCCGGAAACGGTGGAAATGTGCGCCAACCGGCAGCATGAGATCCTCCATTCCGCGGCCCGGCTGGTGCGTCCCGGCGGACGGCTGGTGTACTCCACCTGCACCTTTGCACCGGAGGAGGACGAAGGCGCGGTGGCCCGGTTCCTGGCGGAGCATCCGGAGTTTGAACCGGAAACGGTGGAAGCACCCTGGTTTGTCCCCGGAGAAAACGGCAGCCACCGGATGTGGCCTCATAAGCTGCTGGGAGAGGGGCATTTTGCAGCCGTTCTGCGAAGAATCGGGGGCGAAGAGGAAGCGATCTCCCCTGCAAAGGGCGAAAAGCTCCCAAAAGAATGGGTATCCTTTGCAAAGGAAATGGACATCAGCCTGCCGTCGGGCAAGGCAGTGTCCTTCGGCCAGAACCTGTTCTGGGCACCGGAGGAAATGCCGGATATTCAGCGGCTGAAGGTTCTGCGGCCCGGTCTGGAGCTGGGCATCGTGAAGAAAGACCGGTTTGAGCCTGCCCATGCGCTGGCCCTGTGGCTGAAAGCGTGCAGACATATGCAGCGCTGCGGCGCTGAATCCGAAGAAATGAAAGCATACCTTCACGGTGATGTGGTGCCTTCCGGCGAAAAAGGCTGGTGTCTGGTCTGCGCCGACGGCTATTCCATCGGCTGGGGCAAGGGAGACGGAAGGGTTCTGAAGAATCATTATCCCAAAGGACTAAGACGGTAAATAGAAAAACATCGTAGGGGCGGATTTTCAATCCGCCCTAACCATGCCGACGCATGCACAGTAAAATCCTCCGTATATTTGTCGGTATCCGGAGGGCGGATTGGAAATCCGCCCCTACAATTGGTCGATTCCTATGCCGACAAACGATAGGTAATCTCTAAAAACTAAATACAATCGCCCAAATATCAAAAGATATGCTAAAATAGTATCAAGAAGGAGGGCGAAAGAAATGCAGATAGGAATATGGGATGAAAGCCTGCGGTTAGAAAAGCTCAGCAAATTGGGAGATT
>JAFQHF010000094.1 GCA_017398105.1 Oscillospiraceae bacterium | reverse complement strand
CTTATCGTCTGGATGTTTTGCTTGCCAGGTCACCATAGACAGGGGTTGCCAGCCCAAAGCCCCCGGAAACCGTCAGGATTTGGCCTGTGGTATAGGCAGCGTCATCGCTTGCCAGGTACACTACTGCAGCGGCGATTTCCTTCGGCAGACCCATACGGCCCAGGGGAATGTGGCGGAGGAACAGCTTGCGAAAGTCTTCTGTCAAGTTTTTCTCCACTGCTTCCGTGGCGGTCATACCAGGAAGGACAGCATTGCATCGAATTTTATTTTTTGCTTCCTGGACTGCGATGAGCTTGGTCAGATAATTGATGGCTGCTTTGCTGGTACCGTAGGCCACCTGAGAGATGTCCGGTACCAGACCGCCTACGGAGGAAATGTTGATGATGCTTCCTCCACCATGCACAGCCATGTGCTTGGCTGCTGTCTGGCTCGCCATAAAAACGCTTCGCAAATTCAGATTCACTGTATCAAGGAACACAGAAGGATCGGTATGGGCAAAGTCCAGGTCTTTCTCCGGATTGGAAGTACCGAAATTATTCACCAGTACATCAATGCGGCCTGCATCTTCTACGACTTCTTCCACCATGGAGGAGAAGCTTTCCGGTTTTGTGGCATCGTTGTAGACACATTTGACTCCGTTCAATGTGTCTGCAATTTCCCGGGCCCGCTCTATGTTGCGAGCGGCCATATAAACGCTTGCTCCTTCTTTGGCACAAGCCTTCACACACGCAAGACCGATTCCACGGGTGGAGGCTGTGATCAATACAACTTTATTCTTGAGTCTCATTTTTTGCTCCTTTGCTGTGGATTCTGGGTAAGCAGAAAACGGCTGCGATACCGGCAACAATGCAGATTAGTTCCGCAATTGCCAGTACGTGAATCGACTGAACTGCGGCATCAGCACCATGAACCCCACTCGAAATCAGATTCGTGATCCGGTTGGTAAACAGCGGTACGAATACGGCAACGCCAAAGGGCGCGGCCAAATCCCGAAACAGACCATAGGTGCCGGTACCGGCACCGGCTTCCTGCTGCGGGAGTCCGGACAGGGCTACCTTCATAAAAATTGTTCCGTTTCCACCCAGGCCAAAACCGAGAATACCCAGAGATGCCATCAGAACCAGGACTGAGGTTGCAACGGAAAACAGAAGCAAAATGCTGCAGCCAATACCCGTAAGAATCAAAGATCCCGTAAGCACATGCTTTGGTTCAAACCTGTCTGCCAAAGGACCTAACAGTACAGATCCCAGAGACATTCCCAAATACATAACCGAGATGGCATAGCCGGAAATGGCACTGTTTCCCGGCTGGGTGTAATTGACAAAGACGATGGTATTGGTCATATTGGCCTGCATGAGCCCCTGGGTCAGGAACAGTGCAACGATACTCAGAAAAAAGACCTTCCGTTTGAAAAAAGACCCGGACAAAATTGGATGGGATGCCCTTTTTTCGGCGGATATCAATCCTATTAAACTCACAACGGATGCAATCAATACGACCATAAACGCCGTTGAAGTCCATCCGAAATTTTGCCCAAATGCGGGAATGCACAGAACCAGGCTAAAGAAAACAAGTATCAGAAGTGCTCCGAATCCATCAAAACCATCCAGTTTTTTCTTTTTCGTATCTTCTTTTCCAGAAGTCACGAGACAGGCAGCAAAGGTGGCGATACAGATTGCAATACATACCCACAGCATAGAGCGCCAGCCGTAGCCGGAGACGATCAGCCCTCCCAGTGTCGGTCCAAAAACAACCGAAGCGCTGGATATCAGCATGTACAGAGCAAACCCCTCTGCAGTTTTATCCTGTGGGAATTCAGTCACAATATAGGACATGATCACCGGAGCCATCGCTGCGGTTCCAATACCCACAATAAATCTGGCCGACAACATAAAGAGCAGCGAGTTTGCCAATGCTGTCAGAATATTGCCCAAGGTAAAGACTGCAATACCCAGCAACAGGGTCCTTTTGCGCCCAATGACATCGCCGACTTTACCCAGAATGGGGGCACAGGCGGCAGTGGACATGGCCTGGGCTAGGGCTGTCCAGGTGGTATTGCTGTAGGAAATCCCGATATCCTGCACAAATGCAGGTCCCAGTACGGTAGAAAAGCCACCCACAATACCAATTAGAAAGGCTGCCAATGCGTAGGGGAGAAAGCCTCGTTTATATGCATTCCTTCGTTCCATTTTCTGCACTTCCTTCATGCACAGTATGCCCTGCTGCAGATGAATTATTTACGGCATTCAGGACACACTTTCATCAGAAAGGAGTGTGTTTATGAAACAGAAATTTTTTGTTTGTGCGCATTGCGGCAATGTCGTAGCCATGATCCGGGACAAAGGTGTTCCGATTCTTTGCTGCGGTGAAAAAATGCAGGAATTGATTCCCGGTACCACAGAAGCATCCGGAGAGAAACATATTCCTGTATACCAAGTAGAGGGGAATATCGTCCATGTCACAGTCGGAGCTGCACAGCATCCCATGACTGAGGAGCACTATATTGAATGGGTGTGTCTTGAAACCGAACACGGAATTCAGTATGCCCACCTGGATCCCGGTGATTATCCCATGGCGAAATTTGCCATCTGCGATGGAGACGAAGTCCGGGCAGTGTATGCTTTTTGTAATCAGCATGATTTATGGAGGAAGTAAGTATGTCTTTGATCAATAAGGAAGTTTCCGATTTTCGCACCTATGCCTATCATGAAAGTGACTTTAAATTTGTGAGTAGGGAAGATATTCTGGGAAAATGGAGTGTCTTTTTCTTCTACCCGGCGGACTTTACCTTTGTGTGCCCTACAGAATTGGAGGACCTGGCTGATAAGTATGAGCAGTTCAAGGCCATGGGATGCGAGATTTATTCTGTGTCCACCGATACCCACTTCGTTCATAAGGCATGGCACGATGCCTCTGAGCGCATTAAGAAGATTCATTACCCCATGCTGGCAGATTCCACCCACAGTATTTCCAGGGATTTTGAGGTTCTGATTGAATCCGACGGCCTTGCAGAGCGGGGAACCTTTATCATAAATCCAGAGGGCAAGATTGTAGGGTATGAGATCACAGCCGGCAATGTAGGCAGAAACGCTGAGGAACTGCTACGTAAAGTGCAGGCCTGCCAGTTTGTTCACGCCCATGGTGATCAGGTTTGTCCTGCCAACTGGAAGCCTGGCGCTGAAACCCTGAAGCCCAGCCTGGACCTTGTGGGACAACTCTAATGGATAATCTGTATGATGTGATCGTGGTTGGCGGTGGCCCTGCGGGGCTCACCGCCGCCCTGTATCTGGCGAGAGCAAAGTACCGGGTTCTGGTATTGGAAAAAGATCAGTTCGGTGGGCAAATCTCCATCACCCACGAGGTGGTGAATTACCCAGGTATTGCAAAGGTAAGCGGTAAACATCTGACGGAAACTATGCAGCAGCAGGCTGCAAGTTTCGGTGCAGAATTCATGCTGGCGGAAGCAACCGGTTTTGCGCTTTCAGAAGATATCAAGACTGTGCACACCAACCGGGGCGATTACCGCTGCTTTGGCATACTGCTGGCCACCGGCGCCCATCCCAGAATGGTAGGGTTCCAGGGAGAAGAGGAACACAAAGGCCGTGGTGTTGCCTACTGTGCTACCTGCGATGGAGAATTTTTTGCTGGTAAGGAAGTATTTGTGATAGGCGGCGGCTATGCTGCTGCAGAAGAGAGCGTATTCCTGACCAAGTTTGCCCGACATGTGACGATTCTGATCCGCAGGGACGATTTTTCCTGTGCAGCCTCGGTTTCGGAGCAGGCGAAAAAACATGAAAAAATCACAGTGCTATATAACACTGTGATGGAAGAAGTGTCCGGGGAAAATGGGCTGACCTATGCCCGGTATAAAAATACCGACACGGGAGAGGTGGCAGAATATAGGAGCAAGGAAACCTTCGGTGTTTTTGTTTTTGCCGGGTACGCTCCTGCCACGGAAGCGGTCAAAGGTGTTATCGAGCTGAATGAACAAGGATATATCCTAACTGATGCTTCCCAAAAGACCAGTGCAGACGGAGTATATGCGGCCGGAGATGTTTGCGTCAAGCCGCTCCGTCAGGTGGTTACAGCTACAGGCGATGGTGCACTGGCTGCAACAGAGCTGGAGAAGTATGCCGCTGCTATGCAGCGTAAAACAGGAATCCATCCGGAGATTTCTGTCCCTGCAAATAACGAAGTCCCTGTATCCCCATCTCATGCAGAAATAGCGCCGGACCCTACGCAACTGTTTCCTCCTGAAATGCGAGAGCAGCTTGATACCTTATTCAGCCGCATGGAGCGAAAGCTCCGGCTGAAATTGTATCTGGATAACCGTCCGGTCTCAGCAGAGTTGGAACGCTTTATGACTGCCCTTGCCGACCTTTCCGAAAAGCTAACGGTGGAAGTGGTTGACAGAGAGGCCAGAAAAAAACATGCTCCTTGCGTAAAAGTTTGTCTGGAGGATGGAACAGAAACGGGACTTGCGTTCCACGGCGTTCCCAGCGGGCATGAGTTCACTTCTTTTGTGCTGGGACTTTATAATGCTGCAGGACCGGGACAGTCCATCGATGAGGAAACAAGAAAGCAGATTGCAGCCATTACAAAACCAACGGATCTGAAGATTCTGGTTACACTGTTGTGTACCATGTGTCCTGATTTGGTGAAGGCCGCTCAACGGATCGCCGCGGAGAATCAGTATGTTAAAGCAGAAGTTTATGATATCCATCATTTTGAAGAAATTAAAGAACGCTTCCATGTGATGAGTGTTCCGTGCTTGGTTGTTGATAACGACAAGATATCCTTCGGAAAGAAAAATATCAGTCAGATCCTGGATATACTCAAATGAAATGAAGGAACTGGCACTATTTCAATCTCAATCCTGTTTTTTCAGTGGTAATAAATAAACCAATCCTCAACGATCAAACTGACAGGAAAAGCCCGGAGTTGAAACTCCGGGCTATCTAAACATGTTTTTTTGCTTTGTGTTTTGTTTAAGCGATCGAAGGTATTATTACAAAGAATGTAAATGGAGCATCTGACACCTATACGCGCGCGTATTTTTTTCATGGTAGGAACTGTAAGTATAGCAGGAATTGTAGATATGACTTGCAGGGTAGGTTTATTGAGACAGCAAGAAATCGAAGAAAAGTCAGAAAGGGGAGAGTCTGCCCATTTTCCAGGGATGGGACAAAAATCTTTTTGGTTTTTCCTGTCGAAGAATTTAAAAACAGGGTTCCGCTATCCGTAATAAGTAATACAAGGCAAAATGCGAACGCAGTTGTCTATACCAGATATAAGGGAAAGGGGGTGAGGAATTGGGTAAACGAAAATCCTATGCGGAAGAAGAAATGAATTTGTCAGACCAGTCTAAGGCTTTCGTGGACTACTTAACCAGCAGAGGTGTACTGAGTGATCAAAAGATCTCAGATAAAAACATCAGAGAAAAGAAAAAGGAACTTGCTAAGAAGGCATATCATAACACGCTGCTGTTGCTTAAGCATTACAGAGACATTATTTGGGCGATGAATTCCATTCCTTCGGAATTGAAGCAGGAGCTAAATATCCCATTATCTGATTTGGACGGATTGCTTGACCGGCTGGATACTGAAATGAGTTTGGAGAACGTTGAGATGGAAAACCGGCTCAGAACAATTATGAAGTCCAGATTGTTGATAGACAGGCTGAACGAAGCGGTAAGTGTTCTCAAGGATAAGCCGACGGATGGCGATTTACTGTACGAAGTCATTTACCGTACATATAT
>JAFQHF010000143.1 GCA_017398105.1 Oscillospiraceae bacterium | reverse complement strand
TCTTTGCGTATTTATCACAGAGGAGGGAATCTGATGGACAGCGAAAAGTGCAAAGTCCTGCTTCGTGTGTTGGAATTGAATAATCTCTCCGCAGCGGCAGCGGAGCTGGGGTACACCCCTTCCGGGATTAGCCGCGCAGTCGCTTCACTGGAAAAGGAACTGGGCGTCACCCTTCTGATCAGAGGCCACAGCGGCGTGCGGCCCACCCCCGCTTGCCAAACGCTTCTGCCGTCCCTGCGGGAACTGGCCTTTTGGGGCAACCTCTGTCAGGAACTGGCCGACCAGCTCCGCGGCCTTGAAACGGGCGGCATCACCGTGGGTTCCGCCTACCACGCCTTCGACCGGTGGCTGACCCGTCTGGCCGCCGAATTCGGGCGGCAGCACCCCGGCATTCAGGTCCACATCATGGAAGGGACCAGCAGCACCCTGGCCGACCGGATGGACCGGGGCGAAATGGACTTTGCGATCATCAGCCGCCGAGAGGGTCATTTTCAATGGCAGGCACTTTGCCGGGACCCTTTAATGGTCTGGGTTCCTCACGGCCATCCGCTGGAGCAGGGCTTCCCCCGTTCTGAGTTGGAGCGTGTCCCCTTTATTGAGATCTATCCCGGACAGGAAACGGATAATTCCCGTTTTTTCACCGCGCAAAACATCCGGCCGGACGTCCGGTGCAAAACCTGGGATGTGCGCACCGCCTGCTCCATGGTCCAGGCCGGCCTCGGAGTCGCCATGGTAAACGGACTGACCGCCCTGACCGAGGGAAACGACATATCTGCCGCGCCCCTGGTACCGCCGGAACTGGTCGACATCGGCATTGCCACTCCCTCCGAAGGGGCTATTTCTCCCGCCGCCCGCCGCTTCGCCAGCTTTGTGGCCGAGCGGCTGGAGCAGGGCGACACCCGAGAGCTCCCTAATCTTAGTCTGGCTTACGGTGCGCTCCAGACCAAAATGGGCTCTGCGTGAAACACCTCCGAATAGCTGGTTCCTCCTTGAACAACTCCGGCGTCCGTGCTATAATGGGAAATGCTAATTTATACGAATTGCTCCATCTTTTGTGGCAGCTGCGCGACCTTCCTCACAGGGAGACACGCGGCATTTGTTCCGCTGAACAAGGGAATCCGGTGCAAAACCGGAACACGGCAGTATGACTGCTGTGCTGTAAGCACGAAGCTCTCTTCCTTTCTGCGAAAGCAGGTCATTGGGATATTTCCTGAGAAGGCAGGAAGAGAACGTTGAAGGAATCTTCAGAACGTGTAAGTCAGAAGACCTACAAACTGTATGGGAAACCGTGCAGCTTAAGTCAATACTCCGGCATCAAAGGCCGGTGTGAGCCGGAAATGAACCCCGCTTAGCGCCGATCCGGCGTGAAAATAGGACATTATGTAAGGAGGTCTTTTTCGAAATGAGAAGACGATTGCTTTCCCTGTGCCTTGCGCTTTGCATGGTGCTGGGAATGCTGCCTGTTGGAGCCATGGCAACAGAAACCGCCCTTTTGACGGTCTCAGCCGGAGGGATGGACTATGCTGCAAGCTACGTGGGAACAGGCGGAGAAAGTTTGGGAGAAAGCGGCAGTGTATATGCCGTTCAGACCCCGGAAAACACGGCGGTTTCCATTGGAAATTCCGCTGCGGCAGCCGGAAGCTATACGGCATCCAATGTCAACGGCGGTCTGCTGGTGAGCTTCCAGGAATATCCCCTGGAACTGACTGCTGAGGAACTATCCCAATGTATCCTCACAGAGGAACAGAAGGCAGGTTGCACGGATGTGGGTATCGACCTGAGCCTGGGCAGCTGGGCCTGCATCCTTCTGTCTGACGGCGAAACGCAGCAGTACCTGTTCATCCTGCTGGGCGATACCGGTGTGATGGCTGCGGATGCTGTGGAGATTCCAGTTGCCGACAATGTTATCGATATTACGGACAAGCAGATCTATAAACGAAGCAACAGTATTTATATTAATGCGGTGAACATCACTGTCAGCGGTGCGGATGTGGTCAGTGCCACTGAGGACGGCACTACGGTAAACGTTCTTTTGGACGGCGCTACTGCCATGGATGCAGAGGTTTCTGTAACAGTTGGCACCGGAGGAAATAAATGCTCCGTATCCGGCAATACAGGCAAGGTAGCCCTGGAGATGGGCGAGGGAACACTGAACCTTTCCGTAATGGGCTACTATGTTAGCACAAGCTTGAGCGGCACGGTCAACTATACCATCAACTTTAAGGTGGATGGGGAGCTTACAGAGGTTCCCACCCGGCTGGCAGAAACGGATACCAAAGAAGTCTATACCGGTGTTGCAGAGGAAATCAACCTGAAGGATTACTTCAAAAATGCCTCCAGCTACTATCTGGTGGAGGGTGAAATCCTGACGGAACTGGAAGGCAAGACCTACACCTTTAAAGCAACGGAAGGCGGAGAGTACATTCTTACCTTTGCGGCATCCAATGTGGTGGGTAACTGTCCGGATTACGTGACGGTTACGGTTACAGCTACAGAGATCCAGAGCGGCACCTGGATCGGTTATGAAACCAGCAGCGGCTCTATGGATTACGTGCTGTTTGCCGATGCCAGCGGAGCGAAGATCGACGGACTGACGGCAGCTGTGGAGGGTCAGACCATCAACGTGACCCTGCCTCAATCCTATGCGACCAATGGCAGTGTTACTGCAAGCTTTGGTCTGACCCAGAATGGGGATTATCCCTTCCTGTCCACCAAGACGGCCACGGCAGGCACCAGCTCCGGCAAGGCTGTGAATAACAAATTTACATCCAAAGCCACCACCTTAAGTAACGGTGCGGCTACTTTTACCTTCTACTATTTCAATGCTGCTCCCAATGGCAGCAATCAGATCACCTGGAAGATCAATTACAAGGTATTCAACAATATCCCTGCACTGGTGGAAGGTGCAGCGGTGGAAGACACCCAGACCATCACCGCAGGCGAAAGCTATCAGGTAACGCTTTCTGACCTGTTCACCGATGCAGACGGTCAGACCCTGAATTACAAGGTCAGCCTGAATGGCGGCGCTTATGCAGCCTGTGATGCAGATTACAGCTACACTACCAATGTGGCAGGCACCTACACCCTGGTATTCAAAGCCAATGACGGCACCGATGATTCTGAGGATACCTATACCGTAAATCTGACGGTGGAGAATTCTGATGTGACCTATGCAGTACCGGTTGTGGTTGCAGAATCCGTGGAGGGCCTTAACTTCTATGCCGACAGCCTCTCCGGTGAAGAACTGACCTATGAAGAGGGAAGTGTTCAGGTGCCTGAGAATGTGGCAGCCATCTGGTGGAAAACTGCGGACGGCTGCAACGGCACTGCGGCAGTATCCAACGGCACCTCTCTGACCCTGCAGCAGACGACCTTCGTAGCCAAGACCGCGCTGGGAGATGTGGACACCGGTGCTGCCGTCACTGTCACCGATCCCGACGGCAATGTGGTTTCCGGCAATGGTTTCGTCTATCTGCTGGATTCCGGTGAAGGATACACCTTCAAGGCTGCCCCCGGCAGCAGCTACAGCAGCGGCTGGGCTACCAACACTCTGACGGAGCAGACCGTTTCGGAAGAACTGACAGCCGAAGTCGTGATTGAACTGGCAGTCAAGAGTCCCAAGACCATTACCGTGGACAAGGACGCAGAACTGAAAGTTTACTATCAGCCCAAGTATTATGTTCTCAATGAAGTGCAGCCTGTCTACAGTGTGGACAATGGCGATACCATCACCTACACCTACAGCTGCCCCAACCAGCAGGTCAATTCCATGGGCTATCTGTACTACGCAACCAAGGATGGCCTCATCGATAAGGGCGGCTATCTGAATGATACCAGCAATACGGTGATCACATGGAATGGGGAAACCCGCACCGGTTCTTACCGGGCAGACTACGATACTTCCACCACCTACGGCAGCTGGGCAGATGACAGCGTGTATGTGAATGTCAACAGCCGGAATCATCTGGTCCTGAGCAATGGCAGCAGCTTCCGTCTGCGTGGGCTGCGCCTTTGGGAAATCGTTAACTCCGATACCGGCAATGTTATCATTCAGCCTGAGTTTACCTATACCCGCTATGGAAGCGATATCTTTACGCTGAGCAATGTGGCCAGCCCCATCTGCGGTACCGGCGGCAACAACTGGGTGGATCTGACGGCCACCGGTTCCGGTGTAGCTTTCCTGGAAGTGGGCTACAACGCAGTTCACATTGTGGATGGCTATGATTCCGGCAGCTACGGTGGCGCCACCGGTATTCCCGGCAACTTTACCTACAATGCTTCTGACCCCGCCAGAACGGCGCTGATCGTTGTTCAGACGGATGGCAACAATGCGTCCGACGTAACCTTCGGTATTCGCAATAACTACGGTGGTACCTGGGATGCAGAGTTTGACACCCTGTACTTTACAGAAGATTACGGTCAGATCACCTTTACACCTTCTGCTTCCAGCGGAATCGGCAGTGTGGCTGTGTCCAACAACAAGGGCGAATCCTTTACCACACTGACAGCGGATGGAAACGGTGCCTATACCGCCAGCATTGTTGCCGGTGCCAATGTGATCCGTGTCACCAACGGAAACGGCCAGACGGCCTATCAGGTAGTCCGGGGCGATAAGATTACTGCATCCATCACAAATATTACTTCCGGTAAAGAAAGCAATGCCGCAATCGAACCCGGAGATACGGTTCGCATCACCCTGGATGGTGTACACCAGCCAGTGGGCAAGCTGTCCGGTATGTATAATGCCAAGGCCCAGCAGGTGACCTACCTCTTTAATGGTGCAACTGTAAAGCAGAGCGGATACTCCGGCTATAATCTGCCTGCCAATACCTGGATCGAAGTAACCGTTCCTACGGATATTCTGGAAGATTACACGCTGACCGGCGGCTACATCACCCTTTCCAGCTATGGCGATCCCTATGGCTCCCACCGCAGCCTGACAGACAGCGGCAAGGGACAGAATACGGTTGCGGAAACCCGCTACGGCAATCTGGTTTCTCTGCCGGATATTGAAATTCCTGTGGTACTCCCGACCTATACCGTGACCCTGAGGGAGGGCGAGGGTTACACCATCACAGCAGAAGAAGGCAGCGAAAGCCCTGCTACCGCAGGCGGCAGCTTCTCCTTCACCGTTACCGCTGCTGAGGGTTATGATGGTACCAATATGGTGGTCAAGGCCAATGACACCGAAGTGACGGCAGAGGATGGCGTGTATACCATCGAAGGTATTACCGCTGATCAGATCGTTACAGTAGAAGGTATTGTTAAGATGGATACCTATGAAGTAACGCTGACAGAAGGTGAGGGCTACACCATTGCAGCAACGCAGGATAGCACCAGCCCCGTAGTCACTGGCGGCAGCTTTAGCTTTACAGTTTACCCGGCGCAGGGCTATCACTTGAACAATGCAGTGGTCAAAGCGGGTGATACAGTTCTGACTGCGGAAAATGAGATTTATACCATTACCGACATCACTCAGGACATTGTTGTCACCGTGGAAGGCGTGGAGGAAGTCATTGAAAATCAGAAGACAGTCACCGTGCCCGCCGGTGCAGAAGTCCATGTCTACTTCCAGTCTGGCTACTCCAGCGGCAACGGCAATGATAAGGAAATCGCGCCTGTGAAAACTGTCAGCAATGGCGAAACCGTTACCTACTACTATAGTTTAAAATCTGCTGGCGGCAGCTATGTGGCCTTCTATGGGGACAAGATCCCCTATGCCGGTTATTTTGACAGCGTAAGTGATGTGGTCCTCAGCTGGGATGGGGAAACCAGAACCCCTGCCTACCGGGGAGATTATGATATCTCTACCACTTACGGGGCCCGTGGAGAGGACAGTGTTTACACCAATGTGAACAGCAACGGTCATCTGGTGCTGAACGAAGAATTTATGCTCCGGTCTTATCGTGGCTGGCAGATCATCAACACCGATACCGCAAATATCATGATCGAGCCGGAATTCAACTACTCTGCAAGCAATTCTAACATTACTGTTACGCCCTATAACGAGCGCACCGACAGCACGGTTACCGCTTCCGGTACCAGCTCCAACAACTGGGTGTATCTGACCCCCAACGGCAGCGGCATCACCTATCTGGAAATCGGCTATGACGCGGTGCATATCGTGGATGGCAATGAAGCCGGTGCAGGCGGCGGTGCAGAAGGACAGCCGAGCAATTTCACCTGGAATGCCAGCGACCCCAACCGGACGGCTCTGATCGTTGTCCAGACCGATGGAAACGCTGCCTCCGGTATCACCTTCGGCATCCAGAGCCCCTCCGGCGGATGGGACTATGAGTACGATACGGTTTACTTCACCGAATCCCAGGGCAGCCTGACCATGGTACCCACCGGTGATGTGGCGACAGTTTCCGTGTCTCACGATAAGGGCGGCTCCTACCAGACCCTTACAGGTACTGACGGCACCTACACCGTTCCCATTATTCCCGGCAACAACATTATTAAGATCACCGACAGCAATGGCAGAACCGCCTTCCAGGTAGTTCGGGGTGAGCAAATCAGCTATACCGTTACCAACCTGACCACCGGAGCGGATACGGTTTCTGTAGGTGACAGCGTGCGCGTCACCTTCCATGGCCTGCACACGGCCTGCCCTAAGATCTCCGGCATTTATAATCCCGGCTACCCCAATACCAATACGCTGGGCTATAAGCTCAATGGCACCACCGTCACCCAGTCTGAGGGTTACCAGTATAGCATCCACAACAACGCCTGGATCGAGTTTACGGCCCCCAATGCAACCTGTGTCCTTAGCGGCGGTTACCTGGATACGCCACCTTCCTACGGTTCGTCCGTTGGCGGCCTGTATCAGGCAAGTGCAGTCAACAGCTCCGGAACCAGCTCTACCAGACGCAATATCTTCCCGGAGATCACCATCCAGGTGGAAGGTACACAGGTAATTCCTGCCCAGTCCATCAAGTTGGATATGCAGAGCGCTTCCATGGGCATTGGTGGAACCTTGCTGCTTACAGCGACTCTGGATCCCCTGGATGCCACCGATGAGATCCTTTGGAGCTCGTCCAATGAGACTGTTGCCACGGTGGAGGACGGCACTGTTACCGCCCACACATCCGGTAAAACCACTATTACCGTAACGGCAGGTGCAGCATCTGCTACCTGTGAAATTGAAGTAACAGATCAGGAGTCAGGTAGCTTTACACTGAATACAGATCTGTACGATTTACCAGCAGACGAGATTTATGTTAGTACCTGCGGTCTTAGCCAAATCACTGTATCCGGTCCTGTTCCCATTGGGGAAATTACCGGCGGTGAAGGTCCTGAATGGTCTGTCAATATCTTGGAGGGAACCGGAGACACTGTAACCGTTTCCATGACCGGTGTGGCGCATTCGATGACATTGGCAAAGCGCTATTTCTGGTATAACGGCAACGTCAGCGATGTAACCCTGGCGGACTGCACGGATGGTACCTATACGGTTACCCTGGAACCTGAGTGGGATGGCGATACTGCCATTGTGACACTGGGTCTTGGCAGTGCCAAAAAGATTGTCGGCGATACCTACACCATCACCATGACCCGGGTGAAGGCACAGGAGGAGACCAAGACCTATACTGTGACCCTGACGGAAGGGGAAGGCTACATCATTGCGGCATGTGATGGCGGCGAAAACCCCGTAACCGAGGGTGGCAGCTTCTCCTTCACCGTTACTGTAGCCGATGGCTATGACGGCACCAACATGGAAGTCCTGGTTGGCGATTCTCCCCTGAAGGCAGAAAATGGTGTGTATACCATCGAAGCAGTCACGGAAGATGTAACAGTCACAGTTACCGGTATTGTAAAATCCGGCCCTGAGCCTGGGGATCTGAATGGTGACGGCAGCGTCAATGTGACCGATGCCGGCCTGGCCTATGCAGCCATCAAGGGTACCCAGACACTGACGGACGAGCAGAAGCAGCTTCTGGATGTGAATGGGGACGGAAAGCTCAACATTACCGATGCCGGCATGCTCTATGCCTATGTCAAGGGAACGATTACAAGTTTCCCTTCCGGCAATGAATAATTGGAGGATAATATGCGGAAAATAATTTCTTTCTTGCTCAGCATTACACTGCTGCTTGGCCTGGCGATGCCTGCTATGGCAGCCACGGTGAAGCAGGAGATTGTGGATTCTCTTACGGAGGTCACGGCGGGAGATACAGTACAGATTGATGTGACACTGGACGAGGCTGTCACCGGAATCGCTACCTTTGAGTATCGTCTGTATTACAATCCTGAGCTGTTTGAACTCGCCAGCAAGTCGGGCACGGTGGACGTGACCAATAATGCAAATTATCTCGATCCCAGTAAGCCATATATTGCCATTACCAAGTGCTGGGATGGCGAGAACACCTTTGATATTGCAGCAGGCGTCATCGCTTCTGTGGTTTTCAAAGCAAAGGAAGATGTTGCCTCTGCCCAGGAAGCAGGCTTTGAACTGCTGATTGAGGCTGTGGATGACCCGGATTTCAATTCTCTGGTGGATGAGTTTACCACCGAGAACAGCAATCTGTCCATTACAGTGAATCCTGCGATTGTGGAAACCTACTATACGGTTTCCTTGCCCGAGAATCCGGTGGGTTACACCATTACCCCGGTAGCAGGCAGCGCAAGCCCTGTTGTCGAGGGCGGCAGCTATTCCTTCACTGTTTCCGTGGACACGGAAAACTATGAAGGTACGCCCGTGGTCAAGGCCAATGGTATTAACCTGACTGCTTCTGATGGCGTATATACTATCGCCAACATCACGGAAGACCAAACAGTCACTGTGGAAGGCCTTCAGGAGCAGGGCGTTGCTGCAGATCGGGTTATCTACCAGAATGGCAGCAACGGTGCCCAGTGGCCCTCCGGCACGCCGGTATTCATCAACACTGTAACCCTGAAGGGACTGTCTGTTACCGATGTTGCTTGGGACGCGAGCTATGAAACCTGCACAATCACCCTACATAGGAAGACTGCCGCAGATGCTTCCTACAGCTTGTTAACAGCGGTTGCGGTTAATGGTCAGCCCACGATGATCAGCATGTTCTCTGCCGATATCAACGGCAGTACATATTCCGGCAACAGTTTCACACATTCCGGCAGCTTGGAAAACGGCCAGGCAGAGATTGTGTACGCAGCGAAGGCCGGAAATTACAGCGGTACGAAAACCATCAGAATAGTGGTGGACGGCACTTCTGTGGAACCGGAACCTGAAACCTATGAAGTCACACTGACTCAGGGCGAAGGCTATACCATTGCCGCAGCCGAAGGCAGCTCCAGCCCCGTAACCGAGGGCGGCAGCTTCTCCTTCACGGTTTCTGTGAACGAAGGCTACGAGGGCACTCCCGTGGTCAAGGCCAACGGCACAGAGATCACCGCAGTGAATGGTGTTTATACCATTGAAAATATCACCGCAGCACAGACCGTGACTGTTGAAGGAATTACCCAGAAGGTCAATACATACACGGTAACGCTGACAGAAGGCGTTGGATATACGATCGCAGCTGCAGAAGGCAGCAGCAGTCCTGTAACCGAGGGCGGCAGCTTCTCCTTCACCGTAACCGCAAACAATGGCTATGAAGGTACTCCTATGGTCAAGGCCAATGATACCGAACTGACCGCAGAAAATGGTGTTTATACCATCGCAAACATCTCCACTGATCAGGTCGTTACCGTTGAAGGCATTGCCGTGAAGGCTAATATGTATACCATTACCGCCTCTGCCGATGTAACGGTTTCCAAGGGAGAAACCGCAGCAGTCAGCGTATCGGTAACCGGAAACTCCAATGAGCAGATTGTAGCCTACAATGACTATGATGTAACCGTTTCCTATGATCCCGCAGTCTTGACCTATGCTTCTGCAGTGGCAGCCCATTCCGGCGCGGAAATTACTGCCGATGCAGAGGCAGGCACGGTTCGGATCGTTGGACATGGCGAAGCAAAGCAGTTTACCGATGCAGTTGTAACGTTGAATTTTACTGCCCTCGCATCCGGCAGCCATTCCGTTGTCATTACTTCTGCCAAGATCGATAACAGTGGCAATGCTATCGCCCTGGATGCTCCGGAAGCCGCGCTTTCTGACAAAACTACTGCTGTGAAGGTTGCCTATCCCGTAACCCTGCCCGAAAACTTCACAGGTGATGCGAGTGTTCTGCCCGGCGGCGATTATCAGTTCACTGCACCGAACGGTTATTATGATGTTACTGTCACTGTTGGCGGTGTGGAGGTCACTCCCGATGTGGATGGTCTGACGTACACCATCCCGGAAGTCGATGGCGATGTGATCATCACGGCAGTCGGAAAGACCTACAACGTCACCAAGAACGCATCCAATGCCACCATTTCCGGTGCCGACACCGCTCAATATGGCGCAGATTATTCCTTCACAGTTACGGCAGACAGTGGTTATTCCGTTGCAAACGTTTCTGTGAAGGTGGGCGATGCGGCTGTTGACTATACTATCAGCGGCGGTAGCTATATTATCAGCGGCAGCAAGATTACCGGTGATGTAACCGTTACCGTAACCACCCAGCAGCAGGCAGAAAATACAACCCAGATCACCTTCGAGGGTGTGCCTGCCAACGAAGTTGTTGGAGGACTCATTCAGTATGCCTCCAACGATCAGGACTTCACCTTCGAACTGAACGAGCAGGAGGGCTATGTCTATACCGCTGTGCTGGATGGCGAGGAACTGGAGCCTGCCGAAGGCGTTTACACCATTCCCGGCACAAAAATCAACGGCACCCCACTGACCGTTACCATTTCCAAGGAAGTGTATTCCTTCCATCCGGAAGTGACGGTAAGTGAGTACATCCAGCTGAATGAGACGGTCATGTGGCTTGTCACAGCCACCGAAGGGGATACCGTGCTTGCCTACGGCGAGGGTAACACCATGTTCTGGTCTGATCAGTACAATGCCTACTGCTGGCTGGTGGTTTCTTCTGAATCTGAAGAAGCCGTAAAGCAGGTAGCGGAAGACACTATCCTTGCAGCAGCTGAGGATGCTGTGGCAGCAAGCATCGGCTACGATTTTGATGTGAACCAGACCGGTGCCGTGGATATCAACGATGCCCAGCTGACCTACGATATGTATCAGGCCAAGATGTATTCCGGCTTTGAAACGGTTGCCATGGACAAGTTCCTGGAAGCCGATGTAAACGGTGACACGGTTGTGAATGTGGAAGATGCAGCCGCGGTTGTGGCGCAGATTCTGAAGTAATCCGGATTCCTGCAAAAGCCTCCCCCGGAAAACCGGGGGAGGTATAGGGAATGAATTGAGAGGAAACAGTATGAAAAAATTAACATCCTTTATTTTGGCACTGGTATTGCTGATTTCCTGCATCCCCGAAGCTTTCGCCGCGGATACTCCATCGGTCACAGTTTACCTGACGGTCAGTAAGAAAAACGATTTCCAGGTTATGAATGGCAAGACCATGGCGCTTTATGAAATCACGGTTCCTTATTTTGATCTTGCCCTGTATGGCCTGGAGGATTTTTACTACAACCCGGATTGCTATGCAGGCGGCAGCAAGGAAACGCAAAATGCCGGAACGGCAGAAACTGCCTATGGCAACATCACCATGCTGCATCTGTTTATCTATGCAACAGAAGTGATTTACAATGGATTGAGTACATCTAAAGCCGGCAAAGGCTGGCTGGCAGATCAGGGCGGCTGGAAAGGCTTCCGGGTCGGTGGTGAGGTGGCAGGCTCCTCCTACTGCGTGTTCTGGGAATTTGGAAACAATGCTACCTATTTTCTGAACTATGAGTACCCTTTGGGAAGAGAAACCTGGGGTGCTTCCTGTGACCAGATTCTGCTGCATACCGGCGATATTGTGACGGCCCGATACAATGCCCATACCGGAAACGATGGATCTTACTATCATTTCGGTGAACCGGAAGATTCCTGGATGCAGGCGGAGCAGGGAGACGTGGTGCCGCTGCTGCTCTATACCACCTCCAGCACAGACAGTGACAATGGCGGCGAAACCCTCCATGATCCGGTTACAACACCTGCCAATGTCTATGTGACAAAGGATGCTGCCCCCACAAACCATGCAGCACTGACTCCGGCAGGAAAAACCGACTCTGAAGGTATCTTTGAATTGGATACCTCCAATCTGGAACCCGGCCTGTACTACATCACTACCAATACCTGGGATCCGGCTGTGGCGATTCTGGAAGTATTTCCGGGAGAATCCTCTGCTGTATATGGCGATATGAACGCAGATGGAAAGATCAATGTATCTGATGCGGGTCTGGCCTATGCGATTGTGAAAGGTACCCGACAGGCGACCCAGGAACAGTTGCTTGTGCTCGACGTAGATGGAAACGGTAAAATTAACGTCTCCGATGCAGGAAGAATTTATGCACGGGTAAAGCAGGGCGCAACGATTCAGTTTCCTGCGGAACAATAACGGAAGAGTCTCTTCCTCCTTGAATGGGGGGAAGAGACAACACCGGGAATTCACAGGTGCTGCTTTTTGGGGAGCGGCAGCTGTGAGATCCTGATGAAAGTAATTAGGAGGAAACATATATGAAAAAGGTTTTGGCATTGTTTATGGCGCTGGTGATTGTACTCAGCTGTGTACCGGCTGCCTATGCCGCAGAGACAGAAGAATTCTTCTTCGCGCTTTCTGTGGATGGCAGTGACACAAAAAAGGTGCAGACCGGAGATGTGATTACGGTAGTGTTTCATCTGATTCGGACGGATGCGGATGAACCTTATGATATGTATGCCATGCAGAATGAGATCCGCTACGATAGTAATTTCTTCCGCTTGGTGGAAGGTTCTGCGTTGCTCAGCGACGGCATTCAGACCACAGACCTGGGGCTGCGGGACGATTACAGAGAATTCTATATGAACTTTCTGCCTCTGTCCGGCGGCGAAGAATGGCCTGCCCGGCGTCTGGTGGGCAGTATTCAGCTGGAGGTCATCGGACAGTCCGGTGTGACGCAAATCACCAACCAGGATTATCTGGTTTCTGCCGCAGATGGCAGCAGTCAGTATGGAGCCTCCTGTCAGGATGTGACGATCATCATTTCCACCGACTGTACCGTGCGGTTTGAAACCAATGGCGGTACGCAGATTCCTTCTCAGACGGTGCGCTACGGTGAAAAGGTGCAGCGTCCGGATGACCCTGTCCGGGAGGGCTTCCATGTGGAAGGATGGTATACAGACATTGATCTGAAGAATCCCTGGGACTTTGAAAAGGATACCGTTCAGGGGAATATGACCCTGTATGTGAAGTGGAGTGAGGGTGATCCTGCCGGCACGATCAATCTGCTGTGGTGGATCATTGGTCTGATCCTGCTGGCACTGCTTCTGCTCCTGCTGTTGCTTCTGTGCAATAAGAAAACCGTTAGCTTCGATACAGAATGCCATGTGAAAATCAAAAAGCAGAAGGTCCGCAAGGGTCACTGTATGGTACGACCAGAAGATCCTGTGCGTTTGGACAGGACGTTTGCAGGCTGGTATTGTGATGAAACGAAGCTGATTCCCTGGAATTTTGAACGGGATACCGTTGAGAAAAACATAACACTCTATGCAAAGTGGATTTGATATCCATTTAACTTTGGAGGTGCAACATGAAACGATGGATATCATGGATTCTGGCAGCGGTGATGATCCTAAGCGGGATCCCTGTACGGGCTGCTGCGACAGAAACAGTGGCCATAGAAAGCATCACGCTGGACCGGACGCAGGCAGAACTGCCGGAAGGTATGACGCTGGTTCTTCATGAAACGGTTATGCCTGAGGATGCATCTGTGAGTCAGATCATCTGGACCTCTTCAGACCCCTCCGTAGTGCGCCTAAAAGCCAGCGGTACACTGGAAGCCGTTTGGGAATACGATCCGGATAATATGCCGAAAGACCCTTCGGAATATAAAACTGCGGTGGTTACCGTGCAGGTAGGAGAATGCACTGCCAGCTGTGAGATCACAGTTCTGCCGAGACTTCAGGGTCAAAAGACGATTACCGTTACCACCGGAGCAACGGCCAGGCTTTATGAAAAGGTAAATTATTACAGCTACGACCCTATTGAAGCAGGTCATGTTCTGGATAACGGGGACGGTACGACTACCTATGTTTTCGGTTCTCTTGGTTCCGATCTCAGCTGGCGTGTGAGCATGGAAGGCAAGATTACCAAGGCTGGTTACTGGGACACCACGCAGCCGAATCTGACAGTGCTCTATTCCGGGGACGATCCCGCACCGAACACCCGGGTGGATTACGCTGCAGCAGGACAAGAAAATGCTTCTGTGGCTGAGGACGGTGTGCTGCTCAATATTAACGGACAAAACTGCCTTTCCATGTCCGTGGGCCAAAGCAAAACGCTGAAGGCTTACCGGGTTTGGGAACTGATCAAGACCTTTGAGAATCATGTGATCATGCCGGATTTCCATTATACGATTCTCTCCGGCAATGATGTTGTCAGTCTTGAGGAAAAAGCATCCCCTTCCAACGGTGATGGCGACTGGATGACTCTGACGGCAATGAAGCAGGGCACGGCGATTATCGAGGTTACCTATGATGCCATTGAACTGTCCGGGGGCAGCTATGATGGCGTTTACGGGGCCTCTGATTCTGCCCGGACCGGTTTGCTGGTTGTGCAGGTAGGCGGAAGTGCCGCTGTGGATTTCGGTATCGAATCCTTTGCAAGTCTCAGTACTCCTGAAGCAGATTATGTTCCCTACAATGCCAATAACGCTCAGGCCTGGGATGCGGAATTTGATACCCTGTATTTTACAGGCAGCAGCGGTCTGCTGAAATTCAAGCCTGTCGGGGCAACAAGTGTCGCGGTAAGCAACAACAAAGGCGCTTCCTGGACATCACTCAGCCCTGTAAATGGTGTCTATACCGCAACCATTGTCAGCGGAAACAATATTCTTAGGGTTACAACATCCTCCGGCACAGCCTATCAGGTGGTGCGCGGAGATAGGGTTTCCGTTCGTTATGCGGAAAAAGACGGTGATGGTGACCGTGTCCTGGAATCCGGAGAAACCGTCCGTGTTTACCTGGACGGCCTGCATATGCCCATTCCCAAGATCTCCGGCAATTATAATCCGGGTTACGAAGCAAATGCCGACGGTTACAGCCCGGTGCATCTGAATTACAGTGTGAATGGAACTGCCATCCATGGACCCGGAAAGCAGTATGATTTCATCACAGCTGCAAACTACATTGATGTGGTCCTGCCTGCAAACAGTACCTCTGTGACGCTGACGGATGGATATATTGGTGTTGGTGTGCTGGGTTATGCGGATTTTCTGACCAGTGCCAACGGGCACCGCTACATCCCTGATGAAGGCTGCGGTATGCTCTATGGCTACAGTTCCTTCCACACAAGAAGTATTCTGCCTCAGATCACGATTCCTATAAACAGTGTGGCAGGTGCAAACAATGCGCCCAGGGTAAAGGCTGATGCCATGACCACCAAAACGATTACTCAGGGACAAAGTTTTGCCATCAACCCGGAGACACTTTTTACAGACCCGGATGGGGATACCCTGACATATACCGTTTCTGTAGATGGCGGTACTGCAACGGCAGCAACATCTTCTTACAAATATGAATCCGTGAAAGCAGGCACTTTCAAACTGACGTTTACTGCCTCTGATGGGGAAAAATCGGCTTCCCATACCATCACCCTGACCGTGAACCAGAAATCCAATACTGGCGGCGGAACCGGAGGCAATACCGGCGGGGGAACAAATACCGGAGAGAACACTGAGTATGGTTTGAAAAAATCCGAGATTGCTGGTTATGTAACCATTGGATTCGAGGACAAAGGTGTTCGCGTAGCCGGAGAAATGGGACTGAAATATCCGGTTCCCCTGGGGACCATCATTTCCCAGACAAAAGTTCCGTTCAAATCCGGAGAAAACATTGCGCAGGTTACGATCCGCCTGCTGGATCACAAAGGCATCGGCTATTCCTATACTGGCAGCGTAACCGGAAATTTCTATCTGGCATCCATTAAGAACTTTGAAGTAAACAACACACCTTATGATTCCATGGGCGAATTTGATGCAGGTACTGGTTCCGGCTGGATGATCACGCTCAACAGCTGGTTCATTGACAAGAGTACCGCTGCATTTATCGTCAGTGACGGCGATGTGATCCAGTGGAAATATACCTGCCAGGTGGGTAAAGACATTGGTGATACTTATTCCGGAGGAAACGGAAGCAACCAGACGGAAGCGAACAAGATCAAATCCGTGGAGGAATTGATCAAAGCACTTCCTGATGAGATTACGGAAAAAGATAGGACTGCTGTTCAGCGGGCAGTGGATGCTTATGATGGTTTGACGGATGCCCAAAAGGCAAAGGTAGATGCGACCCTGCGTAAGAAACTGGAGAATGCGCGGAAAATCCTGGAGGAAAAACAGCCGGATACCAGCAATTCCGGAGGAACCGATGTTACTCCCTCTACAACAAAAGCAATGACTGTAACAAACGAAGCTGGGGAAGAAGAGAATGCTTTCTCTGTAACAGGCAATTATCTGGCAACCTTAGGAACAGCCACCGTCAATTCCATCGGCGGTGAATGGATGGTCATCGGTCTGGCAAGATCCGGCTACGAAGTTCCTGAAGATTACTATGATAATGTGATTGCATTTGTGCAGGAGAATATCAACGAAAAGCAGCAGCTCCACCCTGCAAAATCCACGGAGAATTCCAGACTCATTCTGGCGCTGACCGCAATCGGGAAAGATGTAACAGCTGTGAGTGGACACAATTTGCTGATGGGTCTTACCGATATGGCGTATCTGCTGAAGCAGGGCATCAACGGTCCCATCTGGGCACTGATCGCCTTTGACAGCGGCAATTATCCGATCCCGGAAGGAAATGTTACAAGGGAAACGCTCATAGAAACCATTCTGGCAGCGCAGCTTCCTGATGGCGGCTGGGCTTTGACCGGAGAAGTGAGCGATCCGGATATGACCGGCATGGCCCTTCAGGCATTGGCTCCTTACTATGAGAAAGATGATTTGGTAAAGACGGCCGTAGACAAAGCCCTGGCAGCACTGGCTCAGATGCAGGCAGAGGATGGCTCGTTTGCCAGTATTGATGGTCCCAGTTCGGAGTCTATCGCCCAGACAATTGTTGCACTTACTGCGTTGGGGATCGACCCGGATCAGGATGTACGGTTTGTTAAAAACGGGAATTCTGTATGGGACGCACTTTTGTCATACTATATCCCCGGTGGCGGATTCCGCCATGTTCCGGACGGTGAACTGGATGGTATGTCTACGGAGCAGGGCTACTATGCAATGGTTGCCTATTACCGAATGCTGGAAGGAAAAACTGCTCTGTATGATATGACAGATAGGATTGACTGTGGCGGTGATCCGGTTCCGACAGAAACCACCCAGGAAAGCACAGAACCCATAGAAACTGCAGCAGGAGAACAGACGGAAGAAAACAATAGCAAATGGGTATGGGCTGGTGTACTGGGGCTTTGTGGCTGTGCACTGGCGGCAGTTCTTCTGAATTGGAAAAAGCTTCTGGTTTTCTTTAGCAGAGGATAAAGCAAAGGGGCAGGTTTTTCCTGTCCTGCCCCTTGACCAAATAGACAAATTCCGGGCTGGATATATGGTAAAAACAGAAATTGTGAAATCAGGGAAATTGTGCTAAACTGATGGTACAAGTTCATATGGACAACGGGTTTCAGCAGACATTGGAATGGGTAAATCCCAGCGGTACCAAGCCGCCGTAGATGGACAGTATGCCGTTTTGAATCATTGGATTTTTCTGAGAAGGTTCAAAACATGATGGCGTCCAGAGCCGGAATACGAGCTGATACTTTTGATCCGGGAGGCTCTTGGGGGTGCCTGCTGGCTGGTTTTGTTATGTTTAATCCCCCTTAACCAGGGGGATTTTTCTTTTGGAGGAATCAAAATGAAGAAACAGCAAAGAGCAAATCTGATCATGGTTCTGATCATTGTGCTGATTGCGGCAATCGGTGTATTTGCGGCGGTTCAGCTGATAGCACCGGAAAAAACGCTGTTTGGCAGTGAATACAGGATTACCGTTATTCCGGACAACCGCCTTGTGACTGACGAAAATACAGAGAATCTGTGTACAATCACCATCCGCTGCGATACGATCTTCGACAATGCGGACAAGCTGGATGAAGCGAAGGCTCCTTATGTTCCGGAAGATGGGGAAATTCTTCCGGTGACTACGGTAAGTTTCTCTCCCGAAGAAACCGTGTTCGATGTACTGAACCGGGTCTGTGATGCGGCAGATCTGCAGATCGAATACAGCTGGACACCGCTTTATGACAGTTACTATGTTGAGGGAATCAATCATCTGTATGAGTTTGACTGCGGCTTTGAATCCGGTTGGATGTATAAGGTGAATAACTGGTTCCCCAATTATGGCTGCTCGGCCTATGAACTGCAAGGTGGAGAAGAAATCGTTTGGTATTATACCTGTACCGGGCTGGGAACCGATGTGGGAGCAGAAAGGGAAGATCTCAAATGAGTATGGACGCATTTTCCAAGCGTCATCCTTTGGTCAATTTCATATTCTTTCTGGGAGCTATCGGTTTTGGTGTGGTGATCCAGCATCCGGTGTATCTCGCAGTTGGTTTCCTGTGTGGTATAACCTATTATCTGCTGCTGAATGGGCGAAAGGGCATGAAAATGCTGCTTGGCTTGCTGCCACTGTTTCTGATCATGACGGCAATCAACCCACTGTTCAACACCTATGGCGCAACACTTCTGTTTTATGTGTTTGGCAGACCGTACACTCTGGAGGCTTTGTATTATGGCATGGCGATTGCCGCGGTTTTTGTGGTGATGCTGATCTGGTTCGGCTGCTACAACGCAGTGCTTACCAGTGATAAGTTTACCAGCTTGTTTGGTAATCTGATCCCGGCGCTGTCACTTCTGCTGGTAATGGTTCTGCGGATGATTCCAAATCTGATGCGAAAGGCCCGGCAGTTTGCCGGAGCCAGAAAGTCCATCGGCAAGGGCAGTGCGGAGAACGCTACCAATAAAGAAAAACTCACCGACGGTATGACCATCCTGTCTGCTCTGACAGACTGGGCCCTGGAAGGCGGTGTGATCACCGGTGATTCCATGCGCAGCCGGGGCTACGGCAGCGCCAAACGAACCAGCTTCATGATCTACCGGATGACCGGTATCGATTCTTTTCTTTTGGTGATCCAATGTGTATTGATCCTTGCGGTGTTGGGAACGGCCCTTACCGGTGGCACCACGGCTACCTATACACCTGATTTTTACATTGCACCTGTTTCCGGAATGCACATCTTAGGGCTGGTGGCCTACTGTGCATATCTGTCCATCCCTACGGTATTACATATCAAGGAGGCCATCCAATGGCACATTTCGAGATCAAAAATCTAAGCTTTTCCTATCCGACTGCAAAGGGAAAAGACTCTCTACATAACGTAAATCTAACCATCCATAAGGGTGAATATGTAGTCCTCTGCGGAAAATCCGGTTCCGGAAAGACCACCTTGCTGCGGCATCTGAAATCCGTTCTGACACCCCACGGTAAACATACCGGTGAGATTCTGTTCAATGGTGTTCCTATGGAAAAGGTTTGCCAGCGGGATCAATCCAGCAAGATCGGCTATGTGATGCAGAATCCGGATGACCAGATCGTTACCGACAAGGTCTGGCATGAGCTGGCATTTGGCCTGGAATCCCTGGGCTGCGACCAGAAAACCATGCGCGCCAGAGTTGCGGAAATGGCCTGCTATTTTGGCATCCAGGACTGGTTCCATCGGGACGTGGCCAATCTCTCCGGTGGTCAGAAGCAGCTGCTGAATCTGGCTTCCATCATGGCCATGCAGCCGGAGGTACTGATCCTGGACGAACCCACCAGTCAGCTGGATCCCATTGCAGCCTCTGATTTCCTGAATACTGTCCGGAAAATCAATATCGAACTGGGAACCACGGTGATCATCACGGAACACCGCATGGAGGATATCTTCCCCTATGCAGACCGGGCCATCGTCATGGATGGCGGCAGCGTCATTGCGGATGATACTCCCAGAAATATCGGCAAGCTGTTGTACGATCAGAAAAATGATATGTTTGCCGCCATGCCTACGCCGGTGCGGGTGTTCTACGGCTCCCACGGGGAGGGGGACTGCCCTCTGACTGTCCGGGAAGGCAGAAACTGGCTGAGCCGTTCTTTCGTAGAAGAACCAAAAATCAAGACGGTGGCTGTACCCAAACCGGATGAAGAAATTGAGTACCCTGCTCTGTCCATGAAGGAACTCTGGTTCCGGTATGAAAGAAACACCCCGGATATCCTTCGGGGCGTATCTGCAGAGGTTCCGAAAGGCATCCTCTATGCCATCGTCGGCGGAAACGGTGCAGGTAAATCCACGACCTTAAAAGCCATCTGCGGCATCTGTCGTCCTTACCGGGGCAAGGTGAAGGTGTTCGGGAAGCCGGTGGAGAAGTATAAATCCACAGAACTCTTCGGGGGAACACTTGCCATGCTGCCTCAGGATCCCAAAAGCCTGTTTGTGAAAAAAACTGTACGGGAAGACCTGGAGGAGATGACCAAAGATAAGGCACTGATTGCCCAAATCGCATCTACCTGCCAGATTGAAAAGCTGATGGACAGCCATCCTTATGACCTTTCCGGCGGTGAACAGCAGAGAGCGGCTCTGGCCAAGGTGCTGCTGACCCAGCCGAAACTGCTGCTACTGGACGAACCCACCAAGGGTATCGACAGCTTCTTCAAGGAGACTTTTGCGGAGATTTTGAAAGAACTGAAAGCCAGGGGCATCACCATTGTCATGGTATCCCACGATGTGGAGTTCTGCGCCCGGTATGCGGATCTGGTGTCCATGTTCTTTGACGGACAGATCCTGACCACCGATCACCCCCGCCGGTTCTTCGGCAACAACAGTTTCTATACCACTGCAGCCAACCGCATGAGCCGCCATGTGTTCTCTATGGCGGTGACGGCAGAAGATGTGGTAAGCCTCTACAGACAGAACAAGGAGGGCTGAACATGAAAAAGTCCAATATTGCCACTGCGCTGATCTTTCTGTTGGTAATTCCCGCAACACTGTTTCTGGGAAGCAGGATGTCCGGAAAGTGGTATTACCTTACCAGCACGCTGATTATTATCGAACTGCTGATCCCGTTTTTTCTGACCTTTGAAGGGCGCAAACCCCAGGCACGGGAACTGGTGGTGCTGGCAGTCATGTGCGCTCTGGCAGTGGCAGCCCGCGTTGCCATTCCCATTCCCAATTTCAAAGCCATCTACGGCATCATCATGATTGCCGGTATTGCCTTCGGTCCCCAATCCGGCTTTTTGGTGGGTGCGGTTGCAGCAATGAGCAGCAACTTTTTCTTAAGCCAGGGCCCCTATACACCCTGGCAGATGATGGCTTACGGTGCAGGTGGCATGCTGGCAGGCTTCCTGTTCCGGAAGGGCAGACTTCCCAGAAAACCTATTCTCATGGGCATCATTGGTTTTCTTGGGGTTCTGTTCTTTGTTGGTCCTCTGCTGGATACCTGCACCGTGTTTCTGGCACCGATTTCCATGAATCTCAAGAGCATTATGGCCATCTACATTTCCGGATTTACCGTAAATATCAGCCAGGGCATCAGCACTTTCCTGGTAATGTTCCTGTTGGGAAAACCCTTACTGGAAAAACTGGACCGCATCAAGGTGAAGTATGGCATGATGGAGGAGGACTATGGGCTTTGAGCGCTGTCATCCGGCAGTGAATCTGATTTACTTTGCAATGGTCATCGCAGGTACGGTTACGTTTCAGCATCCAGTATTCCTGGTCATTTCTTTCTTAAGTGCCTGCGCCTACAGCATTCAGAGGAACCGGGGAAAAGCGGTGGTATTTAACCTGTGTATGCTTCCTCTGGCAGCTGCCTTTGCGGTGTACTACAGCAGTTACCACCATTTCGGTATTACAGTGCTGCAACAGAATTTTGTGGGAAACAACATGACTCTGGAATCTCTGGTGTATGGTCTGGTTCTGGGTATTTCAGCGGCAGGTGCGTGTATCTGGATGAGCTGTGTGTATTCTGTATTTTCTACAGATAAAATGGTGTATCTGTTTGGCAGAGTCAGTCCGAGGCTGTCGCTGTTTCTGGCGATCCTTCTGCGGATGGTTCCCAGAATCAAAAAGGAAGCGAAGAAAATCAACATGGCCCAGCGGGGGATCGGCAGGGGAGCCGGGCAGGGAAATGGGTGGCAGAGAATCAAAAACACAATCCGGATTCTTTCTATGCTGATCACCTGGACCATTGATTCCCTTATGACGGCTTCGGATGCCATGCGCAGCCGGGGAGGCAGTCTACGGGGAAGAACGGCTTTTTCCATTTACCGTTTCGACAACCGGGACAGAGCGTATGTGATCGGAATGTTCTTGTGTATTACCATGACCGTAATGGCGGTGCTGCTGAGATTCACGGACATGACCTACGACCCGAGAATTCTTTGGAAGCCGGTGACACCGATGATGATTCTGTTCTGTCTTGGCTATGGGGTACTCTGTCTGATGCCTCTGGGCCTGGAACTTTGGACAGACTATCAATTCCGGAAAGCGAGAGGAAACCTATGAAAAAAGAGAACATTTATATTTCTACCATCGCGCCTGATGCTGTCGCCTTGGCCCGGGAGTACGGTTTCGGTCTGGAAATTGCGGAATTCTGCACCGCCTGGAATATGGATGAAAAGTTCAACGGTGTGGATGGTGTTGTGAAAAAGAAACTGGAGGGCATTTCCGGCAGCACCCTCCATGCGCCTTATAACGAACTGTTTCCCTGTGCCATCGACAAAAAAGCCCGGGCACTGGCAGCTGATCGCTACCGGCAGGCCATTGGTCTGGCGAAAAGGTATGGCTCTGCCAAGGTTGTGATCCACGGGGGCTATAATCCCTGGATCTATTATCCGGTCTGGTATGTGGAGCAGTCCATTCTGTTCTGGAAGGACTTTTTGAAAGAAGATCCCGGCGTGGAGCTTATTCTGGAAAATGTTCTGGAAACCGAGCCCCAGTGGCTGCTGGATATTATAAAGGGCGTGGATGATCCGAGACTCAGACTGTGCCTGGACGTAGGCCATGTGAATGCCTACTCCAAAATCCCGGTGACGGAGTGGCTGTCAGGCTGGGGGCCATATCTCAGCCATTTTCATATCCACAATAACGACACTTCCCGGGACCAGCATAACCCGCTGAATGAGGGAACAATTCCTATGAAGGAATTGCTGGAACGCATTGACCGGCTGTGTCCTGATGCGACGATCACACTGGAGCTGATGAAAGCAAGATCTTCTGTAGAGTGGCTTATGGAGGAAAATTTATGGAACTGCTGAAATGGATTCAAAGAGTACCCCTTCCTGATGAAGCTGCCATGGCCGCAGCCCGTGCGCGGC
>JAFQHF010000142.1 GCA_017398105.1 Oscillospiraceae bacterium | reverse complement strand
TCCAGGTCGCCCCACTCATCCTTCTCGAAGTAGTCTGCCGTCAGGGGCATATACAGCTTCATGGTGGTGGTCTCAGGCGGCAAGAGCGAGAAGCTGTCCTCGCCGATACGGAGGGGCAGTGTTCTGCCGTTGTCCCATTTCATGTGGAATTGGCCATCATCATCGATATGCACCAGTGTTCCCTTGGTGCCGGGTGGCACAGGATCATAGGGATCTTTCATCTCCCTGAGTCTGATCCTCGACCCTACGGGATATTGATCCCGCAGGAAATTCAGCCATTCTCTCTGCATTACTCACATACCTCCCATTTGCATACCCTGTTCGGGTCCGTTTTTGTAGTCCTCCAAAGGACGAGGGTTTTCCTCGCCGCAGAGGTCATATACGAGATCGTCGACTGCCTTGCGTATGGCGGGGTCATCGGTCAGGGTTTCGAACTGAAATCCTGTGGTGGGGCGATACGGCAGCTCCTCACGGACATAGCGGACATATTCCTCCGGGTCGGTGAATTCCTTTGTTTCGCCGCTGATGAACGAAACTCTGCCCACGACTTGCTGCTCGGCCTGCGCCATGTTCTGCCGCTGGACATCCAGATCGAAGCAGGTCAGATAACCGTTGTATGTTCCGGGTGACGGGTCACAGCGCAGGCAGTAACGGTAGCGCTCCGTTTCAATGACATATCCATAATTCTGGACCCAGCCACCGGGGATCTTCCCGCCGTGGCCATAGCAGAAGCGTTCCATGGCGAAGCGGTTTTTCAGCACGCTCTGCCGGAGCTCGTCCACCACTTTCTGCAATTCCGCTTTGAAAACTGGCGAGTTCAGTTCCTCTGGTCCTCTCGGCCACCAGGTGTGCCAGAACTCGTTCCCGTTTCTGCCAAAATCCATGCGGACATGGCCAATGCAGCCAAGGCGCTCATCTTCAGCGGGATGCTGGCTAAAGAACAAACCCGCTTCATCGGGCGAAGCGGGTTTGATCTCATATTTGAATTTCTGAGCGGGATATTCGATCCCATGCATCTGGCAGAACTTTTCCAGTGTGGCCACATCGCCCACGAAACCGAGTTCATCTTCAACATAGAGGCGGCCGGTGCTGGGGAACTCCAGCTTCTCCGGCATCAGCGCGGTACCAGAGTGGTTTACCACCACCGGCTTTTCCTCGATGACATACAGCTCTCCGGGATCATCATCTGAGCCTCGGAAATCGTATGCGTACCAGCCATCCGGCACAGTCGTGCGGTCGATCCTTCCGTTGGTAAACAGCGCGGGTTTATCGAACAGCTCGAGATGTTCAAATTCCTCTGTTCGTGCGTTCACTTTCACGTTTTTTCCTCCTCTCTGATTGGTAACGGCAACAATACCACAGGTGTGCCGCAATATCTACTGAAACATTTGCTGGCCCTGGGTCTGCTCCTGTTCAGGGAATGGGTGACTGCATCGCCGCACCAGACCGAACTCGGTTTCCCGGACACCGTCCTCTACCATGGCATCCTCGCCCAGCTTCTCGAAATCCATGTAACCATCCATGGCTTCCAACAGTTCGTCATCAGCACCGTGGCGGCGGAGAACGGATCGACCGTACTCGTAGGTCCCTTCGGTGATCCGCTCATAGTCATCCAGATTTACGGCGAACCGCAGGGCGTCGGACATCGTTTCAGGCTGCTCAACTGAGAGGACGGCAAGGAACTTCAGCAGTTCGCCATCCCTCTGCTGCATCTCCTCAATGCACAGCGCCAGCTCATTCGCATCCTCTACGCAGATGCAGTCTTTGGGGATGAGGTCGGCCAGATAAGGCTTGCTGTATTCCACCTGAATGATCTTGGCCTGGACGAAGTTGTCGACACCAAGGCGATACTTGGATTGCTCCATTTCCTCCTCTGTCGCGGGGAGGGACAGACAGAAGTTGTAGATGGTCGGCGTTGCCATATGAAGCGTGATGATGGCATCCTTTCTCACAGGCTCCTGCTCCATAGAGCTCTTACGCCTGACATATCCGCCGGGGCCGTATGCTCCGCCATTGTCTGCGTAGTATTCAGCACCAATTGCCCGGTAGTCGAGATAGGACTGAACTTCCTCCGGGAAGTCCTTATAGCCGCTGTCCACCAGGAAGCGGCCCAGTTCAGTGTCATTGCTGATGTTGGGAAGGATGACATAGTCGTTCAGATGCTGCGATAGCTTCAGGACATCTTCCAGTCCGTTGATGCTCTCTGTATCCAAGGCTCCCGCAAAGATGTCTATATCCCGATCCGTCATCTGCTCGATGGACGCAGCAAGCTCGTTCAGCATCTTCATTTGTCCCGCGTCGTGAATGTCTGCACGCAGGATGTACGGACCAAGATTGGAAACGGAACTGTTTACCCCCGTGATCCGTACAGCGGAAGGCTCGATTCCGATCCGCTCAAACCACGAATATGCTTCAGCGACTTCAGCCGGGGTAGCGGGCAAATGAAGTTTCACGCCCTCAGTTGCACCGGAATTGGATAGTTTCAGTCGTATCATGATAGACCTCCCATTGCTTGATGTTCCATGGCCTGGACTTGGGTGATTTCCGTGAGGTGCTTTGGGTCAACGATAACCTCGTCCTCATTCCTTCCACTGAAATAAGCGTAGATGTGCTGTTTCTGGATCTGGGCTTCATAAACGGTTCCATTTTCTCCAAAGCGGTGAGCAAACCACTCTGCGGTATCTCTGTCCAGCGTCCACGACAGAGCCTTCACGTTTTTTGCGTTCATGGATGTGACCCCACGATAAACGGTGACCACATCATCCAAGTCCTGAAACTGCTGATAGTCCTCCTCGTCCATCAACAGTGTGGGATCGGTCGCCTTGAACAGTGACAGCAGATCCCGTTTGCTGAGATTGGGGTCATTATTTGGCGCTTCCGTGCGTATCCACGCATCGGCGAGAAGCTCTGCGAAGTCTTTTTCAGAGAGGGAGTTCCGGGCAAATTTCAGAAACCCAAGGGCGTAGGATTTGGTGACCATCATGTAGATCTGAACTGCGGAGTCTGCTTCATCGATCACGCTTCCGACCTGCTTGCGCCACAGGGCAAGGTCATCCGGTTTGTTCAGCAGGTCGGCAATAGCGAGACTGCCGTCCGGCTTTCGTACTCCACTGATCCCGTTGTCGGTGAAGGGGTGCTTTACCACAAGGGGTGAGAGTCTCGTTTGCTCGATGTCAAGTTCGAGCATGGCGTGTGCCAGAGCCTTGACAGCTCTCAGATCTGTTTCTTCTTTCACAGGGACATTCCCCCCATTTGAAAGGTCTGTTCCTTCTGATGCTGCTCGGCGGGATCTTCCATCATCAGCTCCTCCAGACTCATCGTTCCGTGGTAGGAGATGTAGCCCCGGTCGGTAAACATACCGGACTCCTGCTCCATGCGCTGCAGGCCATACTTCTCGTAGTCGTAGAAGCCATCCAGATTGTGGTCATATTCGAAATGCCCTGACTCCTGGATCATATATTTGCCGTACTCCGCAGGGGTGTGTGCGCTGGGGGCGAACTCGAATTGATCCAGATTCTCGGCCAGATGGCTGATCTGGGAGGCATACTCCGGCTCGGCCATAGCCACCACGGCGCCCAGCTTCTGCTGGTCACTTTGGGACAGCTTGCTCACGGCTCTTGCCATGTCGTTCAGCTCGAAGATGCTTTCGTGCGTGAAATCCAACGCCGCGTCCACCTCGGCCGGGAGCATACTATCTCCAAACCGGAACCGCATATCTGCCGGGTCATCAATGCCGGAGCGTTCCATGGCACGCTCGATCTGCCCTTTGGCGGAGGGGAGATAAAGCCAGGTGATGTTCTCTGTGTCCTCCGGCTCCTTCTGCGAAGTCAGTGCGACCATGAGCATACACGGCTCGTACAGGTAGGCGGGAAAATGATTGCCGTCATAGGATTGATCCATCTTCATGCCGTTGTCATAGACCACGCCGTAGCGGGTGATCGTTCCTCCGCCGCCGTCGATGAGCAGGATCGCGGTTTCCGTGCCGTCCAGATCCTCCAGCTCCTGAACACTGGCTCCACCGCCGTGGAGATTCATGTAATGCTCACGACCGATCTGCTCCAAATCGGAGAAGTCCGTGATGACCGTTGCCTGCTGACAGCAGAAGGTCAGGTTGATGAGGTCTTTCAGCTCGAACAGCTCCAGCTTGCTTGCCATGGCCTGGAACTGCGCGGCCTCGCCAACATCGAAGCTCTCCAGCCGCTTTGCCAGATAGTCCAGCTCATCCAGATTGACACAGAGATTCTCGGTGATTTTCAGGACAGAGTAGAAACTGTCGATTGCCATCACTTTGCAATCCTTTTTGAAAGGATCGCCGATCTCCAGTGCTTTGACCATCTCGATGCACTGGTCATACTGCTCTTTGGGGATAGGGAACGGGATGGTCGCAACGCCGTATTCGGGGTGGTCAGCATTGCTCAGTACCGCTTCTAACATCATTTTCTTCAACTCCTTCAGATAATTCTTTCATGAACTCCCGCATACAGGGGCCGTCCCTGCTCCAACAGATAAATCCGTGGCTTGGATATGGACATCCCTCGCATCGGGCGAACAATGAACATATGGTTTTGGATTCCGGGATACGGGCGCATTCCGGGGCGTGCATCCTTCGGAATCTTTGGTCATAAAAACGCATTATTTTCCCTCCTGAAAACGAAAAAGGGCCGGAGTCTTATTTCTAAAACTCCGGCCCTGTACGATGTTGTATTAGATTTTCTGTTCCTGACCGTAGCCAAGGTCTACGGTGTGCTGATCCTGTTCACGGATTCGGTCTATAATATCCGGCATCCCATTTTCAATCTGCTCCTGTACGCTCCTGATGCATTTCTCCTGTTCATAGGTCAGGTCAAAGCCTGCATCCAGTGTGTCGGCACAGCATCGGTATATCTCGATGAGCTGCTCGTCCTTGAAGAGCTGCTGTTCGGAGATGAGGCCGGAGCGGGTGGCGAAGTCCTGCTTGGCTCCATCATAGTTTCCGGTGAAGTAGTGACCGTGGGACACTCCTTTGCGGTCATGGTCCCAATCCCAGGTGACAAACTGGACGCCGTATTTGCTGTTCGTTCCGGCAAGCACCGTCCCATTGAAGTCGGCCAGCACTCTATAGTCACCAGTCAGCCCATTCAGCTTGAGAGGGGGAGCCTGCTCCATCTGCCGCATATACTCAGCGGTGGTGCTGACGATCCTGTACGCTTTGTCCTTTGCGGCCTCGCGTTCCGGGGTAGAGATGTTATCTCCCCGGTAGGTGATGCCGCCGATCTCGCTGACTTCACAGAGCGGCTCATCATCCAGCCAGACGCCAAGCGTCCCGCCCAGGATCTTTTCGGCATGGAAGCCCTCACGATTGAGGACAAGGGCAGTTTCTGTGAAGTACCTTTTCTTTTCCTCTGCGTTCATGTGGAATCAACTCCTTCTTATGAAATAAAAAAAGCGCCAATCTCTTGACCTATTGGTCAGGGAATCGGCGCTTTACTTACATTGTTTTCATGTATTCAGTTACAAGCTGCAGGTTGATGTGGGACAATCTGCTTGGATTGCTGATGGTGTACTCGCATATATACTCGACCAACCATTCTTTCGCAACAACCCGCACTGTCGGCAGCTTGGTCGATTTCAACTTTTCACGGCAGATCCACTGTCCGACAGTTCCTAATGAATAGCCGGTCAGCACGTGGATCTCTTTTGTTGTCATAGCTTCAGGCTCTTTTGTCCATACGCCGTAGAGAAATCGTTGAAACTCATCTCTATCAATCAATGCAATTGGATTTGGCTTTTTTACTTTGGAGTTGAAGAGCCCAACTGGGGGAGATACTGCTTGCGGATCAGCCTCTCTCGCTGTGAGATATTCTATTACATCTGCTGTTCTAATTTTGTAGCGGCGCGTCTTTTTTCCACTATCCTGGCACGGGATAATGTGGTTGTCGAGAAGCCACTTTGCTTTCCTCTTGCTGATTTTGCAGATTCGGTAGAGTTGATCCGAGCTGATAGTGTCGGGGAACTCAACCAAGAGATATGTATAATCGGTAGCCATTGGCATGTTCTCCTGTATTCAATTTTGGATTTCATTTTGTCAATGGCAGGGTATTTCTACATTTTGGTTCCGCTCAGTCGGCGGAAACCATTGTTACCTAAAGTCATATCGTCTTTGGGGTCATCTACGCTTTTTCTACACTTTGGCGAAAGTTTTGCGTTTTTGGGGGTAAATCCATCGTTTTTCAGGTTGCGCTAAATAGCCTCAATCCCTTGAGATTACTGGCTTTTTAGGTTTCCATCTACACCCATTTACCGCTAACGGAACCTTCTCCATCCGATTCGAAATCGTGTGGG
>JAFQHF010000093.1 GCA_017398105.1 Oscillospiraceae bacterium | reverse complement strand
CTGTGAAACACAGATCCGTCAGGCTATTTATGCAGGCAATATTGTTACCGGGAGTTTGGATTGACTAAGGATGGAAAATATGGTATAATACCACTGTAGTATCAGAGTTTCACCCAGAGTGAAATGTTAGTTTATCCGATTTTCTGAAGTGTCATTTGCCCATTTGGGGGCGAATGGCACTTTTTTTGTTTCCTGGTTTCTGCCTGCCGAATGCAGGTTGAAATATATACTATTACAGTTGCAGGCAGAACCTGCAGGAAGGAGTCATTTATGTTAAAGTTTTTCGCAACCGAGGTCACCGTTTCCAAAGGTGCCAACAACGCACCTGCTCTGAAGTTCTCTGATAAGGGAGATTTCGTTCGGTTCCGTATTGGTGCCAAGGTATACGACACCAGAGCAGAAAAGAACCACAGATGGGTCAATCTGACCGTAAAGGCCTTCGGTCCTCTGTGCGAGCGGATCCGTAAGATGGATCTGAAAGAAGGTTCTCACATCAACCTGTCCGGACGCTATGACGAGGACGTATGGGAAGATGAGCAGACAAAATCGAAGAAGAGTATGCCTGTTATTATCCTGGAAGAAATCGAGTTTTGTTTCAGCGGTAGCAGCAAGAACTCTGGAGACGGTCAGAAAGCAACCGCCGCCTCTCAGAACCCTGCCGGGAACTATGCTGCGCCTGCTGCTGACAATGGGATGCCCAATGGGTTCACCGGTTACCAGGCTTATGGCGGGAGCAACTCTTTCTTCAATATGTAAGGAGGGTTGTTGCTAATTGAATCACAGCGCATGAAACGCACAAGGGTTACCTGACAAAGGTCTCTTGTGCGTTTTTTTGCGCCCAAACAAAGGAGAAAGACATGAAAGATAGAGATACAAAACGTCATTATGCTTACGAAGCCCTGGTTATTATGGGGCTTCTGGCTTTACTTCTGTACATCACACGCCTGTGGCCCATTTTGCTGCTTGTGATCCTTGGGATCTTCATCGCAGCTTTGCGGCTTCTGTTCCTGTCGTCCAGAAAGATTGAACCTCTGGAGCCTGTGCTGGCCCTACCTGAACCGCAAAAACCGAAGGAATCCTCCGAGCAGGATATGCAGAATATGGCCTATTACCTGATTCAGAAGCGCATCACGGAAATATTGCTCAGCAGATTTCCCGACTGCAGATGGGTCTGGGAAAATCCCTATGCGAAAGAGGATATTCAGAAAGGCAATAAAGTCTATGTTCTGCTTAACAAAGCAGGTGGCTACCGGAAAGGTCTCGTTGTCATCCAGAATTACCATGTGTGTGATGTGATTTTTGAAACAGGTACCGAGAAGGCACCTCCAGTTCCAAATGGCCGTACTGTGGAGCCTCAGAAGAAAAATGCGCAGCCAGAACCGAATAAATGGGTCGACGAGGAATCTGACGAAGAGATCCCCGAAGATTACGGTCTTCTGGCATTTCAATGGGTCGACGCACATGTCATGGAGCTGAATGAACGAATCAACGAAGCCATAGGTCAGCGCAAAGCAGATATTCTCATCACAGCAGAGGAACTTCCCGTTCAGGAAAGCTGGCTGGAGATCTGCAAAGAGCTGGAACGAAATGATTTGACCGGAGCATCCTGTCGCAGCGATGGCATCTTAATTGAATTTGAACAATAATAAAGAGAAAGGGAATGAATCATGAGTGTTGCAATCAATAACCTCATCAATTTTTCACGTGCGCTTCCTGCACCTATGGACACACTTTCCAGTAAAAAAGTGAAGGTGTCTTCGAAATACGGCTCCGGAACCGAGGCCACGCTGACTGCCACAGTCATCAAGGCTGTACATGCAGTCTGTGACTGTATGACCGGCAGCGCAGAAGGCGCAGTGGGTGTCATTGATCATCGGATGGTTGCAGAATACAAATCCTCCTCCGGTCCGGATGCCTATCATCTGGTTGTCTATGACAGCGCAAGCGGCAATATCGTTGCCAGCGGCTATGACAAGAACACGGAAATGATCGAAACCTACCGGCTGCACCAGACCGCAAACGATGGTGCTGCTGTCCTTATGGCTATGTTTCCTGCTTTAATCGCTGATCAGGAGTTTGAAGACAATTTTGTACTCTACTTCGATCAGAGAAAGGCTGGCTATACGGATCTTACGAAGGCGGTAGAGTATATGGCCATCCTTTGTGATAACGCATACCGCCGCCTGAAGGATGAAACCTGCCCGGCAAATATCAAGGCGAAAATCGAAAAGTCCGGTAATGTCCTGCGGGTATCCCAGGCGCAGTTGGATTCCGGTGCCTATACTCCCAGCAACGTCATGGCAGGTGAATTCACGATCTTCGCCAAGACTGGCAGGGCAACGGTAAGTGCAGCCAAAACGGAAATCCCCCATACTGATTTTGAAGGGAAGTATCAGCTGACTTCCGGTCGGAAGCTTTCCATCCTGGAAGAGAGTATGGTTCCCAAACTGGATTCCTGGTATATCATCCCGGAACAGGTAGTCAATATTTGCCGACACGCACAGGTCACTACCGGTAAACCCATGCAGATGCGCAATTTCCTGATGCGCGGTCCTGCAGGCACCGGTAAAACCCAGGGTGCCCGGGCAATCGCAGCTGGTCTGCACCTGCCGTACATGAAGTATACCTGTTCTGCGTCCACTGAAGTTTTTGATTTCATTGGCATGGTCTTTCCTAAGACGGATTCCATGACCACCGGAGATGCTCAGCTGGATAAGGAGCGGGAGATGGTCATGGCTATGGGCGGCATCAACTACGCCAACGTGGCGAAAATTATGAACCTTCCGGACCTTGAAGACATGGACTTTGACCCCTGTGGCGTCTTTCAAAGCCTTACAGTCATTACCAATGAGGAAGTAACTTCCCGGGACTGCATGGCTGTTGTCATGGATATGGTGGCCGAGAAGATCAAGCAGCTCAGCAAACCCGCAGAAGGGGAGCAGTCCTCCGGTCAGACTTACACCTATGTAGAAACGGATTTTATCAAGGCCCTGAAGAATGGCTATGTCATAGAGATCCAGGAGCCTACTGTCATCATGCAGCCCGGTGTTCTGGTCGGTCTGAACTCTCTTCTGGAGCAGAGCGGTTCCATTACGCTTCCTACTGGTGAGATCATTCAGCGCCATCCGGATACCGTCGTGGTTGTTACAACAAATGTGACTTACGAAGGCTGCCGCGGATTAAATCAGTCCGTCGTTGACAGAATGAGTCTGGTGGAAGATATTGACCTTCCCAGTCCGGAAGTAATGACCCAGCGAGCCATGGCTGTCACCGGTGCAACAGACGAATATCAGGTATCCCAGATGGTACAGGTCGTCAATGATATGTCTGAGTACATGCGTAAGAACGGTATTACCGACGGTACCTGCGGCATGAGAAGTCTTATCGACTGGATCATCAGCGCAGAGATCACGGGTGATGTCTACAAATCCGCTCTGAGTACGGTGATCAGTAAAGCTACCTCTGATGAAGAAGACAGGGAAGCATTGAAAACCACTATTTTGGAGCCGATCTTTACCCCGAAGCGCCGTAAGGTGTCCTGATGAGGGGGTAAGTGAATGGCTAGAGTCAACCATAGACGCGTTAAGCAGCTGCTCAATGAGAAGAGAAGCAAGATCACAGACCGGCAGTTCTTTACTTCCCGGATTCTGGCTGGCCACTTCGAAGACGTTGCTGCAGCGCAAACGAAACGATACCGGTATAATCGACGTGTCCATGTTAACATCTATTGGGACCCGAAAGACCACAACGGTGCCTGCACCAATAATACATCCATTCGGATCAATGCCGGTCATCCGTCCGTCACGAAGATCCGGGGACGTATGAATCGTTATGAAATGATCTGTGGCCTGTTCGCCCACGAACTGGGCCATGTTCTGTACACTGATTTCCTTGCAAAGCAGACCTATATGAATTATCTGTCTGCGTATAAGTTCTTTCCTGCACCGCCTGTGCTGAAGGAAGCCCAGGATGCCCGCAACGAAAAGGACTTTTGGGAGTATGTAAAGGCAGATCCCAGAAATATGGCCTTTGCTCAGCAGATCGCTTTCTTTATTGCGAATGTGCTTGAAGATGGCTATATAGAAAGCCGGATCCTTGCCCAGTTTCCCGGTATACTTGGATATAACCTGTCCATCATGCGGGATCATCAGTTCAAGGATATGTCTACAGTGACACAGCTGATCGAAAAGGAAGATGATGGCTCAGGCCACATCTTCCAATCGATCCTGCAAATCATTTTGTCCTATGCGCTGTTTGGTGAGATCAAATATAGAGAAACCCCTTTATCCGACATCCGTATCCAGACTGTCTTCAAACTGATTCCGCAGATCGATGATGCAGTGACGACCACGTCGGCAAAAGAGCGCTGGCAGATCGTCAGTCTGATTCTCATCCGACTGTGGCACCATATCGAAGACTACATTGAGATCTGTAAAGAGCATCAGGATGAAGCGGCTTCTGCAGGCAGTGGCAGCAGCGCAGGCGAGATTCTCGCAGGCCTGCTTCAGGCGCTGTCTGGTACCAGCTCTCAGGGAGAAGGTTCCGGTACACCTGTTCCGGGTGCAGATAAAGACGCTCCTCCCGCTGTAAATTCTGAGAAACGGGAAAAAACAAAAGCCGAGTACAAGTCAGATGAAAATGAGTCTGGAGAAGATTCTGAAAATGCTGAGAGTGAATCTAATATAGATCAGTCTGACGAAGCTGAATCAGACAGCAATTTTTCTCCGGATTCCATCGATGGCGGCACTTCCAGAAAGCAGGCCACAACCTCAGAAGAAGGCGGACGCCTCCCATATCATCAAACAGACAGTGTTTCAGAGCCGGTTGGCGGAGAAACGCAGTATGATGATGACTATAAACGGGAGCAGAGCGACCGTGCTGCAGCAGATATCGAGCGAATACTGGAGCAGATGGCTGAAAAAGCTGCCTGTAAACAGCTGGAAAATGAGCGGATCCAGGAGCTGAATGAAGCTGCACAGAGCATCTCTTACGGAAATATCCATAACGGTGTCAATATCGCAGTTCACCGGATCGCCGAGGTGGATGAAGAACTTCAGGATCAATATCATCAGATCTGTGGACCGCTTCTGACGATATCTAAGCAGCTTCAGAGAAATCTGATCCAAAAGCTGAAAGATCAGCAGCGAGGCGGAAAGCAGACAGGTCTTGTTATGGGCCGCCGTCTGGATGCACACGCCTTGTGCCGTAACGACGGAAAGGTCTTTTATAAAAATAATCTGCCCAATGAGATCCCACGGATATCTGTAGGATTGCTTTTGGATGAATCTGGATCTATGAGCTGTGGTGACCGCAGCACGTATGCACGTGCCGCAGCGATTATTCTCTACGATTTTTGTCAGGCATTGAACATTCCCATCATGGTCTATGGCCATTCCACCAGCTGGAGCAGGGGAGTGGATTTATATTCCTATGCCGAATTTGATGCCATCGACAAGAATGATAAGTACAGAATGATGGATATCAGTGCCCGGGGCAGTAATCGTGACGGCGCCGCTTTGCGGTACGTTGCAGAGCAGCTATCAAAGCGGGATGAGGAAGTTCGTATCCTCATACTCGTTTCAGATGGCCAGCCTGCAGATGCCGGTTACAGTGGCACCGCAGCGGAAGAAGATCTTCGCGGTATCAAGCAGGAGTATAAGCGCAAGGGATTGCTGTTTGTTGCAGCTGCAATCGGTGACGATAAGCAGAACATTGAGCGTATCTACGGCGACTCTTTTCTGGATAT
>JAFQHF010000141.1 GCA_017398105.1 Oscillospiraceae bacterium | reverse complement strand
TACAGTGAAACTTGAATGTGTCATCAAGACCAACGGTCATATTCTCAATGTTTGCCAATAATTCTTCTCTATCCATGATAGAAACCTCCATAATGTAAATGTCGGCACCGGAAGATCCGGTGCCGCAGAAAATATGAGTATACTTCAGTTCTGAATATACTCCAGTAGATAATAGCGGACATCTAAGCCCTCAGTTTCATAGTCGCATCGGCACCAGCAGCCATTCCATACAAACCAGACCTGACCATAAAAGCGAGTATAGGGAATACTTTGCTTTCTCAGATATGCAACCAGAAGACCATTAATACTCTGACTTCCACTTGTAAATGTGGAAGTGAACCAGTATGTTCTACTGAGGTGACTTTCTCCGGTGTTGATTATACGAAGCGGAATAGAAATAGGAAGCCCAGCGAAAAATGCAGTTTCCTTACTCATGATTCATTGCCTTTCTTCACAGATGCAGTAAACTCCTTTACAATCGCAAAGGCAGCTTCGGAAACAGATTCCCAATAAGATTCTTCCAGGTATCCGTTTTCTTTGAGCTGCTTCCGGATTCGCTCCGGTACACATGGTTGTGCGATCATATCAGCAATCTGTGCATCACTGAGTCCGGATATTTCTTCCCAGTCCTCAATCTGCTCTGCAAAGTCACGACGCAGGATCCTGTCTACAAAAGCCTTTCCAATTTCCGTGAAAACATCCTCTGAAATATGGATGGTCTGCGTTTCAATGCTGACCTTGTAATGGTTCTCGCAGTATTCATCGTGAACCCAGCATTCATAGTAGTTTTCTCCGGCGACATCTTCCTCCATAGCCCCATGTTCCCGCCATTGGGAAATACATCCTTCTGCCCTGTCATTGTGAATCAGTTCAGTCATCTTCAGTTTCGCATGATCAAGATCCAGGGCAGGGAAGCGGTTTTCGCCGTAATCGCCTTTCAAGACCCACTCTTCGTGCACGGTATAGACTGTGATGGAATGCACGCCATTGGGATTGATCACGCGGATCATCTCCGGTGCCATGATCACCTCGTCCAGGGTAATATCATCCAGCACCTTTTTCTGCCGGTAAAGTGCAGAAAAGCGGGACTCCAAAGTAACGACCTCAGCAGGAATTGCAGGCGGAAGGAACGCACAGTGAAGATCCGGCGTGTCGTTATCCGTACTCTTGTCATTGCCGGTGCGAATCTCCAGAATGGTTCCAAACAGCCCTCATACGCACTTTCACTGGTAGCGACGACCCGATCGCCAATAGAGTAGGTGGTACCGTCATAGGTGAAGGTGGCACCGGTTCGGTTCAGGATCATACCGGCACCTCCTTTGCCGAACTGACAGGCGGGTGCAGCATGTAACTTTCGTCGCGGCATTCAATGTAGATCACACCGGAACGCAGAGTAAGAAAGTGCTTTACAGGGGAAGTTCTGCGGCTCTTGTTACCTTCTCTGATAAAGGCAGCACAGCCCCGGAATATGGGAAACTCCAATGTTCCATAAATGTGCGTGCTTGGTTTACTCATAAACATTACACTCCTTTGCAAGATCGGAGCAGGGAAGTCCCTGCTCCAACCGTAGATTGATTACTTAGGTCCAATGGGGATGATCAGCCAATCGCAGTTGTTATCATCATCCAGATTGGACCATGCTGTGGTTTCCGTGAAGCAGAAGTCACCGCACTCATACCGCGGAAGATCTTCGTATTTTTTCCACTCCGAAGGCTTGCTTCCTTTGGTGAATTCATCCTTCAGTTCGTCCATCATTTGTTTCCGGGCCTCTTCAAGGGAAGGGAATACTTCCGTTGCGATATCCCGCTCACAGACTGAGATCAGAAGAAACCGCTCGCCGGATTCCAGTGCTTCGTTCTGCAGAAACTCTTCATAGCAGGGCCAGACAGAACCGTCCACAAAACCGACACCAAACTCCCAACGCGCAAACAGTTCCGAAAGCTTGGTCCGCAGGCCATCCTGTTCGTCTTCGTGGATCATGACTTCCATGCACTCGATGAGATCTATTAAGGTGTAACCGTGGTCAAGCATCCATTTGAGCTTGAAGCGCTCAAATGCTTTCTTCGTCCGAGCATTGGCGGTATCATTAGCTTTCACATCGGGTTTATCACTTACCAGCTGAAACGAATAGGGAGTCCCAGCTTGATACGGATAGAAGTCAAAACTCTCGTCACTCAAGCATCGGATCGCGTGTGGGCCTTCACCTTTCTTTAACTGGAACTTTTTCGTACTCTGAAACAGCATCTTGATATGTGCCGCGCTGTAGTGGCTGAAAAATTCGACCAGTTCAAAGGTATAGGACTTGCGTGTCTCCTTGACTAGCATCTTGATCCGATACGCATCGTAGACACTGTCATTGTTTTCTGCCACATATAAACCACTCTTGAGCATAAGCTACCTCCGTTATTCAGAAATCATTGCTTCGAACTCCGCTTCCGTCAGTGTGCGGATGCCCAGGGAAGTCGCTTTGGCAAGCTTGCTGCCAGCATTCTCACCCACGATCACAAAATCGGTCTTCTTGGTGACTGAGGTTGCGGGGACCGCTCCCAGACTCAGCAGCTTGTTCTGAATTCCGTCACGGGTGTAGTTCTTAAGCTTACCGGTTGCCACAACGGTCTTGCTGGCAAAGGGGTTATTACTGTTTACAGACATGGTGCTGTTCTCCTTTTCAAAGATGACATGGTCCAGCAGAGGCTTCCAGAGCTTTGCTTCTTCTGCATCCGCATACCAGGCGTAGATATTGTTGTGCATAGTTTCACCGAAGTCCGGCAGCTGTGTGAAGTCAAAACCGTCCCGGATCGCCTGCTCAAATGAGTTCCAGGAGCCGTCAAAGAACTTCTCCAGATCCCGACCGGCATGGCGTCCCACCTGCGGGATACCCAGACCGGCGATGAACTTTGCAAGCGTGCAGTGACGGCTCTTCTCGATGGCGGCCTGAAGCCGGGTAAAGGACTTTTCACCGAAGCCTTCTGTTTCTACAATGGCAGCCTTGTGCTTCTCCAGCGTGTAGAGATCTCCAAAGGTATGTACCCAGCCGTTGCCGATCAGCTTTTCCATGGTCCGTTCCGAAATGCCGGTGATATTCATCCGGGTGTTAGAACAGAAATGGGTAAACTTACGGATCAGCTTGGCCGCGCAGCCGGGATTCTCACAATAGAGCTGGCGGGTGCCGCCGGAGGTTAGCTTGGCGACAAGAGGCTCACCGCAGCAGGGACAGGTCATAGGCAGCACAAAGGTGTTGCTCTGTGTCCGGTTGCTGTAGATCTGCGGGATGATCATATTCGCCTTGTAGACCTGGATACGGTCGCCGATGCCAAACTGGAATTCATCGAAGATGTCCACATTGTGCAGGTAAGCGTGGGATACAGTCGTACCACCAATCTCCACAGGCTTGAACAGACCCGTGATGCTCACCATACCGGTCCTAGTGGTAGCCAGTCTGACACCGAGGAATTCGGTTTCAACCACTTCATCCTCCCATTTCAGGGCTATCATACGGTTTTCGTGATGGCCGGTTGCTCCCAGACTGGAACCGTAGATCCGGTCGTCGTATTCCATAATCAGACCGTCGACGGGATAGGCAAACTTCTCAGGATCAAACTTCCGGATCGCATCCCGAATGATGTCCGGCTCATGCATGGCATCGAGATAGACATAGGGGACCACGGAAAATCCGTTTCGTTCCAGAAGCTGAAGCTGAGCCAGTTTGGAGCGGGGTTCCAGGTAGTCACTGACAAGGTCGAATGCGAAGAACTCCAGGAACCGCTTCCCAGACTCACTTGCATCCAGCTTGCGCGTGCTGCCGGCCGCCAGGTTGCGGGCACTTCTGTAGGGTTCCTCCAGACCGGAATTGATCAGGTCGAAATGCTCCCACGAGATGACGCCTTCACCGCGGACCTCGAACGCATCCTTTGTGGGGATCGTAAGGGG
>JAFQHF010000140.1 GCA_017398105.1 Oscillospiraceae bacterium | reverse complement strand
CTTTCATGTAGCTCCTTTCCTGGGTTGTTGGCACTTTCCAGTATAAAGGATTCGAAAGAAAAAGTAATGGCTTTTTCTATTGAGCCGAGATTGGTTATTTTAGCTGGCCCCTAATTGGCGATTTCCGCCGGGCCCGAACAGCGGCTCAAATCGCACACACGGGAAAGTTCACTGATATTGAGATGCCCTTTCTTATATGCCGGGTAGTGCCGCAGGAAGGTTGCTGGGAGATTGTCGGCAGTCACTTGCGGTCTGCCGATTTTGGATCCTTTGGCGGCGGCATTCGCCATTCCAGAACGCACCCTTGCCCGGATCATGGCAAGCTCCAATTGACTGAACACACCCGCCATCTGCAAGAACGCTTCGCTCATGGGATCAGCCTGTCCATCTCGGCAATCAAGGGTAATGCTGCCCACGATCACCAGCCGCAGCCGCTTTTCCCGGATTCGTTCGATAATCTCACATAGCTGCTGTGTACTTCTGGCAAGCCGGGAGACTTCCAGAACGATGATGGTATCTCCCGGTTCTGCCTCTGTGAACATGGCTTGCTGCTGGCTCTTTACCTTGGCATCCCCGTGTTCATACTCCATGTAGACCACATCGGCACCAGCTTCTTTCAGCTCCCGGACTTGGCGGTTTATGTCCTGTTTGCCCTCATTGGTGGAGCAGCGGCTGTATCCTCGGTTCATGCTGTCCCCTCCCATATATCCAGTATCAGCAGCGCACCCAGCCGGAAGCCCTCTGCAAAGTTATCGAAATCAGACAAGCGGCTCATGTTCAGTTCTGCGTCCCGGAATTGCTGGAACTGCTGCAAGTCCTCCCCGGTTAGGTGCTTCCGCAAATACTCTTCGCTGTCCACCATGGCTGCATAGCTCTTGGAATACTCCCCTTTGGAGATATGGCACCGTTCGCCCGGAGCCACTTCTCCCTTCCAAAATTTTTCTAATATCCGCATTGATGTTCTCCCTCACCCAACCAAAAGCAACTGTTCGTCACAGTCCAGACAAGCTACATTGACCACCTTCGTAGCCCGGACGCTCATACCGCAGCAGGGGCAAACATACTTGCGGCTGCTGGATTTCCGGGGATCTTCACCGCCGTAGGTTACACCGCTGTGGGTGCCTGTTCCGGTGATGCGGAAGCCGTCGAACTCGTTGCGGTTTATCAGAATGTCAGTCAGGTCATTGTCCAGAATGAACTCCAACAGGCGGTCAGATGGAGAAGTATGTGACCAGCCGTATTTGTCGGAGTGGGTGACGATCAGCCCCCGCTCTTCTGCTGCTGCCTTAAACTTGCGGTTGTGGTAGGTGTTGCCCCGGCTGCAATCCTGCACACCATGCAGATAATTGTGGTAGTGTACCATCTCATGCAGCAGCGTTGCGGCAACCTCTTCGATGGGACGGGACAGGGTTCCGGCTCCAATGTTGATCTCGTGGGTGCCGCCCAGTTTCGATACCCAGGTATCTTCCCGCAGAGAGAAATGTCCGTAGGCTTTGGGGGTGGACTGGATGGTGATGGTGGGTCTTGAAAGTTCACTTTCAAAGAACTCAGCGTTCAGAAGGTCGAAAACCTTATTGAGATACCCGGCAACTCTGTTATAGCTTGTCAGCTGTTTCATAAATAACTCCTTGATTTTCGGGAGGGGGCAAGCTATAATTTACTTGCCCCCTCTGTGATGGTTGGGGTGGAAGCTCTTTGCGTGTGTACTTTGGTCGGTGTTCACGCAAGGGGCTTTTCTTATGCGCTGATAGAGAAGCGGCGGCTGGCGGTCTGTTTGATGAAGCTCTTGTAAACATCGGGCATGACCTTTTTGAATGCGGTGCTGTCGAATCTCTGGCTGAGAACAGAAGTCCAGCGAACGATGTACTGTCCTGCTTCCATCTCTTCGGTATTGCGGTTCAGCATTTCCGCTTTGATCTCGTCCCGAAGGGCTTCGGCTTCCGCCTTGGCTTCGTCGATCAGGGCTTCCAGTTCCTTCAGAGCTTCGATCTTGGATGTGATTTCGATGGTAGACATATTATTTTCTCCTTTGTGATTTGAATTTGTTGCCGTCTCTCCGGCTGTCTCCGCCTCTTTGTGTTTGGTGTAGGGGTTACAACAAGCGGTGTTGAAATTGGGTTCCCCTGTTCTTCATGTCTATATTATACACTAGAGCTAGTACATAGTCAATATGGCATTATGTACTAATTCTAGTGCGTTTTGTTGTGCAATTTTTGTACTAGCTTTAGTACTCTTTTTGTGTTATAATCAACCGCAAGGATGGTGATAGTATGCCTATTGTCTATAATAAACTCTTTGACCTCTTGAAAGAGAAGAAAAAAACCATGTACGATTTGCGGAAGGACAAAATTGTAGGAACCGCAACACTGGAAAAAATGAGAAAGGGAACAGGTCATGTGGATACCCGTTCCATTGAAAGTCTCTGTGAATACCTTGATTGCCAGCCCGGTGATCTCATGGAGTATGTAAAAAGGGAAGATGTCCACGAAACGGTCTGATTTCTTTCGTGAACAGAAACAGCCTTTGTTTGAACAGATTTCCGCTGCTTTTGGTTGTTCCAAAAGTGCGAAGTAAACGAATTGTTTAATTGAACAGATAAAACGGGAGGGACAGCCAATTGCTGCCTCTCCCGTTGTCGTTTTCCTATATCGTCAGGGGGTGGGGGATGGTATTCGGGATAAAAAATTTTCGTTCCCTAACTATGGAATTGTGTGACCCACACTCCCACGAAGTTGCATTTTTATTTCAGAAAACGGTTTTCCCGCCCGTGTGCGAAAATTTACATCTATCCCGTCAGGACGATCCAAGAGGGACGAAACGGAGAATCAAAGGAACTGCTGTAATACTTCCGCCGCATCCACAGTATTGGTTTCCCATTTGTGCCAATCCTCTGCTTTGGGAATCTGAGTATTCAGTGCGGGTTTGTACTATCGGATGTATTCTCCCTCTTTTCTGTCGATCTCTTCCCGGATCGCTACTGTTCCTGCTGACTGTGCATAGTACAGAACATCAAATTCTATCCCGTATCCATTGCTCTGGATTTCGGACAGCAGACGGTATTTCTTTTCTGATTTCGTTTTAATGCCGACATAATGGGATGCTACACGCTTCAGCATATTTTCGCTCTTTCCTATATAAACGATCTAACCGCCCACTTTGATACAGTAAATACCGGGATGCTCATACTTGTGCGCAAGCCCCTTCCGGCGCAGCATGGCGCATACATTTTCTGCATAGGTTTTTGCCATGACCTCACCTCCTTGAAAGTTAATTTTCAATTTCAATTTATAATAATTATACCAAAATATTTTCATAAAAACAAAATAAGGCAACCACCTTTCCAATCTCTGTTGATTGGAGAAGTGGCTGCCGCATTTGTTATTTGAAGTCCTTGAACACATCCCGTAAAGCTGCTTCAACCTAAGTCTTTACTTCCTGTTCCGCATTGTGCTCCCGGTGCCTCTGTATCATTCCACGCCGGGCGGCATGAAGAATCTGCTCCGGGGTGTAACCATCCAAGTACATGGTGGGGTAGTAGTCGGGTATCTTTTTATCGTGCTCTTCAAACATTATCTTTTCCTCCTTCTTCTGGAATCTATCTAACGCATTCGCTACTTTTGCACGACGCCGCTGTTTGCGGCGTTCGTAGCAAAATAGCGATGCGAAAGTTCTTCATAAGATAATGCTTTTTAAGAAGGGCAGATAAACAACGAATAATTAAAGAGTTACTTTTTGCCCGGTAATAAAAAGAGTATACTTATTATCAGGCAAAAAGTAACTCTTTTTATATTTCCGTCCACCATGCACTTGCCGCAAGCTCCTGTCCAACAGAACGGAAGCCATCGCCCCACTTTTGAGATACCTTCTTTTTGATGATATTCTCGTACTCGTGTTGTAGCACATTCTTGGCAGCACAGACCGTGGATTCTGAGATGCCCAGCTCCGCCGCAATCATGGCGTTTGTAACAACGTTCATACGGTTCTGCGTGATCCATATGAATACCTTCAGCACTTGGGCAAAGGCTATCTTTTCAGAGGAATAATCGTGGCGGATGACAGATTGCACCCAGAGCCGGGGGAGCCTCACTTCTGTTTCTCTTGGAATCACCTTCAGATGGTGGGTGCGTCCTCTGGTGTCACAAGTAAGAAAACCTTTTGAAGTTAAGGATTCAATGGCAGAACGAAGTTGTTCTCTGTTGCGGCTCTGTGGGGTCACATTTAAGTATCGGCACATATCGGCAAAGTTTCCGGCGTATGTGCCACCCTGTTCCGCAACCATAGCCAGCACATTGAACTCTGGTTTTGGAAGGAGCAACCAGTCATCATAAAATACAATGTATTCTGTCATGGTTAGCCCCTCCTTTAGCTGACCTCTGGCAGTTTCATCTTGTATTTGGTGATGTCAGGTGCCTTTTTCGGAACAGCAGACAACTTGCTGTCCTTGAAAACAATTGTTTTATTATAATCAGGGAATTGCACCTTAAACCAGTCGGAAACATATTTGTAGGGATTTGCAAGAACAATAGAAGTTGCTTTGACAGTTTCAAATACTGCTTCCAGCTCTTCAGCGTTCTCGTAGCACTCGATGTACTCTTCCATGTGTTTGTAGGTCAGACGGTGATTGGGCTTTGCCTTATCGCACTCACGACCGGAGACCACAACTTCCTTCATGCCGGGGAAGTCATTGCGGATGTGGTAGAGGGTAATGTTCTCGATGGTGCCGTACTCAGCAGCGGCAGCCGCAAACTTCTTATTCATAATCACAGTGTTCTCAGTGAACAAAATCTTGTACCCCTTACGACCGGGGGTAACTCTCTTAGCCTTAGCCATAATTTTATACCTTCCTTTCTACTGGATTACATTTCGTCGGAGAAATCGGCTGTATCTTCGTTGGTGTCCTCCGCTGCGGGAGACATATCCACGGTGAAGATATCCTTCTTCTTGGCTTCCATTTTGGCAAGCTTTTCGAAGAAATCCTTGTACTTGTCGTAGTCAGGGAACTGCTGCATGAACCATGCCAGAACGCAGCGGTAGGGATTGGTCTGAACTTTGGAAAGTCTAACCTGCATCTTGAACTCAGCCATCAGTTTCTCGGCTTCCTTCTGCTGGCGGATGTAGATTGCCATGTGTTCATAGGTCATATTCTTGGTGGCGGTACGCTTGTTGGGATTCTTCTTGATCTTCTTGGTAACCATCTCTGCACCATTGCAATCTGCTTTGATCTCTTTCCACATCTTGTATTCGGGAGTACCGAAGATACGAGCTTTCTTAGCAAATTCCTTGGTCACGAGAACATGGGTGTCATCAACAAACTTAGGAGCATTCTTCATCATCATAGCGTTCTTCATGGTAATTTCCTTTCTGGCTCATTGCCCGTGGCGGTAGGTCGCAACCCTTATTTTATCTTGGGGAGGTGTTCCCTCCCTCTTTGTGGCTTCATTATACGAATAGTGCTAGGAAATCCAGCTTCCGTTGAGAAACTTTTTTCTTTTTTCTGAAAGATATTTATAAGAAGATGAACGGCACGATTCACGCTCCCAGACTTCCTTACTGACATTCACAGATACACAAAAGTGAATGGAAGATAAAGCAATCAGCCAGAAACTTGATGTTTCTGGCTGAAAGTTAATGAAAGTTGATGACTTAGAGTGATTGAGAATGGCTTGTGCTGAATGAAGCAGAATAACACTTCGGTGTAGTTGCTTCTGATAAACAAGATCCAGGGCAGGGAAGTACCTGAGGATGGGCTTCCAAAAGAAACACTTGCAAAAACAAGAGTGCCTGATATAATAGAAGTATCACGAGGACAAATGATTTTTGTCTTTGATTCGTCCACAAATTACAGTGGACGGACTGAAAGTGGCTACATAAAAGGCTCTTGGATTGTTATTGAAAGTTGTTATTTCTTGGGTAATTCTCAACTTTAGGAAGCCCTAAAGGGGCTTCCGAGGATTTCTGGCGCGCAGGCAACAACCCCATGGTCGGCATGACCGTTTCCGTGGCTGTTGCTGTTGAGGAAAGCCTGAAGTAATCCTCCGATAATCTAACAAAAGCCCCCTAGTGACAGGGGGCTTTTATTCTGGAAGGTGGGCTTCCTATTCGATCGATTTATGTTCATACTGACGGACTGATGTCTGTTGCGTGGGTTATCACATACTCACTGGTTTTGATAAGCACGGTGAAAAGCAAATATCCGGCAATGGCCCCCCTTGCCTGCGCAATGATCTTTCCCTGGGAATTCATAATGGCATCTGGAACTGTTTTTTGCTACAACAGTCTAAACTATGTGCTTTTATGCCATTTAGGGTTTGCATTTTTGGATGCTAACATTATCTATGTGGTTCTGTTCCGGCAGAAGTGGTATAATCGAAATAGAACAATTCTGTTTTTGATTCTATTATTTGCTGTTACGATAGCAACATATTTCTCCTTTCGGTTACCAGAAGGAATCCTTTATTCCACATGGATTGGAACAACGATTGGAATGATTTTTTGGCTTTGTTTTGTGATAAAGCCTGATTATCCTGCCACAAAGCTAAATCTGGCTATATCCATTGTAAAATTATTCGCAGACAGTATGGCATTTTTGACCTATCACTCGTACGGCCACATCATTCTCTTTCTGAGTGTAGTATTAGTCGTACTAGATTTTTTAATTTTTCTTGTAGTTTACAGAAAATGTAAATTGTTCACAACAATTTGAAAGCTATAACGGAAACAAGAAGACAACAAAATCAAGGTGGCAATTTTTTGAGTATAGGATGCGATGCAATATTCCCCAAACAGAGATATGTAGAGAACTGCTATCGGACGGCGCACATCACCTGCTTTACAAATGGCGTGGTCAATGGATGGTCGGCATGACCGTCTCCGTGGCTGTTGCTGTTGAGGAGTCCCTGAAGAAGTAATTTCTTCACAAAATAGCATAGAAATGCTCCTGATTGTCAGATCAGGAGCATTTTTGTGTCCTTCAAGTGCTGGGACAAAAGCGATCACATCCAAGTTATCCCAAACAGAAACATTCCCACAGGACAGAGCGCATCCTGCGGGAATGTTTAGGGCAGATATTCCATTTGCCTCAGGGTGTGTTGGGCAAAAAACTGGGACACATTCAAATCTTCATGCAGCATTTTGATGTACTGGCTGCGCAGCTCCGGGTTGGGTTCCTGGGCGGCGATCTGGGTCATTTGTTCTTCGTAATACTGGCGCTGAATGGAATCAGAGGTTACCTGGTCGGCAATTCGGGAGCGCTGGGCCAGCAGCAGATCAGCTTGATTTTTAGCGATGTGTCCCAGATGATCCTTCATCTCCTCCACGGCGCAAATCTGAAGGACGGTATCGATATCATCGGCCTTGCTGGTACGGAAATACTCATACAAATACTGAACGGTGCTCAGGTTCCTGTACTGGCCGGGAATCACGTTCAGACTGTACAGGCTGCGCTTTAAGCTGATGCACTCGTTGATCTGCTCAGCCAGAGCCGTGATCTGTGTCCGGTGCTGTGCAATTTCCTCGGCCAGGGCCTGTCGGTCGGCAGCATGGCTGTGATATTTCTCCAGAGTGCGGCAGTACTGGTGATATTGGTGCTTTCGGTGCAGGTACTGCTTCTGGCAGTACCACCAGGAGGCGGCGCAGGCAAGGCAGATCAGGGCAGAACTGAATGTCAGCAGCCAGAAAATATCAGCATCGAAAGCCAGAACTCCGGAGATCACGGCGACTGCCCCAAAGGCCAGAGCCAGGCACCCCAAAGCAATGGCGGGGCCGGGGGAAGCGGGGAGCACCTCATCCGGAGGGATATCGCGTTCTTTCAGCTGCTCCAGCTCCTCCAGAGAAGCGCGCAGGGCAGACATCTCTTTCTGCTGCATCAGGATCAGAAGCTCCATGCTGCAGAGATTTCTCAGATAGGGAAGAAGAATTCTTCGGTCATATTTTGCCATAAACAGTACCTTTTTCAGATAACGAATTGTTTTTTAAAAAATATATTAACGAATGATGTTGCAAATGTCAAGAAGAACCGGGTATACCGGGGAAAGTTCGGCATTTTGCGCCTGTGCAGACAATTCCGTATTGCAATGACTGTGCATTTTATGTATAATAACCTTTAGAAATTTGCCGAAAGCAGTGAGGTGTATCCATGGAAACAGGCCGCAGGTGGTTTGAAGAGAATAAAAAATGGCTGTATATGGCGCTGGGCTTTGTGTTTTTTTGGGGACTGCTGGCCCATGCCTACTGCTTTTTTGACAACAGTGTTTCCCATGATTCCCTGAACGAATTTCATGCGGCGGTCTTTGGAAATGACTGGAAAATCCAGCTGGGCCGGGTGTTTACGCCCATTTACCGGGATCTGTTCCGCAGCGATGCCACGCTGCCCTGGCTGATTGGTGCACTGTCGCTGCTCTGGATCGGTCTGGCGGTTTTCTTTGTGGTGCGCCTCTTTGATATGGATTCTGCCGTGATGGTTTTTCTGACGGCCGGTGTCATGGCGACCAATGTGTCCGTGTCTTCCACCGCAGCCACGTATATCAATGATCTGGACGGCAATATGTTTGCACTGATGTGCGCGGCCGCAGCGGTATACTGCTGGAAAACACTGCCCTGGGGCGAGGTTCTTGGTGCTGTGCTGATCATGGGGTCTCTGGGAATCTACCAGGGCTATTTGACGGTGACCATTACTCTGGTTATGATGGTATGCATCCTCCGGCTGTTCCGGGGAGACGCCTTCCGGACTGTTTTCCGGAAGGGACTCAGAGCAATCGGCATGATCCTGGCGGGTGGAATCCTCTATTACATTGCCATGAAAGCAATGACGGCCCTGAGCGGAAATGCCCTGACCACCGGTGACTACAATTCTCTGGGAAAGGCTCTGGAGCTGACACCTCAGAATTTAGTGGAATATGTGGCAGGTGCATACCGGGACTGGTTTTCCTGGCTGTGGAATGCCTATTCTTCCTATCCTGCCGTGATGGTACGGGGGATCACGGTGCTGCTGGCAGCCGCCGCCGTGCTGGCTGTGGGGATATGGCTTCTGAACCGGAGAATTGGTTTGTGGGAAAAACTTCTGGGTCTGACCCTGATGGGACTACTGCCTCTGGGGATGAATATTTTCTATGTTCTGACACTGGACAACAACCATGATCTGATGGTTTTTGCCATCTGGCTGAGTTATCTGCTGGTGCTTCTTCTGGTGCAGTGGCTGGCAGCACAGTGGCAGGGAATGCCGCGGAGGGAAAAGCTGAGCAGATGCATCCGGATCGTGTGCTTCCTGCTGGTTTTTCTGGTAGCCTACGGCAGTGTTCAGTTTGCCAACGGCATGTATCTGAAAAAGGATCTGGAATTTGATGCCTATCTGTCGCTGATGACCCGGATCGCGGCCCGGATGGAAAGCTATGAGGGGTATGTGCCCGGCGAGACTCCGGTGGTTTTTGTGGGATTGCCGCAAATGTTCAATGACATGATCCCGGGCTTCAGGGAATATTGGAATGTGATCGGCATGCAGTTTTCCGATGTGATCACGCAGCCTTCCAGGCCAAGGTTCCAGGCCTATTTTGACTATATTCTCAGCACGCCGCTGCTGACAGCGGAGCCTCACGTCTGGGCCGGCATGCTGGGCAATCAGCAGGTAAAGCAGATGCCGGCCTATCCTGATGCCGGGTGTCTGGCAATGATGGACGGCGTGCTGATCGTAAAACTGGGAAATGCGCCGGTATAATACCGGATAACGAATAAAGGAGAGAATGACCATGAGTTCCAGAAAAAAGCCATGTTTGTATATTGTGATCCCCTGTTATAATGAGGAAACGGTTCTGCCCATTACGGCACCCATGTTCCTGGAGAAAATTCAGGAACTGATCCGGGCAGGCAAGGTGGCGGAGAATTCCAGAATCCTGTTTGTCAATGACGGCAGCCGGGACAAGACCTGGGAGATTTTGTGCGGCCTTGCAAAGACGGAGCCTGCCTACACGGCCATTTCCCTGAGCCGCAACCGGGGACATCAGAATGCGCTGCTGGCGGGCCTGATGGAAGCAAAGGAAACGTGCGACATTACCATTTCCATTGACTGTGACGGTCAGGACGATATCAACGCCATGAATGCCATGGTGGATGCCTATCTGGACGGAGCGGAAGTGGTCTATGGTGTCCGTAGCGAGCGAAAGACCGATACCTTCTTCAAGCGCTTCACGGCGGAGATGTTCTACCATCTGCTCAGCTGGATGGGTGTGGAATCTGTATTCAACCATGCGGATTACCGCCTGCTGTCTTCCCGGGTGCTGAAGAGCTTCGCGGATTTCCGGGAAGTAAATATCTATCTGCGGGGTATGATCCCGCTGGTGGGCTATAAGAGTACCAGTGTTTATTATGAACGCCATGAGCGGATCGCCGGTGAGAGCCACTATCCCTTCTCCAAGATGCTGTCTCTGGCAGTGGACGGAATCACCAGCCTGAGCATCCGTCCTCTGCGGATCATTGGTGCATTGGGACTTGCGATCTCCTGCATCAGTTTCCTGCTGATCCTGTGGGTCTTTATTTCTTACTTTACCGGAAACGTGGTTCCCGGCTGGTCCAGCAGCGTGCTGTGTACCTGCCTGCTGGGCGGCATTCAGTTGATCTCCCTGGGTGTGATCGGTGAATATATCGGTAAGATCTACATGGAAGTCAAGGCACGGCCCAGATTTATCGTGGCGGAGCGGACGGAAGAGGAAGACGGAGAATAATCCAATTGCATGAGAAACGCCACCTCCGGAATGGGGGCGGCGTTTTTTACGGTGATCCTGAGGAAAATAGAAAAAACCACTCCTTCGTCATAACAGACAAAGGAGTGGTTCTCTGTTTGGTAAATTATTCTTCCCAGTTGTGCCACACATTCTGGACATCGTCATCCTCTTCCATGATGTCGATGAGCTTTTCCATGAGCTTGATGTGCTCTTCGCTTTCCAGCTTCTGATAGTTCTGGGGAACCATTTCGATCTGGGCGGAGGCGAAGGTGTACTTGCTCAGGTTTGCGACCACGTCGTTGAAATCATCGGGCAGGGTATAGATGGTGAAGACATCGTCCTCAGCCTCGAAGTCGTCGGCGCCTGCGTCCATGGCATCCATCATGACTTCTTCTTCGTCATATTCGCCCTCTTCGTTGTCGATGACCAGAACGCCCTTCTTGTCGAAGGACCAGGAAACGCAGCCGGTAGCGCCCAGGTTGCCGCCGAACTTGTCGAAGTGGTGGCGCATGGAGCCTGCGGTACGGTTGCGGTTGTCGGTCATGGTCTCCACGATGACGGCAACACCGCCGGGGCCGTAGCCTTCGTAGGTGATGGACTCGTAGTTGTCACCGCCGCCTGCGCCGGAGGCCTTCTCCAGGCAGCGCTTGATGTTGTCGTTGGGCATGTTGGCGGCCTTGGCCTTGGTGATGACGGTGGCTAGGCGGGAGTTGTTGGCAGGATCGGTGATGCCGCCGCCTTCCTTAACGGCGACGATCAGCTCCTTGGCGATCTTGGTGAAGGCAGCAGCACGCTTGGCGTCCTGTGCGCCCTTGGTTTTCTGAATGTTATGCCATTTGGAATGTCCGGACATATGTGAATCTTCCCTTTCTGGAATAAATTATAAAATCAGCCTATCTATTTTAGCAGAGTGTATTCCAAAAATCAACACTTTATCAGAAGAATTTCATGCAATCGGCGTGGGTTTCGGAAATTTTCACCGGAATCTCCGGGAAAGCAGCGCATAATTGCTCAGCAAGATAGGCGGTGACGGGGTTTTCCGTGTAAAAATGACCCGCATCAATGAGATTCAGGCCCAGATCCCTGGCATCCCAGAACTGGTTGTACTTCACATCCGAGGTGACAAAGGTATCACAGCCGGCCCTGACTGCATCCATCAGCTCCGAGGCGCAGGCGCCGCCGCCCACGGCAACCTTGCGGACAGGCTTGCCGCCGTCTGCATACCGCAGGCACTCACAGCCCAGACTGGTTTTAACGGTGGCCAGGAAATCAGAAAGGCTCTGCTCGGCAGCGATGCCTTTGCGCAGCAGGCCCCATTCCCGGCCGGATTCATCCACGCCCATGGGGTTGATGACCTGAATGTCTGAAAGACCCAGGGCCTGTGCCAGTCTGTCATTGACACCCCCGGGAGCACAGTCCAGATTGGTATGGGCATTGATGGCACTGATACCCTGGCGGCACAGCAGTTGAATGGAACGGCCGATGCTGGTTTCATCGGTGACGGCGTTCAGTGCTTTGAAAATCAGAGGATGGTGGGTCACGATCAGATCAGCACCCCAGTCGGCAGCTTCCCGGCACACGCCCTCGAAGGGGTCAAGCGCCACCAGAATTTTGGAAACCTCCCGGCTTCGGCTGCCGCAGAGCAGGCCCACATTATCCCAGTCCATTTTCATAAACCGGGGTGCCAGGGATTCCAGGAAGTTTAAAATATCAGAGACGGTTGCCATAAATTTGTTCCTCCATTGCGGTCAGATCAGACAGGATGGTTTCGTATATGGGAAGCTGGTCACTGCTTGCCCGCTTCATACCGAAGATGGTCAGTTCCACACCGTGCTTCACCCGCTCGTAATATTCCGGCAGCAGGGGATGATTGTCCTGCAGCAGCTGGGGGGTGATGTAGGTCTGGGCAGGGGTGATGCCATGGCCGGGATCGTAGACCACCTCCATGATGGAATAGACGAATTTGCCGTCCTTTGCCAGGGTTTCCCGGTTGATCCGGAAACCGTAGTCGTACAGCCACTGCCGCAGCTCCGGCCGCTTGCTTTGACACTGCAGGATCAGGCGGTACCTGGAGTCCTTCAGCCAATCCGCACTGTTTTGAAGAATGGAGATAATGGTATCCGCACCCATGCCGGCGCAGACCAGCACATCAAAATCCCGGGGGATATCCTTGGCACCGTCAGACAGGTGGAAGGTCATTTTATTTTTGGTGCCGTATTTCACGGCATTGCGCATGGCGCTCTGCAGGGGGCCTTCTGCCACATCGGACTCGATGACGGATCTTGCGATTCCCTGGGTCAGAAGATAAATGCCCAGATACCCGTGATCGCAGCCAATGTCGGCAACCCGGTCACCTCTGTGCACAAAGCTGCAGCAGGCCAGCAGCCGGTCGGAGAGGGGAAGTTTCATAAAGGTTCCTCCAAATTTGTAAAAGCAGAAAAAAGCCACCCCGGCACGTAAACCGGGATGGCATAGCCGGATGTTTTAGATCTTCTTCTCAGCCTCTGCAGCTTCGTAAGCTTCCAGGAAGTGATTCAGCTGAGCCAGGAAGGGATCGCAGTCCACACCGTGAACCATGCAGGCTTCCTCAACGGTCTCGCCCCGGGAAGAGGGGCAGCCCAGGCAGTGCATGCCGATGGCGAAGAACAGGGGAGCAGCCTGAGGTGCAATGTCCAGAACATCACCGATAATGGTGGATTTTTCAATTTTAACAGCCATGATAATGCCTCCTAATTTTTATCTTTCGCTATTATAACCGCATATGATGCAAAAAACAAGAGGGAATATCGGAAATAAGACAAATTGTCGTTTACGTACAACGGATTGTAGGGCGGGGACATGTCCCCGCCGACCCGCCATCGTGGATTGCCGAGGATGATTGGGTTGTATTTGTTGCATTTTGCGTTGTTTTTTACCCACGCAGTTTCACAACCTGGTCGGCGGGGTCATGACCCCGCCCTACAAAAGGCAATACGATAAACGACAATTTAAGGTTCCTTCCGGTATTCCAGAATATCACCCGGCTGGCAGTTCAGGGCTTCGCAGATGGCTTCCAGGGTGGAGAACCGGACGGCGCTGACCTTTCCGGTCTTCAGCTTGGACAGGTTCACATTGGAAACACCGACTTTTTCGGAAAGCTCATTCAGTGACATTTTTCGGTCCGCCATGACACGATCCAGGCGTAGAATAATAGGCATGGGCAATCTCCTTATAAGGTTTCGTCAGACAGCTGCTGAAGTTCCTCGCCGTAGCGGAAGATGGCACAGAGGATGAACAGTACAGCGGCAAGTACAAGATACGTAAAGTCCGGCACATAACGAAAATGAACTTCTGTGATGGGGCTGCCCACAAACAGTCGGGAGATGTCTATGGATTCGTAATGATAAATCAGGGCGTATTCAAAGAGATTTTGCACAGCCGTCAAAGCGACACTGGCCCAGCCCAGTTTCTTCAGAAGGGAAGCGGTGCCGCTGAAGGGTCGCTGCTGGGAGATGGAGGCAAGAATCTTCCGCAGCAGGTGGATGCCGTAGCAGAAGATGGGAGTTCTGCCAAAGCAGACCAACAGTGCCAGCAGGTTTTCCAGCAAAAGCTGCTGGCGGGAGATGGCAATACCCTCTTTTGAATAAATGGAGAGGGAATTCTGCGTAATGCCGTTGACAGTGATGGTTGTCTCCTGGGAAGGCTCCTGCAAAAGCAAAATACACGAACGCAGATGATACAGCCCCAAGAGAAGCCCCTGTAGCAGAAGAATACAGAAAAGAACTGCCAGGGCTATGGATATTAATTTCACAGTTTTATTTGTTTTGGTCATAAGCGTTCCACCTTAGATCGTTTCGTCAGACAGCTGCTGAAGTTCCTCGCCGTAGCGGAAGACATAGCTCAGGAGCATCAGGAAGGCCCAGTAGATCAGGAAGGTCAGATCCACTTTGAACATGCCGCCTACATGAGCGATCTTCTCGCTGATCAGAAGCCCCGGAATGTCATAGACAAAAACCGTCATGATCTGATCAATCAGGATAAGGATATTGTAGAGAATGCCCAGCTCGATGCTGAGCTTTGCCAGTTTTTTCAGATTGGTGCTGACGATGGAATCAAAGGGCTTTTCCTCCGTCATGGGGTGCAGAATTTCCCGGACGTAGCCGACACCCTGACGACCCGCTTTCATCAGATGGCCGCAGGTGATCAGAGTCAGTCCGGCCTGCACCAATACCAGCCATTTGCTGGGCGCGTAGGCCTGTGCTACGGTCAGTTCCAGAAAACCAATGTCAAAATTTTCATATCCGACACCGATCTGGTCGGGGTCCAGCTGAAACAGGTGGGCAGCTGCGATCAAAGCAACACCCACAAAGCAGGCTATGGCCAGGGCGCCCAGAACGATGTGGGCGATCTCCAAAACTCTGTCGAGCTTTTTGGCTGTGCTGGAAAGATTGTTCATAACGGTTCCTCCTTGTGCTTTTTTGTAATGTCACTATAACATGGGGAATTATGTTTGTCAACTATTATTTAATGATAAACGATAAATAATTTACGATAACGAAAGAACTGCGCGCAAAGAATACGTGGCATTTATTGGACATTACGGCGGATATAATGATACCGCACGTAAAAACTGTGGTTTCTTGACTTTCTTTCCGGTTTTGCGTATAATAAACTAGAAGTAATATGGATAACTATGCAAATTTAGGTAGGTAACTGTAAATGGCAAAAAAGCAAGAACAATATGGCAATTCCAGTATCTCCATGCTCAAGGGCGAGGATCGGGTGCGCAAGCGTCCTGCGGTCATTTTCGGCTCTGACGACCTGGAGGGCTGCAAGCATGCGGTGTTTGAGATCCTCTCCAACGCCATCGACGAAGCAAGAGAAGGCCACGGCGACACCATCATCGTTACCCGTTACGAAGACCTCAGTGTGGAAATTGAGGACTTTGGCCGGGGCTGCCCCGTGGACTATAATGAAAAGGAAAAGCGTTACAACTGGGAACTGGTCTTCTGCGAAATGTACGCAGGCGGCAAGTACGGCGAAAACGGCGAAAACTACGAATACTCCCTGGGCCTCAACGGTCTGGGCTCCTGCGCAACCCAGTACGCTTCCGAATTCTTTGATGCCACCATCCGCCGGGATGGATTCCGGTATGACCTGCATTTTGAAAAGGGCCGGAATAAGGGCGGCCTGAAAAAGGAAGCTTCCGACCGGAAGAAGACCGGCTCCTGCTTCCGCTGGCGGCCGGACAAGGAGGTCTTTACGGACATCAACATTCCTGTGGACTACTACCGGGATGTGCTGCGCCGTCAGGCTGTTGTGAACAAAGGCATCCGGTTCAAATTCCGCAACCAGGTGGGCAGAAAATTCGAAGAGGAAGAATTCTGCTATGCCGACGGTATCCGTCAGTATATTGAGGAAATGGTTGGGGACAATGCGTTTACCATGCCCACTTTCTGGGAAGCAGAGCGCCGGGGACGGGATGCGGAAAACCGCCCGGAGATGAAGCTGAAGATCACTGCATCCTTCTGCTTCTCCAAGCAGGTCAGCCACATCGAGTATTATCACAACTCTTCCTGGCTGGAATACGGCGGCAGCCCCGACCGGGCCGTGCGCCTGGGCTTCACGGCGGCCTTTGACAAGTATCTGAAGGACAATAACAAGTACACCAAGAACGAAAGCAAGATCATTTTCCAGGACATTCAGGACAGCCTGGTGATGGTGACCAACTGCTTCTCCACCATCGGCTGCTTTGAAAACCAGACCAAAAAGTCCGTCAATTCCAAATTCACCCAGGATGCCATGACGGCTTTCTTCAAGGAACAACTGCAGGTCTGGTTCATCGAGAATGCCCAGGAGGCAGCAAAGGCAGCCGAGCAGATTCTGGTGAACAAGCGGGCAAGAGAGTCTGCAGAGAAGACCAAGTCCAATGTGAAGAAGAAGCTCTCCGGCTCCATCGACATTGCCAACCGTGTCCAGAAATTTGTGGACTGCCGCAGCCGGGATACCTCCGTCCGGGAGCTGTACATCGTGGAGGGCGACTCTGCATTGGGCAGCGTCAAGTTTGCCAGAGACTCGGAATTCCAGGGCATCATGCCTGTACGCGGTAAGATTTTGAACTGCCTGAAGGCGGACTACAATAAAATCTTCGCCTCTCCCATCATCACCGACCTGATGAAGGTCCTGGGCTGCGGCGTGGAAGTTCAGGGAAAGAAAGCGAAGGAGCTGAGCAACTTCGACATTGACAATCTGCGCTGGAACAAGGTAATCATCTGTACCGACGCGGACGTGGACGGCTTCCAGATCCGTACGCTGATTCTGACTATGCTGTACCGGCTGTGCCCGACCCTGATCCGGGACGGCTATGTGTATATTGCGGAATCCCCTCTGTTTGAGATCAACTATAAGGAAAAGAACAGGGAAATGACACAGTTTGCCTATAACGAGGCGGAAAAGGTGAAGATCCTCAAATCCCTGGAAGGCAAAAAGGTAGACATCCAGCGCTCCAAGGGCCTGGGTGAAAACACCAAGGAAATGATGTGGATGACCACCATGAACCCTGAGACCCGCCGCCTGATCAAGGTCATGCCGGAGGATGCGGAGCGGACTGCCTACTATTTCGACATCCTTCTGGGCGATGCCCTGCAGGATCGTAAGAATTTCATTGCGGAAAACGGCGCAAAGTATCTGGAACTGGCGGATATTTCGTAAGGTAAGGAGTGCAAGATGGCACGTAAGAAAAAAGAACCGGAAAAGAATTCCAAAAATGTAAATACGGACGGCATCATCGGCCTGGTGGGCGGTACCTCTGAGCAGGCGATTTCCGAGACGCTGGAAATCAACTACATGCCCTATGCCATGTCCGTCATCGTTTCCCGTGCGATTCCCGAGATCGACGGCTTTAAGCCTTCCCACCGGAAGCTGCTGTATACCATGTACAAGATGGGCCTGCTGACCGGCAAACGTACCAAGTCTGCCAACATCGTGGGCCAGACCATGAAGCTGAATCCCCACGGCGATGCGGCCATTTATGAAACCATGGTTCGCCTTGCCCGGGACAATGAGACTCTGCTGCATCCCTTCGTGGATTCCAAGGGTAACTTCGGCAAGGTCTATTCCCGGGATACGGCTTATGCGGCCTCCCGTTACACGGAAGCCAGGCTGGAGTCCATCTGTGCGGAGATTTTCAAGGACATCGACTGCGACACCGTGGATATGGTGGATAACTATGATGCCACCATGAAAGAGCCTGCCCTGCTGCCCAGCACATATCCCAATGTGCTGGTGTCTGCCAATCAGGGCATTGCTGTCGGCATGGCCTCCAATATCTGTTCCTTTAATCTGAAGGAAATCTGCGAGACTACCATTGCCCTGATGAGAAATCCCGACCATGACATTCTGGAGACCCTGCCCGGCCCGGATTTTTCCACCGGCGCGGAGCTGATTTTTGATGAGGCCACCACCCGTGAAATCTATAATACCGGCCGCGGCAGCTTCAAACTCCGGGCAAAGTGGAACTATGTCAAGGGCAGCAACCTCATTGAAATTACAGAAATTCCGTATTCCACCACCACGGAAGTCATCATGGACAAGGTGGCTGAGCTGATCAAGGCCGGAAAGATCAAGGAAATCGCCGACATGCGCGATGAGACTGACCTGGGTGGCCTGAAGCTGACCATTGACCTGAAGCGCGGTGTTGACCCGGACAAGCTGATGCAGAAGCTGTTCCGGATGACCCCGCTGCAGGACAGCTTCCCCTGCAACTTCAATATCCTGATCGCGGGTATGCCCCGGGTCATGGGTGTGGGAGAAATTCTGTCTGAGTGGACTGCCTGGCGTACCGACTGCGTTAAGCGGCGGCTGTTCTTCCAGATCGGAAAGAAGGAAGACCGGCTGCACCTGCTGAAGGGTCTGGAGCGGATTCTGCTGGACATTGACAAGGCCATCCGGGTGATCCGGGAGACCGAGCAGGAAGCGGAAGTTGTCCCCAATCTGATGATCGAATTCGGCATCGATGAGATTCAGGCCAACTACGTGGCAGAGATCAAGCTGCGCAACATCAACAAGGAATACATCCTCAAGCAGACCAAGGCCATCGATCAGCTGGAAAAGGAGATCGCAGAGCTGCGGGACATCCTGAACAGTGCCCGGAAGCTGAAAAATGTCATCATCAAGGAACTGCAGGCCGTGGCAGACAAGTTCGGCCAGCCCAGAAAGACCCAAATCGTCTATGATGCGGCCGAAGCGGTCATTGAGGAAGAGGAAGAACAGGTGCCGGATTATCCTGTGACTGTCTTCGTCTCCAAAGAGGGCTACATGAAGAAGATCACAGCCCAGTCCCTGCGCATGAGCGGAGAGCAGAAATTTAAGGAAGGCGACAGCCTGTCCTTTACGAAGGAAACCACCAACCGGGCGGAGTTCCTGGCCTTTACGGATAAGTTCCAGTGCTACAAGTCGAGGCTCTCTGATTTTGACGACGGCAAGGCATCCCAGCTGGGCGATTACCTGCCTCAGCGGCTGGGCTTTGAAGCAGGAGAAAATATGATCGCCCTGCTGTTCTGCGGCGATTACAAGGGCTTTGTGCTGTTCTTCTTTGAAAACGGCAAGGTGGCCAAGGTGCCCATGTCTGCCTATGAGACCAAGACCAACCGGAAGAAGCTCACCGGCGCATATTCTGACAAGAGCCCCCTGGTGAAGGCCGCGGCCATGGATACGGATGCGCAGATGGTGGTATACTCTACCGATGGACGGGCAGCCATCTTCTCCACAGCCCAGCTGCTGCCCAAGACCACCCGCAATACCCAGGGCGTGGCAGTGCTGACCCTGAAAAAGAAAGCGGTGCTGCGCGATGCGGTACTGCTGGAAGAGAGCGGTATCGTCAATCAGAGCCGATACCGTACCAAGACCATTCCCTCGGCCGGCGCGCTTTTGAAGGATGAGGATTCCATGGAAAAGCAGCAGGCATTTGACGTATAACGAACCGTTTCCGGAAAGGAGGCCGCTATGGGCCGCTTTTGGCAGAAGTATAAGTGGATATTTGCCACCATTTTTGGCAGTACTGTGTTTTCGGCGGGGTTTGCATTTTTTCTGCAGCCCAATGATATGAGTCCCGGCGGTATTTCCGGTCTGGCGCTGGTAATCGTGGAGCTGCTTGGCTTCGGCAGCGTTGGTATGCTGTCCATTCTCATCAATCTGCCGCTGTTTTTGCTGGGCGGCATGAAGATCGGAAAGCGGTTCTTTCTGGGGTCCCTTCTGGGTATGCTGCTGAGTTCTGTCCTGATCGATGGCTTTGCGGCCCTGGGACTGCCCGGTGTGGAGCCGCTGATGGGTGTGATCTATGGCGGCGTGGTCTGCGGCTTTGGTCTCGGTGTGGTGTTCGTTTCCGGAACCTCCACCGGCGGCTCGGATATTCTGGTGCGGCTGCTGAAGCTGAAGTACCGGAATGTGCCCATCGGTCAGATCTCCATGTGCTTTGATGCAGTGGTGGTGCTGCTGACCGGTTTGGTATTCCGGGATCTGAACAAGGCGCTGTATACGGGAATCACGGTTTATCTCTGCGGAAAAGTAGTGGATGCTGTGGTTTACCGCTTCGACTATTCCAAGGTGGCCCTGATCATCACATCCCGGCATGAAGAGATCGCCCGGCAGATCGGCCTGAAGCTGGATCGGGGCGCCACATTTCTGCACGGCGAGGGCAGCTACAGCGGACAGCCCACAAAGGTGGTGCTGGCTGCGGTGAAGCGCCAGCAGGTCACGGAGCTGAAGGAACTGGTCATGGCGATCGATCCCAATGCCTTTGTGATCGTGCAGGAAGCTCATCAGGTTCTGGGAGACGGTTTTTCCCGGTATGCTCCCAATGGATTGTAAGGAGGCAGCATATGAAACGGAATATTTTGATCCTGATACTGGCTGCGAGCCTTCTTCTTTCCGGCTGCAGCTGGGTAGACGGCAGCTATGTATCAATTACCCCCCACAGAGTCCAGCGGCAGAATCCACAGACGGATGCCGTGGCGGCTTCCAATTATCTGGAACTGCTGCAGGCGCTGCAGGATGCCGTTTCCGTCGGTACGGAGCTGATGGCCGTGATCGTGGCGGATTATCCGGAAACCCTTCTGGAGCACAGCATCCAGCGTGCTGTGCAGCATGCGCTCAGGTATGACCCCATAGGCTCTTATGCGGTGGAAGAGATCCTGTACGAAGTGGGCACCAGCAATGGTGTTCCGGCGGTTTCCTTCAGCATCCGTTACCGGCATAACCGCAGCGAGATCCAGCAGATTCGGAACGTAGCGGATATGGCAGGGGCGGAACATGTGGTTGCTGCTGCGCTGGAGGATTATGCAGCCAGTCTGGTGATGCAGGTGGATACCTATGAACGCAGGGATTTCACCCAGTTTGTTCAGGACTACGCGGAAATGAATCCCGATACCGTAATGGAAATCCCTCTGGTAACGGAGACGGTTTACGGCACAGGACGGGACCGGGTGGTGGAACTGATCTTTACTTATCAGACCAGCCGGGATACACTGCGGCGGATGCAAAGCCAGGTGCAGCCTGTCTTTGCGGCGGCAAGTCTGTACGTCAGCGGTGACGGCGAGGAGCTGCAGAAATTTTCCCAGCTGTACGCATTTTTGATGGAACGCTTTGAATATAAGCAGGAAACCTCCATTACGCCTGCCTACAGCCTTCTGCGTCATGGCGTGGGTGACAGCCGGGCCTTTGCCACGGTCTATGCCTGCATGTGCCGCAGTGCCGGGCTGGAGTGCATGACGGTCACAGGCACCCGGGCGGGAGAGCCCAGAACCTGGAACATCGTGCTGGATGGCGGCAGGTATCTGCATGTGGATCTTCTGCAGTGCAATGAACTGGGACGCTATGCAGAGTATACGGATGCGGAGATGGATGGCTATGTCTGGGACTATTCCAGCTATCCGGTCTGCGACGGCAGTGTGATCCCGGAGGAAACAGCTCCGGAGACAGTGCCTGAGGAGCAAAAATAAAAATTTGAAAAAAATAAAAAAAGGGCTTGACATTTTCGAAAAGATTGTTATAATAAGTCATGTCCGTTGCGGGTGTAGCTCATCCGGTAGAGCGCCACCTTGCCAAGGTGGAGGTAGCGAGTTCGAGCCTCGTCACCCGCTCCATATTCCCACTCTGATTATGATAGAATCAGAGTGGGATTTTTCTTTTTCTTTTTAATTATTCCCCGGGAATAAATGATATTGAAGCATTAAAGCCGCCACACTAGAGCGTTTGGTCTCTTGTGTGGCGGCTTTTTTGTTATTGTAGATGGATACTACGATAAATCGTACAAACAGAAGAATAACGTGAAACTAAGACTAATAACGTAGAACTAATTGCGGAAGGAATTGTTTGATAAAAAATTATCCGCAATTGCTTGTAGCTGCATTTCAATTCCAGAAAAATCTTGATTTAGGTCTAATGTCGTTACGGTTATCTTACTTCCATCAATCGTATAGACATTGTCAGGAATGAGTAATTCGTCTGTTTTTGCGTACAGCAATAATCCAGAAACATTTCCTGTATGGTTGGTATCTAGATTTTTTACATATGAGTACATCTGATATAGATTGTTGGAGTGCAGCGTTTTGTTATTAAATCTAGTATTTGTTTGCATAGTGTGCTGGTAGTATTTTGCATCGATGATGAGTTTATGTGGTCCAGAGAATAGAATGGTATCAGTTTTCATAACGGGCAATAAATTAGTATAGCCGTCATCAACGTTCCAAGCCACATAGGGTGCAGCGGGTTTTAACTGAGGATAATGCTTTTGGTAGTACCGAAGTATAAACTGCTCATAAAGTCTTGACATTCGTTGCTCATCAATATAAGTATTAAGCCGGACATGACCCGCCTCAGTTGATTGAATCATTCCGGTGCAAATAATATAACACAGACTTAATAGTGCTTTATACGATGAATTTGTTTTACCTATCCGTATCGATTGCCAATTAATTGAGGTAATACGAATATCATCAATGCCCTCAAAATATAATAAACTCCGTTTTATAATTTTCTTTGTCGCTTGCGGTACATCAGAAGATTTTACGAGTAGCCGTAAGGTAGATTTTATAATTTGATTAGGATATATGTTTGCAGAAAACTCATCATGTTCACAGATTAGTTGCTTGGAATGTGTTGCGTATAACGGTATAGATTGGGAAATTTTAATTTTGCCCTTTGGGCTATTCATCGGCTCGGATATAGAAATATATTCCTTCATGAGGCCTCTTTTTATCTGAGCTGATACTGCGTGAGAAACAATGGTTGCTAATAAATCTAGTGCACTTTCGAATTTTTCTACAGAAACACTATCATAACCTTGTATTTGTAAATCTTGATACGCATAGGCAAGCATATAGTAGATGTTTTTAATCGCAATCATTTTACGGCCTCATGCAGTTTACTGATCCAATAGTCACGCTTATCGATATCATCAAACCAGTATTCTTCAAGAAGGGGAACAATTTCATAGTCAATGACATCCGTCACCCAATCATCAGTGACAGCGTCATTTACGCACAAATAGCTGTGACCAATGCAAAAACCTTTTCCAAGGGCATCATCTTTTTGAATAGCCACGTTAAGATCCTTTATGCATTGCACAAGCGAATTGAACTTCGTGTTATTTGCAATGGTCATTACTTTAGAAAAACCATCACTATCGAAAGCAGGTACTAGCTCGCAAAATGCAAATCGTCTACGTAATGCATAGTCTATAAGTGCAAGGCTGCGGTCAGCGGTATTCATCATGCCTATGATATGGACATTTGCAGGAACTTCAAATAATTCATTCGAATACAGCAAACGCAATTGTTCACCACGCTTATCTCGTTCGATGAGCATTAGAAGTTCGCCGAAAATCTTGCTCATATTTCCTCGGTTAATCTCATCAATAATAAAGAAGTAGGCGTTTTCGTCATCGTCTTTGGCTTCTTTACAAAACTGATAAAAAGGACCGGGAATTAGCTCAAATCCAGTTTGAGAAGGTCGATATCCCAAGACAAAGTCTTCATAGCTGTAACTTTGATGGAATTGCACAACCATTACACGGCTTTTGTCTTGGCTACCAATAATGGAGTATGCTAAGCGCTTTGCGGCAAATGTTTTACCGACGCCGGGAGCCCCTTGTAAAATCAGATTCTTGTGGTATGTGAGCAACCGAGTTATTGTGTCGTAACGCTCGGAGGTCATAAAGACTTCGTTTAAAAAGTCCTCTTTTTTGTAAGGAGGATACTGAACATCAAGAGATTCTTTTTCAAGTTCAGGTAATTCTTCATTTAGAAGCAATGACTCCAGTTTGCTGACGTAATCTGTGTATGCAGTAATATCAGTTAGAGCCTTGATTACAGCTTGACCGGGATGGTCCCATTCGCCTTTGTGTGTCCAGCAAACTTTTCTAATGTTTTTATAAATGCTTCGTTCATTGTCGAACGTATAGTCCGATTCCACGATGCCTCGCCCAATAATACGATTTCGACCTTTTTTGACAAAGACTATGTCACCAGGTCTTATTTCATTAGCGAATTGCCATGTTGCAAGAGCGGAGTTTTTGTAAGAGTACTCTTCTCCATAGACTCTTTTCATAGCACTTTTCATTTGCTCTTTGGACGCGAAAACTGCTAGATCACCCAATTCATCCCATCCAATGGCCATTATGCCGTCAGCATAGAATTCTTCCCAACATACTGAATTGTCACCTGCTGAATAAAGCCAATACCTGCTGGGAGCCTTGGAAAGAGCCCGCTCAGCGGCTTCGCGCTCGGCAGCTAACTTTTCTGCAAGATCAGGAGGAAGTGTGACATGTTCTGAAAAATCAACCCATGTGATGGGGTTGTTTTGGGATAACACTATTCCGGAAATTTCAGCAGGTATAGTAGTATCGAATAATTGTGTCTTCTCCGCTTCAACAATATGAAACTCATTATAAAATGCATTGAGAATACCATCGGCGGTGATTGCATCATGCCAAATTCGATTGCGCTGGGTCCAAACAGCTAAATAAAAGGCTGGCATTTTTTGGGAGTATTTTCTAAGCCACTTAGATAAAATGCTTACATAATTTTCAGCCCATCCCCAGCTTCGTTCTCCCCTTTCGTGCAAAAAGGCATCACGAAACGTTTGGGTATTAACGGCTTGCAATCCAGTAGAAGGATAACGATCGTTTACCCACTGCTTGTCTCGTGCGTTTGAATTAAAGGGTTGAAAGTAAAAAGCAGATTCAGGATTGATTTTATGGTATTCATCAAGATAATGCTTATTCCATGTATCTATGGAGCAGTTTTTCTTTGTTCCAACAGGAAGAGTATTTTTTTTGGATGATAAAAACGTAATACCGAAGAATGGATGTACGATACTAATGCGTTGAGCAGCAAGTTGGACGATTTCTTTTGAAATATACATTATTTCACCCCAATATCCTTAAGTATATATTCACAGAAACTCTGATTTAGATCTATGCCGATGGCATTCATCCCTTTGTTGAGAGCTACACGCATGGTGGTGCCACTACCTACAAAGGGATCGAGAACGGTGCCACCTTCTGGACAACCAATCTGTAGGCATTTTTCGACAAGTTCATCCGGATAAGGCGCAGTTTGCAAACTTCCTGCTTTTGGTCGTGCAGTAATTTCCCAGATATCTTCATCGAGCATTTGACTGCGCAAGGGTTCACGGTCAAAGTGATAAAAGCGCCCTTTAACAAACATAAAAATGTATTCGTAGCTGTGTGAAGGCCGATCTTTTACAGATTCGGGAAGACTTTTCGCTCTGTGCCAAATAATAGGTGCACGTAATATCCACTTACGTGCCATCATATCAATCGCAACACGCCACGGAATACCTAAAATTGATTTACGTTGCGCATCTATACCGACACCACCACTGCGATCAACAGGTCTTAAGCCAAATCTGCGTTTAGAACTTTTTGAATCAATGCCGCAGGATTTTCCTTTGCCTGAATAATAGGTATCTCCTATATTTAAAAATAAAACGCCATCATCTTTCAGTACCCGGTATGCTTCGTCCATTACAGCACAAATAGAATCCACATATTGCCCAACCGTTTCTTCAAGACCAATTTGTCCATCAACTTGATAATCACGCAGAGAATAATAGGGAGGGGATGTGACAATGCAGTCAACACTAGCAGATGGGATATCAGCTAAAACAGTCGCGGAATCGCCACAGAATAATTCGAATCGGTTTCCATTGGCATTTTCTCCACTCCAAGAGTGATAAAATCCACTTTTGCTATAATTTATCATTGTAAAATACCTTCCTCCTGAGAATGAGTGGGGACAATTTCCAAAATATCATCCATGCTACAGTTTAAGACTCCGCAAATCTTGACCAGCACATCCACGCGAACATTTTCATTTCTACCAAGTTTGGCCATCGCATTTGTACTAATGTGAGCTTCTTCACATAATTTTGTCTTGTTATAGCCTTTATCAATAAGCAACTTCCATAACTTATTATATGATATAGCCATAATGCCTCCTAACCATTCAAATTACATACCTATATTTAATAAATCCAATATAGCATATAGTCTCTGAAAACGCAATAAAATCTTGAATATCTCAAGAATGCTGAGTAAGTATGTTATTTCTTATGTCAGGATTTCTTCTTTCTACAAACCATCGCCCAATATTATCCCCAGTAAGGCTGGCGCTACGTTCAAAAAATAAATAACTCTGCTGTCCACTGATACGGACAGTATATCGATCGCCTTGTCCGCCAGCTTTCATGGCTGCGGCCTGTCGGACATCCAGTATTCGGTCAATATTATATTTCGTACCATCTTCCCAGGTTATTTGCCTGGGTATCATTTTCCCGTTCTCAGCGAAGTCTGCTTTTACAGCAACATACACCTTGATAGGCTTTCCGGCTGCATTGTTCATAATATTGATTGCAACCTCCTTCAGTAAAAAACTCAGCCATGGTAATGTTCAGGCCAAGACAAATGCGTTCAATGGTATCAACAGTAAGCTGACCGCCGCGTGTTTGCGTATTCTTCAGTGTTGAATATGGAATGTCGCACAGCATTGCTAACTTATAAAGAGTGAGGCCCCTATCATCTACCAGCTCATTTACTCTATCCATCGTATTCATAACCCAAAAACCTCACATTCTTCAAAAAAGATTTTTCCTGTTGTTACCCCCAATTCTACTTTCTCAACTGTCCAATAAAGCGTACTGTTACAGCACCCGACCAACGACCTGGAAACTTGCGTGGGCAGAAATTACCCGAGGCTCGTATTTCTGATTATAAGAAAGCATGACAGGTTGCATATGGATAGTGCCGTAGCTGTCCATAAAATCCTCCCGGATATCTTCATCCGGTTCCTGCTCATCGTATACCTTCATATAACCTTCGCCATCGTAAATAAAAATACCGACCTCGCCAATGCTGACATGGTCACACTGTTGTACCCACACGATCTGACCGTGATGATAGGTGGGCTCCATGCTATCGCCATTTACACGAACACCGAACTCCGCTCCGTGGGGGATGGCGGACTCCGGAAAGCTGATCATTTCAAAATTGCCTTCATCCAGGAATTCACCGGTACCGGCAGAAACCGCCAGATTGCTGACAGGCATTTCGATGTACTTAATAATATTCCTGTGTTTGGTTACAGGCTTATATTTGCCGGAAGCGATCAGATCGGATTTGTAATCTGCGACCTTTTTCATACCTTCCTCATTCAGCTCTGGCATCCGGGCGTAGCTGCTGAATTGGGTAAGGTCATCGCCCATTTGAAGTGCCTGAGCAACAGCTAACAATTGGTAGGCGCTGGGGATGGCTTTGCCCAATTCCCATTTACTGATAGCACCGGCACTGACAGATACGCCAAAGTCCTCAAGCAGAGTGCTGAGTTTCGTAAGACTCAGACCTGCTCCGTTTCTCGCCTTGGCGATCCGCTGACCGACAATGTTCTGTTGCTGTTCGGTGGCGGCGTTATAGTGATCTCCACGATTGGTGTGGAGGGTGAGAATTTGCTGCTTACTGTTAATGACCATAAGTAGCACACTCCTTTCTGTCTATGTAAAAATTATATATGGAGAAAACACCCTTGTCAAGAAAAAACATCGACTTTTGGTCTACAACTGCGACCTTGACAGCGAATAATAGTAGATGCTATCATTTAAGCACACGATTTGCGAGGAGGTGATAGCGTGACTGATAAGAGAGTGATCCTGCACAGCGACATGAATTCATTTTATGCATCGGTGGAGATGATGCTCGACCCCAGTCTTAAGGGGAAAGCCGTGGCCGTTTGTGGTGCTACCGAAGAACGCCATGGTATCGTTCTGGCGAAGTCAGACCTTGCCAAAAAGGCTGGTGTAAAAACGGGCATGGTCAACTGGGAAGCCAAACAGAGATGTCCGGGATTGATATTTGTACCGCCCCAGTACGATCAATACCTGAAATACTCAAAAATGGCACACCAGATCTACTACCGGTACACCGATCTGGTAGAACCCTTCGGAATGGATGAGTGTTGGCTGGATATGACAGGCAGCGGTGCCTTTGGAACCGGCATGGAAATTGCCGAGAAGATCCGTACCGCCTGCCGTGAGGAATTAGGCTTGACGGTCAGCATTGGCGTTTCTTTCAATAAGATTTTTGCCAAGCTGGGTAGTGACATGAAAAAGCCGGATGCGGTGACACAGATCACGGTGGATAACTTCCGTGAAAAAGTGTGGCCCTTGGCAGCATCTGAACTGATTTATGTCGGTCGGGCCACTGAGGCAAAGCTGGCTCGGTATGGCGTACATACCATAGGAGATCTGGCGGCGATCCCACCGGAGATCCTAAAGGGATGGTTTGGTATAAATGGACTGAAGCTATGGGCATATGCCAATGGCACGGACAATTCCCGTGTTATGCATAAGGACTTTGTCAGCCCGGTCAAGTCCATTGGTCATGGCATCACCTGTACCGCAGACTTGGAAAACGAGGAGGAAGTCCATAAAGTTCTGCTGGAACTTGCCCAGGATGTAGGTCATCGGCTGCGTGTCCATGACCTCTGCGCCCAGGGTGTTCAGGTTTCCGTCAGAGGAAACGATTTGCTTGGAGCGCAGTTCCAATGCAAGCTGCCATTCAGGACCCAGCTTCCTTCCGAAATCGCCTGTGCCGGGTTTCGCCTTTTCAAAGAGCGTTACCGATGGGGTACGAATGTCAGAGCGGTGTGCATCCGGGCCATCGATCTGGTTCCCAAATCTGATATCGAGCAGCTTAGTATCTTTGTAGATACAGCCCGACGGGATCGGAGAGCCAGACTGGAGGATGCCATAGAAGGACTTCGTGACCGCTACGGAAAACGTGCAATCACATATGCCACTTTGATGGGCGACCTGAAAATGCCGGATGACGGCCGGTACAGCGTAAAGATGCCCGGTCTTATGTATCAGTGACCGTGGGTCTGCAAATTTCCACCACAGTTTGCATTCCAAGGAGGGGGATTTGGTTATGCTGATTCGACAGCCCATTCGCAACAACACCACTTTAGGAGATAAAAAGCCCCGTGTGTTTGATGCGCTCATCGACACCAACAACGGAGCCATTTATCTGGAACTAAAGAACGCCAGACAGAAGGAAATCATCCAGCTGTGCGACGTTCTTTCTCAAATTGAACAGGCAAAGAGACAAGCCTGCAGCAAGTAATCCACCCAGGAGCCATGACTCCGTGATAACAGAACAGCGTTCATCTATCGAGCCCTGGCTCCGCCCGTAAGGACGAGTGACCTAACTGCCGAAGTGAAGCAAAGATCAGAAATGATTTGCTTTGTTTCGGCAGTTTTTTTATGCCCTTTTTTCTGCTCCTGCTTCACTTCCCCGTGAAGAAAGGAACAGAAAATGAAAATCAAATACGAATTTGCAACGGAATCCGTGGAAATCGAGGTGTCTGACGAGTGGGCCACCATCCTGGTGGATCTGGATCGGCAGGAGTATAACAACGACCAAAATGAGACCCGGCGGCATTGTTCCCTGGATGCTTATGGCATTAACCATGAAGAACTGGCATCGGATGAGGATACTCTTGCAGATTTGATCCGGGAGGAGAGCGCTGATTCTGTTCGCGCAGCAATGCGTAAGCTGAAAGACTCCCACAGAGAATTGCTCCAGGCGCAGTTTTTTGAAGGTGTCAGCAATGAAGAATATGCTCACCGCTGTGGGGTTGCTCCCGCTGCCATTAGTCAACGCAAAAAGACCGCACTAAAAAAATTAAAAAATTTTTTGAAAAAACCTTAATTTTTTGCTTTCCCGTGACCTACCTACAAGAAGGCAATCACGCAGATGCCTTCCCAGAAAGGATGTGATTCCAATGAAACACAATTTGAAGATCTGCGTTTCCAAGGAACCGAAGTCTGGCGGTGTAGTGGCCTGCAGGAGTATTTCTCTGCGGCAAAAGCTGTTGACCCGCTTGCTGGGTCCTTTGGACAAGGTAATGATCATCGTCCCCGGTAACAGTGTCCAGACGGTGGCCATTACAGAAGTGATGGAGGGAGGTATGGTCTGTGAAGCTGTATGAGGTAAACCAGGCGATCGAAGGCATCTTTGATCTGTTGGTAGATCCGGAAACCGGAGAACTTCTGCCGGACGAGAATCTGATGCTCCAGTTGGAGGCACTTCAGATGGAGCGGAGCCGGATTCTGGAGTATCTGGCCAAACTGGTGCTGAATACCCGTTCCCAGGTGGCAGCACTGAAGGAAGAGGAAAAGCGACTCAAAGAACGTCGCGCAGTACTGGAGCGGAAAGAAAACCGGCTTATGGATATCCTCGACCGGGAGTGCCATGGAGAAAAGACCGACTGTGGTGTGGCTACTATCTGCTACCGAAAAACTGCCAAGGTCAGTGTGGATGACGATGCCGCTGCTGTGGTTTGGCTGATGGATAACGGTTACACCCGGTGTTATAAGGTCCTGGCTCCAGAGATCAGCAAAACGGAAGTTAAAAAGCTGCTGGTCGCTGGTAAGGATGTTCCTGGTGTGGCTCTGGTGCAGGATCTGTCCTGTAGCCTGAGATAAGGGGGGCGATGCTTGAAAATCACAAGTGGCAAAGTGATGCGTGCCCAGAAGGTAGTCATTTACGGCTCGGAGGGCATCGGCAAATCCACTCTGGCTTCCTGTTTCCCCAATCCTCTGTTCATCGATACGGAAGGCGGCACAGCCCAGCTGGATGTCCGCCGGATCGAGAAGCCCGGTTCTTTCGATGGCTTGGTTTCCATTGTCAATGAAGTGGCAGCAGATCCCAGTATCTGTAAAACCCTGATCCTGGACACTGCCGACTGGGCGGAGCAGATGTGCATTGTGGGAGTATGCGCAAAGTACAAGAAATCCGGTATTGAAGATTTCGGCTACGGAAAGGGATATACCTACCTGGCAGAGGAATACTCCCGACTCCTGAACGCCTTTGATGCGGTCATCGCCGCAGGTATCCATGTGGTCATAACAGCCCATGCAAAAATGCGGAAATTTGAGCAGCCGGATGAGATGGGTGCTTATGACCGTTGGGAAATGAAGCTATCCAAGCAGGTTGCCCCACTGCTGAAAGAATGGTGCGATCTGCTGCTGTTCTGCAACTACAAGACCATCGTGGTGGCTACAAAGAATGATACCAAAAAGGCCCAGGGCGGTAAGCGTGTCATTCACACTACCCATCATCCCTGTTGGGATGCAAAGAACCGCCATGGTCTCCCGGACGAGATCGACCTGGACTATGGCAGCATCGCCCACCTTTTTGATGCTGACGCCCCGGCAGCATCTGTCACCGATAGAGTCACCGATGCAGCAGAGCCGACTCCTTTGGAGCGCGTGAGAAAGCTGATGATGGAATCCCAGGTGGCAGAACAGGAACTTCAGGCTGTTGTTGCCCAGAAGGGCCATTTCTCGGGTATGGTTCCCGTTGATCAGTATCCCGAGGCATTTCTGACCGGATGGGTCATTCCCCACTGGAAAAAGATCGTAGAAACCATCGAAGCCGACCCGGATCGGCTTCCGTTCTGAAATATGGAGGTAAATGAAAATGTACAACAATAATGCTGTTATGGACTGGAACGACGTCATTGAGGATGATGGCCAGGAATTTGTCCTTTTGGAAGAGGGCGATTACAACTTCAGAGTCACCAATTTCGAGCGTGGTCATTTCCCCGGCAGCGCCAAGCTGCCTGCCTGTAACAAGGCGACCTTGACGCTGGAGGTTGACACCCGTGAAGGCTGTGCATATGTGAAGCACGATTTGCTGCTGTGCCGTAATTTGGAGTGGCGAATTTCTTCCTTCTTCCGCTGCATCGGTCAGAAGAAGCACGGTGAGCGACTGGTCATGGACTGGAATAAGGTGGTTGGTTCTCAGGGCCGGGCAAGATTCAAGCCCCGTAACTACACCAACCGTGATGGTGAGCAGAAGCAGACCAACGATCTGGATCGTTTCTATGACTACGATCCTGCGTTATTCCCCAAGAAGCAGACTCCTGCATGGGTGGCAGAAGCGGAAAAGGCTCCCACACAGACCTGGGAACAGAGTGGTTTCTAATGATGCAACTTAGACCGTATCAGGCCCAGGCAAAAGATGCGGTCTTGTCCGAGTGGAACAAGGGGTACCGGAAGACGCTTCTGGTACTTCCCACCGGGACAGGTAAAACCGTTGTTTTTGCCAAGGTTGTAGAAAACCAGGTCAGTCGGGGTGGCCGTGCGCTCATCCTGGCTCACCGGGGCGAGCTGTTGACACAGGCAGCAGATAAACTTCGTGACGCTTGTGGCATGGAATGCGCATTGGAAAAGGCTGAATTTACGAGCCTTGGAAGTCCACTCCGGATCACCGTGGGATCAGTTCAGTCTCTTGCCCAGCCAAAACGCCTGGAGCGTTTTCCGCACGATTATTTTACTGACATTGTAGTGGATGAAGCACACCATTGCCTGTCGGACAGTTATCAGAGGGTGTTGGACCATTTCCCAGATGCCAATATCCTTGGTGTTACCGCCACCCCGGATCGCGGTGATATGAAGAACCTGGGCCAGTATTTTGACAGCAAGGCATTTGAGTACACCATGCCCCAGGCCATCAAAGAGAAATACCTGTGTCCCATTAAGGCTCAGATGATCCCTCTGGAACTGGATATTTCCGGTGTGAAGGTTACCAACGGTGACTTCAGCAGCGGTGACATTGGTAATGCTCTGGAGCCCTATCTGGAACAGATTGCCCGGGAGATGACGCATTACTGCGATGGCCGGAAAACGGTGGTGTTTCTGCCCCTCGTCCATATTTCACAGAAATTCACAGACATTCTGAATGCTTACGGCCTGCGTGCCGCAGAGGTCAACGGCAACAGTGCTGACCGCGCAGAGATCCTCCGGGATTTTGAAAACGGCAGATACGATGTGCTGTGTAATTCCATGTTGCTGACGGAGGGGTGGGATTGTCCATCTGTAGATTGCGTGGTGGTTCTGCGGCCTACCAAGGCCAGAAGTCTGTATCAGCAGATGGTAGGACGAGGAATGCGGCTACACCCCGGTAAGGATCATCTGCTGCTGTTGGATTTCCTGTGGCTGTCAGAGCGTCATGACCTTTGTAGACCCTCTGCATTGGTTTCCAAAGATGCGGATATTGCTCAAAAGATCGATGAGCGGCTGAAGGACAGCGGTGAGGAATTTGACCTCATTGAAGCAGAGGAACAGGCCGAGCGGGATGTACTGGCAGAGCGTGAAGAGGCTCTTGCAAAGGAACTGGCCATTATGCGGCAGCGGAAACGGAAACTGGTCGATCCACTACAGTATGCACTGTCGATCGCAGCGGAGGATTTGGTTGGATATGTTCCCACATTTGCATGGGAGATGGCACCGCCCTCTGCACGACAGTTGGAGTTCCTGGAAAAGCGTGGCATCTTCTCAGAGTCCATAGAGAACATGGGTAAGGCAAGTATGCTGATCGACCGACTTATGAGACGGCAGGAATCGGGACTCTCCACGCCAAAACAAATACGCTGTTTGGAACGGTATGGCTTCCGGCAGGTGGGCACCTGGCAGTTTGATGACGCTGCCAAAATGATCTCCCGGCTGGCGGCAAATAACTGGAGAATTCCGTTTGGCCTGAATCCCAAGCAGTACCAACCTTAATTCGGAGGAATGGAAATGAGCAATGTTTTATCAGCACTGCAACATATCGATGTGTCAGTGCTGTCATATCAGGACTGGATCAATGTTGGCATGGCACTTCAGGCAGAAGGGTATGACTGCTCTGTTTGGGACAATTGGTCCCGAGGCGACAGCAGATATCACCCTGGCGAATGCGAACGGAAATGGCGTACCTTTGGCAGATGCAATTCTCCCATTAAGGGTGGCACCATCGTGCAGATGGCACGAGATCGTGGTTGGACACCTTACGGTGAAGGAGCGGCCATGGATTGGGATGATGCCATCATGGATGACGGAGATGGATTTACACAGTATTCGGCACCGGATACCTGGAATCCTACCCAGGAATTGATCACTTATCTGGAGACCCTGTATGAGAAAGATGACTTTGTAGGCTATGTCACCAATGATGTGTGGCAGGACGGCGAAGGCAGCTGGGTACCGGCGAAAGGTGTGTTCACCCGGACTGCCGGAGAACTGATCACTTCTCTGCGGAAACACCCCAATGATATGGGTGCAACCATCGGCGACTGGAAACCGGAGGTCGGTGCGTGGATTCGCTTTAATCCTGTGGATGGAGAAGGCGTCAAAAACGATAACATCACCCGTTTTAAGTTTGCCCTGGTGGAATCGGATACCATGCCTGTGTCAGATCAGGATGCCATGTACCGGAAACTGGAACTGCCCATTGCGTGTCTGGTTCATTCCGGTGGCAAGAGCCTCCATGCTATTGTCCGTGTAGATGCGGAGGATTATACCGAGTACAGAAAGCGTGTGGAATTTCTGTATGACTTTCTGGAAAAGAACGGCCTGCGAGTGGACAAGCAGAACCGTAATCCCTCACGCCTGTCCCGTTTGCCTGGTGTCACCCGTAATGGTAACCGGCAGTATCTGGTGACTACAAATATTGGCAGAAAGTCCTGGACAGACTGGTTGGACTATGCGGAAGGTGCGACAGATGAACTTCCCGGCATGGTGGCTCTGGATGCGTATAAAGACAACCCTCCGAAACTTCCGGAGGAACTGATCAAGGGCATTCTTCGCTGCGGACATAAGATGCTGATCTCCGGTCCCTCCAAAGCGGGTAAAAGTTTCGCCCTTATGGAACTCTGTATTGCCATTGCAGAGGGAAAATCCTGGCTCGGCTTTCCATGCAAAAAGGGCCGTGTGCTGTATGTGAATCTGGAAATTGACCCTGCCAGCTGCATTATGCGTTTCATGAAAATCTATGAGGCTCTGGGATGGCAGAAGAAACATATGGATGACATCATTGTCTGGAATCTGCGTGGCCATGCGGTTCCTTTGGATAAATTGGTCCCAAAACTGATCCGACGTATCCATGACCAGCATTTCGATGCCATCATTGTGGACCCCATCTATAAGGTCATCACTGGCGACGAGAACAATGCATCCGATATGGCTTTGTTCTGCAACCAGTTTGATAAGATCTGCACTTCCACCGGCTGTGCAACCATCTACTGCCACCACCATTCCAAGGGGGCCCAGGGAGCAAAGAAAGCGATGGACAGAGCGTCCGGCAGCGGTGTGTTTGCACGCGATCCGGATGCCCAGCTAGATTTGACTCCCTTGGAAATGACAGACGATATTAAAAACAATGTCCAGGACGGCAGTGCTACAGCATGGCGGTTAGAGAGCAACCTCCGGGAATTTCCCAATGTCACGCCTGTCAACTTCTGGTTTGAGTATCCCATTCACAGAGTGGATGACACAGATCAGCTGCATAACGCATTTGCGGAAGGAAGCCCCATGGGGAACCTGTCCAAGAGCAGGAAGTATACCAGGGCAGAAGATCGCCGTACATCCATAGAAACAGCATTTCAGGTTCTTAGTATGTCCCCCCCGGTCACGGTGCAGGCAATTGCTGATTATCTGGAATTGACAAATCGGTGTGTACGGGATCGGCTCAATGAAATGAAGGATGTTTTCTGGGTGAAAGGCGGCATTGTTGGTCGGCATAACGAAAATCCATAAACGGAAAAAATACCGCTTTTCCGTTTGAAGAGGAAAACGGGCTTATATAAGTAAACTTCGTTTCCTTCGTGTGTTCCTCGTGTGGGAAGGGCTGAAAGCCTGCCCTTCCCCACAAGAGAACAGGAAGTGGCGGTTTTCCGCAAAATCAGAAAGGACTAAAAATGGAATTTTTCATAGCAATCGATCCTCCTACATCCACGGCTCAGATGAAGCAGGTGCGTGTAGTGAAGGGTAAACCGGTTTTTTATGATCCCCTGGCAGTGAAGGTGGCCAGAAATATGCTGTCAGCACATCTGGCTATCCACAGACCGGATAAGCCGATGACCGGCCCTGTTTCCTTACGGGTCCTGTGGCTGTTCCCAAAGGGCAAGAGTCATAAGAACGGTGAGTGGCGGATCACAAAGCCGGATACAGATAATCTCCAGAAGCTGCTGAAGGACTGCATGACCCGGTGCGGTTTCTGGAAGGACGATGCCCAGGTTGTCAGTGAAGCCGTAGAAAAACGGTGGGCGGATGATCCTTGCGGTTTGTACATCGAAGTGAATGAATTGGAGGTATAAAAATGGGATACGGAATTTATCGCAATAACGAAGGTTATTATGATCCTACTGCAGGTGCAGCCATGAGCAGCGTCCTGAGAAAAGAGCGCAGCGACCGCAGAAAGGCCAACCGGAAAAAGAATCGGGAAATCAGAAAGCAGACCGCAGAGAAGCTGAAACGTCAGTCTGCCACCGGAAAGGAGACCAATAATGACCGCTAAAGAGTATTTGGGACAGGCTTATCGGTTGGATCAGCGAATCAACAGCAAACTGGAGCAGGTGCTTTCTCTCCGGGAACTGACCACAAAGGCCACCGCGACAATGAGTGATATGCCTGGTGGAGGCAGTCGCAACGTCTACAAGATGCAAGATATTATTGCAAAAATTGTTGATCTCGAAAATGAAATCAATGCTGACATTGACCAGCTGGTAGATTTGAAACGTGAAATGGTGGCAACCATCAAAGCGGTTTCAGATCCAGAATGTCAGACCCTTCTGGAACTAAGATTTTTGTGTTTCAAAACCTGGGAGCAGATTGCTGTAGAAATGAACTACAGTATTCAACATATTTATCGGCTACGGGATAAAGCACTGAAAATGGTAATCAGCCCGGTATAATATTTAGGGAGCCCGGACAATCTGTTGTCTAGGCTCCCTGTTTGTTGGCATATGACCCCCTATTAGGTGTGGGGTATTTCATTTTCCTGTATATCGCGTACCCTGTTTATTATATTTTGTGATGAAGGTGGCAGATCATTTTCAAATCCCCAGAATTCATTAATGGGCATTTCTACAAACATACTTTTTGTAGCCATCCAGTAAGTTTGGTCACAACGAATCATATCGTAGATATACTTTGCTTGCATATATTTATTTAGGCAGCATTTCTTTAGCTTTTTTCCGCTACCACAAAGGCACTTGTCGTTTCGTCCGATAGTCCGTCCATGCTGATTTTGAAATTGAATCATTTGTGAGCAATAGGTGACATATTTTTCAAAAATTTCTTCATCCTCATCGTTGAAGAATACTTCCTTTTTTACAGTATACGATTTCACAGTGCCGTTTTCGTATTTCATGATGGTTCCGCTGGGACCATAGGTTGTTGCTTTAAAATCCTTTATTGCGTCTAATTCCTCTTTGTGCATAGCGAGGCATTTATTATAACTGTTTCGAAGGATTACTTTATTTATGCTTTGAAGATCCGTTGCATCCAAATCATAAATTGTGTCAGCAATTACGGGCTTGTTCATCGAAAAGCTACCGTTGTAAAACAGGATATAATATTTTGCAGACAGAGGAACCAGAATCATGCAGTTGGAAAAACCGATTGTTCGGTTCGAGAAATTAGCAATTTTTCCTTTGCAGTTCAGAGAAGCGGTTGATACGTACTGGTCACTCAGAATTAATCTTTCTTCTGCGGATTTTAATGCAACGAAGGTATAATCATTAATGATTGTTGCAGCCAGCCGATCCAGGTATTTGCGATCCAATATGCGTTTGAGCATATTATTAAGCACCGATTCCTTGTCAAAATTATTATGATCGCTAAACTCAAGGAGTGTAGCACCGCTTCTGTAGTAGAACAGCAACACAAGAGGTAGAATAGCTTTTACGATTGTTTTTGCGGTTTTTATATCGTTATTTTCAAGAGCGGCAACGATATCCTTCACCAAAGGAATATATTCATCCTCAACTGTCTTGAAAGCCTTTTCCAAAGTGTTACCTGCCAGCAACGGATGCTCATAGGTGTACTTTGAACTCATTGTGGTACTAATGCCTTCGGGATAGATTTTATCATTCTGAAGATTAAACTCGAATACAAACTTCTTGTTCTGAGAAAAGAGTTTAATAAGGCCCTGTGAAATGTAGTGCTGGACAATAACATCCAGTTTTTCTTTTGTCTCCATGTACTCTCCCATTCATCTATAAATTGATTATTTGATCGTTTATTTTAGGAATAGTATACTTTAAAAATGTAAACAAATCAACTTTCAGGGAGTAATTGCCAGACGAGAGTAAATGTGATGGTATGAGAGTATGTCCCTATGATATTATTATAATCGCCAAATGAATATGGGAACAGCCTTCACGGGAGCAATCCTGTGAGGGCTTTTTTCATGCCCTTCTGGAGGTGAGTATATGGGCTACAGAAAGGTTTCCTATCTGGAGCAGATATACTACATCCTCCGGTATATGCTGCGGCAATTTCTAAAGAAGGAGGACAAGCGTGCCAAGTAGACCCAAGAGGCCATGCTCATACCCTGGCTGTCCAAAGCTGATTGATGGTCAGTATTGTGAGGATCATGCGGCGGTTGCACGCAGACAGTACAACAAGTACCAACGCGCTCCGGACATCAACAAAAAGTATGGCCGTGCCTGGAAACGCATCCGTGACAGACACATCGGTCAACATCCTCTGTGTGAGCAGTGTGAGAAGGAAGGAAAACTGATCCCTGCGGCAGAGGTACATCACAAGATCCCGATTTCCAAAGGTGGCACCCATGCCAGAGAAAACCTTATGTCCCTGTGCCGATCCTGCCACAACAAGATCCACCATGAACTGGGTGACCGGTAGGGGGGTAAAAATCTCTGTGGCTTTTACATCGGGGCAGCGGCCCGGGGCTTCGTGTAAAAATTCGCAAAAGTTTTTAGGGGAATAGGCCCCGACAGGAAATGAGGTGACATGAATTGGGCAAAAGGGGTCCCAAGCCAGGCTCTGGAGGCAGACCGAAAAAGCCGATTGCCGAGAAATTGGCGGAAGGCAACCTTGGAAAGAGACCGCTGACACTTATTGATTTTCGAGACAGCGCGGCAGATCTTGAAGGGCAGTCTATGCCCAAACCGCCTGAGTATCTTTCTGCTACTCAGAAGGATGGATCAACCCTGTGCGCAGCCGAAATCTATGAACGTGTGTGGAACTGGCTTTCTGAAAGAGGATGTGCGTCCCTGGTTTCCCCGATACTCATTGAGCGCTACGCAATGAGCATCGCCAGATGGATGCAGTGTGAGGTTATCAACAGTGAACTGGGATTTTTGGCAAAACACCCTACCACTGGTGCAGCCATCCAGTCTCCCTATGTAGCGATTGCAGATAAGTATCAGACCCAGGCCAACCGTCTGTGGTCAGAGATTTTCCAAATTGTCCGAGAAAACTGTACCGGCGAATACTCCGGCAGCGTGCAGGATGATCCTATGGAACGACTATTACAATCCAGGAAAGGATAAAAGTTATGTTTGAAAAAGTGAATCCCTCCCATCCGGATAAGATTGCGGATCGTATTGCAGGTGCCATTGTGGACATCGCATACGAAACACAGATCGATCCAAAGGTGGCGGTGGAGGTTCTGACCGGCCATGGTATCTGCCATGCCATTGTGGAAACCTCTGCTTCGCTGAATGTAAAAAAGATCAAGAATGCTATCCACCGTATCGCAGGCAATATCAAGACTGATGTGGTCATTGTTCCCCAGGATTATCACCTTGCAAGGAACCAGGAAGATGCCTTCCGCTGCGGCGACAACGGTATCTTCAAAGGTGTTCCTGTGACCGAGGAGCAGAAGAATCTGTCTGCATTGGCCCGTGCTATTTATGAGAAGCATCCCTATGATGGCAAGTACATCATGGATGGCGACCGTGTCATTATCTGCCAGAGCCATGCAGATTCTGAAGATCTGAGCAACGATTTTCCCTATGCGGAGATCAACCCCCTGGGTGATTGGACTGGTGGTACCAATGTGGACACCGGCGCTACCAACCGGAAGCTAGGGAGCGATATGGCTGATTCCGTTACCGGCGGTGGTTTGCATGGCAAGGATCTGTCCAAAGCTGATGTCAGCGTAAATATCTACGCTTGGTTGGAAGCCCAGCGACTGGGCAAGCCTGTGGAACTATGCTGTGCCATTGGCGATGAAGCCGTGAATGGTATTTCTTACGAGGAAATCGTAGAAACAGCGAGAGAGTTCATCCGAAACCTGGGTGGATTTGAAAAGTTCGCTGAGTGGGGACTTGTATGATCATTGAAAAGAAAAATGCGGCGGATCTGCTTCCTGCAGACTATAACCCCCGCAAGGATCTGCAACCCGGCGATCCGGAATATGAGAAACTGAAGCGCTCCTTGCAGCAGTTCGGTTATGTGGAGCCTGTGATCTGGAACAAAGCTACCGGTCGGGTGGTCGGTGGTCATCAGCGACTGAAGGTGCTACAGGATATTGGTATTACCGAAGTGGACTGCGTTGTGGTGGATATACCGGAGGATCAGGAAAAGGCTTTGAACATTGCCCTGAATAAGATCTCCGGCGACTGGGATAATGATAAGCTAGCTCTGCTGATTGAGGATCTGCAGGGTGCTGACTTCGACGTATCCATCACTGGCTTTGATCCGGCTGAAATCGATGACCTTTTCAAAGACAGCATCAAAGATGGTGTCAAAGAGGACACATTCGATGTGGATGCAGAATTGGAAAAGCCTACCACCACAAAGACAGGCGATATCTGGCAGCTTGGCCGGCATCGATTGATCTGCGGTGATAGTACCAAGACTGATACCTTCGATTTGCTCATGGCAGGGGTGAAGGCAAATCTGGTCATCACCGATCCACCTTACAACGTCAATTATGAAGGTTCTGCCGGTAAAATCAAAAATGATAATATGGGCAACGATGCCTTCTACAAATTCCTTCTAGATGCATTTACGCAGATGCACGCGGTAATGGCAGATGATGCGTCCATCTATGTGTTCCACGCAGATACTGAGGGGCTGAATTTCCGCAGGGCTTTCGCCGATGCAGGATTTTATTTGTCCGGGTGCTGTATCTGGAAGAAGCAGTCTCTGGTGCTGGGGCGTAGCCCCTATCAATGGCAGCATGAGCCATGCCTGTATGGTTGGAAGAAAAATGGCAAGCACCAATGGTATACCGGCAGAAAGGAAACCACCATCTGGGAATTCGATAAGCCGAAGAGGAACGGTGATCACCCAACCATGAAACCCATTCCACTTCTGGCATATCCCATCATGAATTCTTCCATGAGCAATAGCGTGGTCCTGGACCCCTTTGGTGGCTCTGGAAGTACACTTATAGCCTGTGAACAGACCGACCGTATTTGTTACACCGTGGAACTGGATGAAAAGTTCTGTGATGTTATCGTAAAGCGGTACATTGAGCAGGTTGGTGGTTCGGAAGATGTCACTGTGCAGCGGGATGGCCTGACCTATCATTACTCCGAGCTGGGGGCACAAGAGGAGTAATTATCAACGGACTGGCATTGTGTACTACACACAATATTGCCTTTGATCTTTCTATATTTCCTGTGCCAGAAACAACTTGCTATCTCTGTCATTCAGAGCGAATATGTGTACTACCAAAAAACAAGGAGGTTTTACACATGATCATCAATTACAATGTCAGCGGCAGCGACCGCAAACGCCTGGTGGCGGCGATCGTCGAACACACTGGTGAGAAAGCAAAATACCTGGGCGCACCAGGATTTGCTTACAAGGTGGGAGGCATCTATATCAGCGTGGACGGTCAGGTTACCATTGAGGAAGTCCGGGAGGCTGCAGCTCTCGTCAGATTCCTTCGGGAGAAGGACTTCCTGGCGGAAGATCCTCTGGCAGAGGCCATGGAAGAGGAAACTACCGAGGAATCCTCGGATGTTGAAATTTCCGGAATCTGCATTTCCATGCCCCGGTCACTGTTCACTGACAGCCATCTTGCGAACCTGCGCAACATCGTGGAGTCCAAAGGCAATCTGATTCGCAAGGCTCTGGGAGCTGCGGATATTCCCTTTGAAATCACTGATGAGAAGGTCAGCTTCCCCTGGTTCCCGGAAAATTGTACCCCTGACGAAATGAAGGCTTATGAAACTTTCATTTGTAGGCTGTGTGACATGGCCCGGAATCAGAAGCGAATCAGTGCAAAGGAGAAAGCTGTGGACAATGAGAAGTATACATTCCGCTGCTTCCTCCTGCGGCTCGGCTTTATCGGTGACGAGTATAAGACCGCACGGAAGATCCTGCTCCGGAATCTTTCCGGTAGCACGGCATTCAAGGCCGGTCCCCGAAAGGAGGCGCAGGAATGCGAGTAATTTCTAAAACGGTTCTTCAAATCCTCCGGGAACGGTACCCAAAGGGAACAAGAGTAGAGCTGGTCAGCATGAATGATCCGTTCAACACCAAGCTGATTCCCGGTTGTCAGGGGACGGTTGTTTCCGTCGATTCCATCGGTACGATCCATGTTGACTGGGACTGCGGTTCCAGTTTGGGTGTGGTTTACGGTGAAGATCACTGCCGAAAGGTGGTGGAGTGATGTACCGAGATCTGATTTCGCAGCTTTACGGCGGGAATATTGATCCCTGTGGTCGCGTCATTGATAAGGCATCGAAACGTTATTTGCAGGATCATACCATTGCCGAGTTGGCTGCTGCTTTCCGGGAAACCCTGAACCCGGAGCAGAAGGCCATGTTCGAGGAATATATCGCAGAACATAATTATCTGGATGCACTAATCGAGGAGGATGGCTTCATTGAAGGATTCCGCCTGGGAGGGAAAATGGTAATGGCTATGCTGTTTGGCAAGGATGATGTACCGGGGGAAGAAGCGTCATGTGGAAAGAAGGAGCCATAAAGATCAATTCCAGTTGGATTCGGTATGAAGTTAAGGTTTATGACGGTCCCTCTCAATTTGGCATTGATGGAGGTCGCATCAGCAAACTTATATTGAAACGTAAAGGTGAGATTGTTTGCAATTACGACAGAGAATGGATAATAAAGCCGGTTGATCTGGATGTGGAAATGGCTTTGCAGATCCTCATCTTCAGCGAGAACCACTGATTATGGATAAGTAGTTCTGGGACGGAGCCGAAAGGCTCTGTTCCTCGTTTCCGGTAGACACACTGATTATTGAAGTCACACTGATTCGGTGTGGCTTTTTCTTTTGCTGTGGAGGTGATCGTATATTCGGAAGCTAAAGAAGTATAAGCCTACCCGGTTTCTGGCGAAAGGCTCGTACTACGATAAAAATGCCGCTGACTATGCGGTCAATTTTATAGAATGCCTGTGCCATACCAAAGGCACCTGGGCAAGAAAGCCCTTTGAACTCATCGACTGGCAAGAGCAGATCATCCGGGATGTATTCGGCTCACTAAAGTCCAACGGCTACAGACAATTCAATACCGCATACATTGAGATTCCTAAAAAGCAAGGTAAATCGGAACTGGCTGCCGCTGTTGCATTGCTCCTTACCTGCGGTGACGGTGAAGAACGCGCTGAAGTATATGGCTGTGCAGCGGATCGACAGCAGGCATCCATTGTTTTCAATGTAGCAGCGGACATGGTGCGTATGTGTCCTGCCCTGGCAAAACGGGTAAAGATACTGGATTCCCAGAAACGGTTGATTTATCAGCCAACGGGCAGTATCTACCAGGTGCTTTCTGCCGACGTCGGTAATAAGCACGGTTTCAATACCCACGGTGTTGTTTTCGATGAGCTGCATACCCAGCCCAATCGAAAGCTGTTTGATGTTATGACCAAAGGCTCCGGCGATGCCCGTATGCAGCCGCTGTATTTCCTCATTACCACCGCCGGTAATGACACCAAGTCCATTTGCTACGAGATTCACCAGAAGGCAAAGGACATTATTGAGGGTCGTAAAATCGACCACACATTCTACCCGGTTATCTACGGTGCCGATGAGACAGATGACTGGACGGACCCCAAAACCTGGAAGAAGGCAAATCCCTCTCTGGGTATAACTGTGGGTATCGACAAAGTCAGAGATGCCTGTGAGTCGGCAAAGCAAAACCCCGGCGAAGAGAATGCTTTCCGGCAACTCCGTCTGAACCAGTGGGTCAAACAGGCGATCCGATGGATGCCCATGCATTTATGGGACAAATGCGAATTTGCAGTGAATGAGGACGATCTGGAAGGCCGTGTCTGCTACGGCGGTCTTGACCTTTCCTCTACCACGGACATCACGGCCCTGGTTCTGGTGTTCCCACCCACCGATGAGGACGATAAATATATGATCCTGCCATACTTCTGGATTCCGGAGGATAACCTGGATCTGCGAGTCCGGCGAGATCATGTTCCATACGATGTGTGGGAGCGGCAGGGATTCCTCCAGACCACCGAGGGTAACGTTGTCCACTACGGCTACATCGAGAAATTCATCGAGCGGCTGGGTGAACGATTTAATATCCGAGAGATCGCCTTTGACCGATGGGGCGCTGTTCAGATGGTGCAGAATCTGGAAGGCATGGGATTTACCGTAGTGCCTTTCGGACAGGGCTTCAAGGATATGTCCCCACCCACCAAAGAACTGATGAAGCTGGTGCTTGAGGAGCGGATCGCCCACGGTGGTCACCCGGTTCTCCGATGGATGATGGACAATATCTTCATCCGATCCGACCCGGCCGGCAACATTAAGCCGGATAAAGAAAAATCCACAGAGAAAATCGACGGTGCAGTTGCCACAATCATGGCCCTGGACAGAGCGATCCGCTGCGGTAACGATAATGGTGCTTCGGTCTATGACAGTAGAGGAATTATGTTTATTTAGCCCATAAATCGATGTTTCCGTTGCAATATTATGCTGTCTAGAATATAATCGATATATCGATTATAAGGAAGTGAGAATCTGTGGCACAAAAATTTGACTGGGCACTCACACCAAGTAATGTTGCAAATATTGGCGCTATTGATGATTTTTACGATTTATATGTCTCCATACAAGAATTGTATGAATCTCAACGTAGTGCGTTTATGCAGGAATATGAAGGACGCCGACTACTATGGCCTGATGTGTGGGATGATTTATGTAAGATGAAGGTTCGCCAAATGTGTGAACCTATTATGAATAAATACCTCTGTGTGTTTGCTGACGAGTATACGAAAATATTTGCAAATAAATACGGTTTTGACCAGTTCTCATTTTTGCGTACAAAGGTAATCGATAAACCCAATCAACCGGGAGCAATTCAGGTCAGGATAATATCATTTGCAGATTTCTTGATTGAAATCCAATATGCGATCACTCGTATTATCCACAGATGGAAAATAAATTCGCAACCAAAGTATGAGTTTAAGAGAGTTTGTCATGAGATAAATGATCATGTTCTATCGTATATCCATGAACATACGGTTGTTAATATCCTTACTGAAGAGGATTCAACTGCGATTACTAATGCGATCCTGTATATATATGAAAACTTATCTGGGATATCTTGCTACCTGAAAGCGCATCCCATTGTTGCAGAAAAATTTGTTGCTGATTTTGCTTCTGGCTCAGGGAAACTGGTTTTGCCGGTTCATTATTGTACAAAATGCAGAAAGTATTTCATTGGCAAAACTACATTGGCACTGTTTGAAAAAAACTACGGCAAACTGCTAATTAAGAGACGTGCGTTAAGCATTGAAAATGATGATTTTTCCGGATTGAATGAAGAGTCTCGTTTATTCCAACTTGGCTACAATGTTTCCGATGGTCGCTCTGATGATGAAAGACAGAACCTATTGGTAATGCTTCTTGAAAAGAAATATATTACCTATTTGGATATGACAAGATGCATTGAACTCAATATAAAGCTTCACCATAATAAGCCTGTGGCAGTTGAAAAATGGAAAAGAGACTTGAAATATATTGGAGACTATATCGTAAGAACTAAATCTTGATGGGTAAAACATAAAGCGTTCATCTACGGATGAGCGCTTTTCTTATGCCCAATTTTGAAGGAGTGATTCATTTGGGCCTTTTCAAAGGTGTTTTCCGTTCCAGGGATAAGCCCCAAAATAAAACAGCCGGAAGCAGCTATACCTTCTATATGGGCGGCACCACCTCCGGCAAATCTGTCACAGAGCGGTCTGCTATGCAGATGACTGCTGTATATTCCTGCGTCCGTATCCTTGCAGAAGCTGTGGCCGGTCTTCCGCTGCACCTTTACCGGTATAACGAGGACGGCGGCAAGGAGAAAGCTATTAACCATTCTCTGTATCGACTGCTCCATGACGAGCCTAACCCGGAAATGAGTTCCTTTGTATTCCGGGAGACTCTCATGACCCACCTGCTCCTTTGGGGCAACGCCTATGCCCAGGTCATTCGTAACGGCAAAAATGAAGTTGTTGCACTGTATCCGCTGATGCCCAACAAAATGTCCGTAGATCGTGACGGCAGCGGTCAGCTTTATTACAGCTATTACCGTGGTACGGACGAAGCGATCCGGGACAAGGAACATACCGTGATACTGAAACCCACGGATGTGCTGCATATTCCCGGCCTGGGTTTTGACGGTCTGGTGGGCTACAGTCCTATCGCCATGGCGAAGAACGCCATCGGTATGGCCATCGCCTGCGAGGAGTTTGGTGCCAGGTTCTTTGCCAACGGTGCTGCCCCTTCCGGTGTGCTGGAACATCCCGGTACGATCCGAGACCCCAGCCGACTCCGTGAAACCTGGCAGAGTCAGTTCGGTGGTGCATCTAATTCCGGTAAGGTAGCCATTCTGGAAGAGGGCATGAAATACACCCCCATCTCCATCTCTCCGGAACAGGCGCAGTTCCTGGAAACCCGTAAATTTCAGATCAATGAGATTGCTCGAATTTTCCGAGTGCCGCCCCATATGGTCGGCGACCTGGAAAAGTCGAGCTTTTCTAATATTGAGCAGCAGTCCCTTGAGTTTGTGAAATACACCCTGGACCCCTGGGTCATCCGCTGGGAGCAGTCCCTGCAGAGAGCATTGCTGGGCTTCGGGGAGAAAGAGAAGTATTTCTTCAAATTCAATCTGGAAGGTCTGCTTCGCGGCGACTATCAGAGCCGCATGAATGGCTATGCCATCGGTCGGCAGAACGGTTGGATGTCCGCAAATGACATCCGGGAACTGGAAAACCTGGACCGTATCCCCGCTGAAGATGGTGGCGACCTTTACCTCATCAACGGCAATATGCTCCCCATGCGTGATGCAGGAGCATTCGCCAATATAAGCAACATTTCCGGGAAGGAGGAAAATCCCAATGAAGAAGTTCTGGAACTGGACGAACCAGGCAGCGACGGAGACAGCACCAGCGGAGCGGATCTTGCATCTGAACGGCACCATCGCAGAGGAAAGCTGGTATGACGACGATGTCACACCCCAGCTGTTCAAGGACGAACTGATGTCTGGTACCGGTGATGTGACCGTGTGGATCAACAGTCCCGGCGGCGACTGCATTGCCGCTGCCCAAATCTACAATATGCTGATGGAATACCCTGGCAGCGTCACGGTGAAGATCGACGGCATTGCGGCATCTGCTGCATCCGTTATCGCCATGGCTGGTGCCAGGGTTTTGATGTCCCCGGTATCCATGCTCATGATCCACAACCCGATGACCATTGCATTCGGTGACTCCGGCGAAATGCAGAAGGCCATCGAAATGCTGGGGAGCGTGAAAGATTCCATCATCAACGCCTATGAGATCAAAACAGGACTCTCCCGTGCAAAGCTGTCCCATCTCATGGATGCTGAAACCTGGATGGATACCAATAAGGCCATCGAACTGGGCTTCGCAGACGAGATCATGAAGCGATCCACAGCTGCGGAGGATATGGGAACTCCCACGGTTTCCATGCTGTATTCCAAGGCATCCGTCGTGAACTCCCTAATGGGCAAGATCGCCGCAAGATGCAAGATCCAGCCCACCGCTCCCAAGGAGCCCACAAGTCGCTCTGTGGATGCTCTGAGAGCAGAACTGAAAGCAATCAAAAATTACACCTGATATCTGGAGGAAAATGATATGACTATTATCGAAATGCGTGAAAAGAGAACCAAGCTGCTGGCTACCATGGATGGTTTCCTGGAAACCCACCGCAACGACAAGGGCGTGCTGTCTGCCGAAGATGATGCCACCTATTCCGGTATGGAAAAGGATCTTGCAGCCCTGACCAATGAAATCAAGCGTATGGAGCGCCGTGAGGCAATCGACGCTGATCTGTCCAAGCCCGTATCCACTCCCATCACCGGTAAGCCCATGACCGCTACTGCTTCCGCACAGACCAAGACCGGTCGTGCGGCGGACGAGTACAATTCCAGCTTCTGGAATGTCATGCGCTCCAAGGCTCCCATGCCCCAGGTGGTCAATGCCCTGCAGGTTGGCGACGATGCCGAGGGCGGCTATCTAGTCCCCGATGAGTACGAACGCCATCTGGTAGAGGCACTGGAGGAAGAGAACGTCTTCCGCCGACTGGCCCATACCATCAACACTGACAGCGGTGAGCGTAAGATCCCTGTGGTAGCTTCCAAGGGTACCGCCAATTGGATCGATGAGGAGGGTCCCTATGTGGAGAGCGATGATCAGTTCTCCCAGATCACCATCGGCGCTCACAAGCTGGGTACCACCATCAAGGTGTCTGAGGAACTGCTCCGTGACTCCGTCTTCGATCTGGAAGCCTACATCTCCCGTGAATTTGCCCGCCGTATCGGTGCCCGTGAGGAGGAATCCTTCTTCATCGGTGACGGTAACGGTAAGCCCCTGGGCATTCTGGCTGATACCGGTGGTGCCGAGGTCGGTGTGACCGCAGCTTCCGCTACCGCAATCACTGCGGATGAATTGATGGATCTGTTCCATTCCCTGAAGGCTCCCTACCGCAGCAAGGCTGTGTGGGTCATGAATGACGCCACCATCAAGGCTGTCCGGAAGCTGAAGGACAACAACGGTCAGTATCTGTGGCAGAACTCTCTGACCGCAGACGCCCCCCACACTCTGCTGGGTCGTCCCGTGTACACCTCTGCTTATATGCCCACTATTGCCGCCGGTGCCAAGTCCATCGCTTTCGGTGACTTCAAGTATTACTGGATCGCCGACCGCCAGGGCCGTTCCTTCAAGCGCCTGAACGAACTGTACGCACAGACCGGTCAGGTCGGCTTTATGGGTTCTCAGCGTGTGGATGGCAAGCTGATCCTGCCCGAAGCGATCAAGGTCCTGCAACAGAAGGCAGGCTAATAACCGGAGGTGGCAGCGATGATGGAAGAACTTCTGAAGAAGGTCAAACAGAATCTCATTCTGGATCATAACGATGACAACGATCTGCTGACGGGCTACATTACCGCTGCCATCTCCTATGCGGAAAGCTACCAGCACATCCCGGCAGGTACTTACCAGGTCGATCCCATGCCGCCCACCACAGAACAGGCGGTCATCATGCTTTCGACCCACTTTTATGAATCCAGAGACGGCAGTACCGGCGGCTTCTTCTCTGACAATGTCCAGGCCGGACAGCAGGTATGGCATACCGTCAATCTGCTGCTCCGGCTCGACCGGGATTGGAAGGTGTAGTGTATGTCTATCGGCATGATGAACACCTGGATCGACCTGCAGGTCAAGCGGATCGTCAAAGACGAGGAAGGCTTTTCCTCTGTGGAGTTTTCCACGGCGAATACCGTCCGGGCATACCGGGAGGGTCGGCATGGCAGTGAGAAATGGTCTAACCGGGCATCTTTTACAGATGCCACAGACCTTTTCCGTTTCCGTGTCATGCCCCATACAGAGGTCACAACCGACATGACGATCCTGTGTGATGGGCATCTTTTTGAGATCACCAGTGTTGAGAATGTGAAAGGCCGTGGAATGTATCTGGAAGTCCTGGCGAAAGAGGTGAAGCCCAGTGGCGAAATGTGATGTGAAGATGCCGGAGGATTTCCTGCTGAAGCTGTCCCGGCTGGGTTCCAGTATGGACGCTGTCGCAGAAACGGTACTGGAAGCCGGTGGTGAGGTGGTTCTGAAGAAAGTCCAAGGCAACCTCTCTGCCGTGGTCGGTACCGGCACCAAGTACGACTCCCGCTCCACCGGCGAGCTGGTCGGCTCTCTCGGCCTGTCTCCTGTTAAAGTGGACGCTTCCGGAAATCACGATATCAAGGTCGGTTTTGCCGAGCCTCGTTCCGACGGCGGCAGCAACGCCAAGATCGCCAATATTCTGGAATACGGAAAGCACGGACAAACACCCAAACCTTTCCTGAAGCCCGCAAAGACTGCCTCCCGTAGGGAGTGCATTCAGGTCATGAAGGATACTCTGGAAGCGGAGGTGGAAAAGCTGTGAGCCTGCTTGCGGATTTGAAGACCATTGCCGGAAATGTGGGGATCGCCGTGGAGACCGGTGTGTTTTCCGGTACTGCCCCAACAGAATACCTGGTGCTGACACCTCTTTCGGATTCTTTTGATGTCCACGCAGACAACGATCCCGGTGTGGATGTCCAGGAGGTGCGTATCTCTCTTTTCACAAAGGGTAGCTACACCCGATGGAAGAATACCCTTGTCCGGGCGATCCTCGCTGCGGACATGACCATAACAGAGCGCCGGTATGTCGGTTATGACGATGACTCCGGCTATCACAATTACGCCATTGATGTGGCGCATTACTATGAAATGGAGGAATGACCATGGCAACAATTGGTCTGGATAAGCTGTACTACGCTAAGATCACCGAAGCGGAGAACGGCGAAGAAACTTATGAAAAGCCTGTGCAGCTGGCGAAGGCCATGTCTGCTGACCTTTCCGTGGAACTGGCAGAGGCAACTCTGTATGCAGATGACGGTGCCGCGGAGATCGTTAAGGAATTCAAGAGCGGCAAGCTGACGCTGGGCGTTGATGACATTGGCTCCACGGTGGCATCTGACCTCAGTGGCGCTACCATCGATGCCAACGGCGTTATCGTGTCCGCAAGTGAGGACGGCGGCACTCCTGTTGCTGTCGGTTTCCGGGCGAAGAAGTCCAACGGCAAGTACCGCTACTTCTGGCTGTACCGTGTGAAGTTCGGTATCCCTGCGGCGAACATGGCTACCAAGGGTGACAGCATTACCTTCTCCACTCCCACCATTGAAGGTACCATCCTGCGCCGGAACAAGCCCGATACCCGGGGCAAGCACCCCTGGAAGGCAGAGGTCACGGAGGGTGATACTTCTGTCACCGAGGAAACCATCGTCAACTGGTATAACGAGGTTTACGAACCCGCCTATACCGCCTGATAAGGAGGAACTATGGACACTGAACGCACTGCAATCATCACCATTGGCGGTGAGGAATACTCCCTGGTTCTGACCACCAGAGCAACTAAGCAGATCGCCGGTCGCTACGGTGGTCTTGAAAACCTGGGCGATAAGCTGATGAAGTCCGAGAACTTTGAACTGGCCATCGGTGAGATCGTCTGGCTCATCACCCTTCTGGCGAACCAGTCCATTCTCATCCACAACCTCCGAAACCGGGACAACAAGCGTGAGCTGCTGACCGAGGAGGATGTGGAACTGCTGACCTCTCCCGTGGATCTGGCTTCCTACAAGGATGCCATCACCGAAGCCCTGTACAAGGGCACCAAGCGCAACATCATCAGTGAGGACGATCCAAAAAACGCGGCAGTCGGGTAAGTGACGAAGAGTTATTTACCCGACTTCTTTATTACGGCATCAGCCAGCTACGCCTCTCCTGGGAGGAAGTCTGGCTGATACCGTTTGGTTTACTCCTGGATCTTTGGGAGTGCCATAAACAGTACAACGGCATTACCAAACCCAAACGGGAGGTTTTCATTGACGAGATCATCCCGGATGGCATCTGAGGAAGGAGGTGCGTAGTCCGTGGCTGATACCTTTGGTCTGAAAATCGGCCTTGAAGGTGAGAAGGAATTTAAGAAGGCGCTGAGTGATATTAACCAGTCCTTCAAAGTTCTCGGCTCCGAAATGAAGCTGGTACAATCCCAGTTCAGTAAAAATGATAATTCTGCGGAGGCACTGGCGGCAAGGACGAAAACCCTCACTTCTCAGATCGATGCCCAGAAGCAGAAGATTGAAATGCTCCAGAAGGCTCTGCAAAACGCTTCTGAGTCTTTCGGCGAAAATGACCGCCGGACGCAGAACTGGCAGATCCAACTGAATAATGCCAAAGCCGCCCTGAATGACATGGAGCGTGAACTGGACGATTGTTCCAGGGAAGCGGATGACATGGGCGAGGAACTGGAAGATGCCGCCGAGGCTGCTGAAGATTCTGAGAAGAAGTTCAGTGGCCTCGGTTCTGTTTTGAAAAGCGTCGGTGCTGCCATGGGTACTGTGGCAGTTGCCGCCGGTGCCGCTACGATCAAGCTGGCAACCGGAGTCATTGAGCAGTTCGGTGAACTGGAGCAGAACATGGGCGGCGCTGTTGCCGTCTACGGCGATTACGCCAATGAACTGATGTCCATCTCCGAGGAAGCCTACCGCACCATGGGTACTTCCCAGAGTGAGTATCTGGCCACTGCCAATAAGATGGGCGCTCTGTTCCAGGGCAGCGGCTTAACCCAGCAGCAGTCCCTTGAGATGACCACCCAGGCCATGCAAAGAGCTGCTGACATGGCATCCGTCATGGGTATCGATACGGAAGCAGCTCTGGAAGCGGTGACCGGTGCCGCCAAAGGCAACTACTCGATGATGGACAATTTGGGTGTTGCCATGAACAATACCACCCTGGAAGCCTATGCCATGGCCAACGGCTATGAGAAGGCATGGAAAGAAATGTCCAATGCCGAAAAGGCAGAAGTTTCCATGGCTTACTTTCTGGAAAAGACCCAGCAGTACGCAGGTAACTTTGAAAGAGAAGCCACCCAGACCATTTCCGGCTCCATCGGCCTGATGAAGGCATCCATTGATTCCTTCGTGGCCGGTCTTGGCAATGCCGATGCAGATATGCAGAATCTGACCCAGAACATGGTGGATGCCTTCGGGTCGGTCAAGGACAATGTGCTTCCTGTGCTTCAGAACATCGTGGATGTGCTTCCCATTGTGGTAGCTACCATAATCATGGCTTTGGGAGATCTTCTTCCCATGTTGCTCCAGACGGTGACTGACCTGTTCTCTTCGGTGCTGACCACACTACTGAGCCTGCTACCGGAACTTACCCCTGCGACAGTCCAGGCGATCCTGACCATAACGCAGGCGCTGATCGATAACCTACCTCTTATCGTGGAAGCGGCTGTACTGTTGGTCACCACCCTGGTAGGCGGTTTCGGCTCGGCTCTTCCCGAACTGATCCCTACGGCGGTTGAGGCGGTGGTGACCATTGTCAGCGGCCTGCTGGACAGTATGCCCCTGGTTCTGGATGCCGCCCTTCAACTGATGACCGGTCTGACTACCGGTACGCTGGATGCGCTTCCTGTGCTGATCGCCGCGCTTCCCACCATCGTCAACTCGGTCATTGACTTCTTCCTGGGTTCCATTCCCCAGATCATCCAGACTGGCTTCCAGCTGATCACTTCTCTGATCACGGCACTACCCAGTATCATCACCACCATCCTGACTGCCGTACCGCAGATCATCGACAATCTGGTGACAGCTACACTGGCATCCATCCCTCAGATCGTGGAAGCCGGTATCCAGCTTCTCATTTCACTGATCCAGGCTTTGCCTCAGATCATTACCACGATCCTCACTGCGATCCCTCAGATCATTGGCGGCATTACCAACGCCCTGACCAACAACATCGGACTCATTGCCTCCACCGGCTTCCAGGTTTTTGTAGCCCTCATTAAGAATCTGCCTTCCATGATCGTTGAGATCGTCCGGGCTGTTCCCCAGATCATTGCGGGTATCGTCCAGGCATTCACTTCTTCCATGGGGCAGATCTCCAATGTGGGCGCGAACATCGTCCGTGGCCTGTGGCAGGGCATCCAGTCCCTTGCCGGATGGTTATGGAATAAGGTGTCTGCATGGATTCGTTCTATTTGGGACGGCATCTGCAACTTCTTCGGTATCCACAGCCCTTCCGACCTCTTCGATTGGGCGGGCCAGATGATGGTTCAGGGTTTGGCTGGCGCGATCTCCCGAGATGGCGATGAAGCAGTCAAAGCAACTCTGGACATGAGCCATGGTATCAGTGATGCGGTCAATGACCTGGCTGCGGACATGAATACCTCTCTGGCACCGGAGATCACAGTGAAGGGTACACTCAGCAATGATGTGTCCGGTGTATCCGCTTCTTCCGGTCAGACCACGATCAACATCTATCCTCAGACTCTGGATCAGGCGACCATCGACTACCTGTTCCTGAAATTCAATGCACGATTGGGGGCGGCAATTTGAGAAAGTTCTACATTGAGAATGAGATCGGTAGCAGATTGCCCCTCAATGGTGAGCAGGACATCTTCCTGTCTAATCCGGCAGGTTTGGGCATGATCATGCCTTCTGATTTTGCGGATATCCATAACGGCTTCTTCCGGGAGATCTCCAAAAACTCCGAGCCGCAAAGCACCATCACCGGAGACCTGGTATTCATTGGCGAAAACGCCTATGCCGACTACCGCTCTTTCGTGGATTGGTGCAGCGGCTCGGCTTCTTTGCATCTGATCTACAAACCCTATGGAACTACAGAGTTTTACCGGGATGTCTATATCAGCTACCTGACTAAAACGGAACTGACGGAGACCCGGTGGCTCACTGTTCCGGCTTCTTTTGCCTGCCTGTCTCCCTGGTACCGGGCGGCTCCCACCAATATGTCCATGTCCACGGAGTCCGGCTATGTTCTGAAGTACCCCTTCAGCTATACTTCGGATCTGATCTATTCTTCCTCCAGCGCTGGCAGTATGGCTGCTGACATTCCCGCCGGGGGACATATCCCGGCTGCCTTTGAACTGACCTATAAGGGAGCGGTCATCAACCCCAAGATTTCCCTGGTGGGGAGCTCCACCAACATCACCTACGGCATCTGTGCTCTGAACGCCACCCTGGGTGATAATGACACCTTTACGGTTTCCACCTTCTACGGAAAATGCCGGGCGGAGATCACGGACGCAGACGGAAATACCACCGATGCGCTGAACAACGTGGATCTGGCCTATGAACCGTTTCCCCGTATCCCGGTGAATGAGGATTGCGTACTTCTCATGTCCGCCGACAGCGACATCCTGGGTCGCGCCAATGTCCGTGTGTATTACTACTACAGGAGCGTGTAGCTATGGTCGCATTTATCAAACGAAGGAAAGATTTCAAAACAGTTACTTCTGCGGAAGTGGTCAGCTATGATGTGCCGCTGGCATCTATCTCCGATGATGTGGGAACCATCGTCCTCTACGATACCACCGTCACTCGTGGCAGCGAGGGCGACTTCCTCATCATGGACGGTCACATCTGGCTTGTAGAGCAGGTCACCCCCAATGAGATGCAGACTACGGTCACGGTAACGGACATTGCCGCTGCCTTTGACAGGCTTCTCCCGTTTGGGGAGGATGGAGATTCCATTGGTTCTTTCCTGGCACAGCAGCTTGCGGATCATTATCGGAATGTCAGTGACCTTTCCTACCAGATGCCTTATCTGGAGATCACGAACCTGGACAATACACCATGGCTGGGTCCCACGGTGACAGATGGCCTGTTCAACCTCAGAACCTATATGCGGAAGGTCAACCGCCTCTGGGATGTGCAGGTGCTGTTTTCTGTCTCTCAGAACAAGCTGAACATCCTGATCCAACCCCGGCAGCGACCTTCCCACAATGTCCTGTTTGAGGACGGAACTTCTCAGCTGATCTCCCGTTCCTACAACCGATCCTCCATTGCAAAGGTCACAGCCTACCAGTTTGGGGAAGGTCATACCTTCTATCTGTCCGCTGATGGTGATGTGACCCAGGAGGAACCGGTGTTCCGGGCAGAGGGCAAGTGGGAGGTTCTGGCCCTGGAGGAGACGGAGGATCTGGAAGAAAAGGTGCAGGACATCTTCTCCCAGAACTCCAATTCTCACAAAATTGAATGGCGGAGTACGAAGCCCTACGAACTCTACGATACAGTAGTGCTTCGCCTGGATGGAGGTCTTATGTCCTCCTATGTTTCCTACATCGGCATTTCCTCTGCCGATCATCGTTATTACTACAAAAGCGGCGAGTTGGCGACTACGCTGACGGAGCGGCTGAAAGGAGCGAATATATGAGTTCCAGTATTCATGGCGTCAACTTCGATAACCAGACTGTCACCGCAAAGGATCATGGTCATCTGTTCCACTGCGTCATCGTGGACGGCATCATGTCCGGCTGCGAACTGTCCTTCAGCGGCACTTCTCTGGTCATCACACCCGGCTATCTGCTGATCGGCGGACGGGAAATGAAGCTGACTGCCAACACCACGGTCATTGTCAGCGGTGCCACCTCCGGCTTTGCCCGTGTCCTGATCACCATTGATCTGACCAAAGCAGCAACGGCAGATACATTTGAACAGGCTGATTTCCAGATCCAGTATGCCAACACGGCTACTGGATTTTCTGCTCTCAACCAGGAGGACATCAACAGCACCGGTACGACCTACCAGTTTGAACTGTGCGTTCTGGCCCTGGGTACTTCCGGCATCGCATCCATTTATTCCTCTGCCGGATCTGCGGCTGTCCGTATTCCCATTATCACGAGTGAGATGCTTGGCTCCGGGTGTGTAGTCACCGGAAAGATCGCCAGTAACGCAGTCACCAACGGCAAGATCGCAACCGGAGCGGTATCCACAGATAAGATCGCAGATGATGCTGTCACTGCTGACAAAATCGCTGACGGCGCAGTCGGCACTGCTGCTATGGCTTCCGGTGCTGTCACTACAGATAAGCTGGGTGCCACATCCGTTACTGCCGCAAAGCTGGGTGCTTCTGCCGTTGAGACTGCCAAGATTGCTGACAAAGCGGTCACCACGGCGAAGCTGGCTGATAGTTCTGTCACTATGGCAAAGCTGGGCGCTACCGTGACCATCGCAAAGGGCGGTACCGGTGCTACGGATGGTGCTACCGGTCTGAAGAACCTTCTGGCCGCCGGTGCTACCATCCTCAGTTCCAATCAGTATGGAACAAGCCTTCCCAGTACCGCCACCGCAGGCAGACTCTTTTTCAAGAAGGTGTAATCTATGGCAACGATGAATGCAACGGTTGACGGATGGAGAAACCGTCAGACAGCGACCTGGTTTCCGAGCAGTGGTTTTGCGAGTATCGGCTCCAGCACTGGTGCTTCACTGTACATCGCATCGAATCCCAGTGGTAATAACAAGTACACCATCTGTCTCAGAGTTAAGACCCCCAGTTCTACCAGCATTGGCAGTATCAGCAAACTGAGTGTGTCCTTTAAGGTGTACAAGGCCAACTCAAATGCCGGTACGCTGTATGGTAGCTTGAGAACTACTTATACCGACAGTGGTAGCAGTGATACGGCAAGCACATTCCGGAATAATGCCATTGGCAGTGAAGTAAGTTCGACTTACTCTTCTACGTCCTACGGCACCATTACTTTTGAGTTCAGTGGCACTTTCAGTCAGGGTACCTATTATTATCTGTTCTTGTATACCAAGAGCAACAGTGATATGTATTACACCACTGCAGGAAATCTCAGCCCATCCGCAGTGGCGACCTACTCTGTCAAAACCTATGCGGTCACCTATAATGCCAACGGCGGTACCGGCGCTCCCAGTACGCAGTACAAAACACACGGTACAGCATTGACGCTGAGTTCTACCAAGCCCACCAAAGCATCGACTTCTCCGGGCAACTACACGGTCACGCTCAATGCCAATGGCGGTACCTGTTCTTCTGCATCACTGACGGCAAAGCGAACGACATCGTATACCTTCAGCACATGGAACACCAACTCCAGTGGCACGGGTACAAGCTATGCTTCCGGTGCATCGTATACCACCAACGCCGCGCTGTCTCTGTATGCCATTTATTCCAGCAGCACAACTACAGCTTCGGTGACGCTACCGACCCCCACACGGGACGGCTATGACTTTATGGGTTGGGCAACGAGTTCCTCGGCAACCTCCGGCAGTACAGGCAGTTACAAGCCTTCCGGAAATGTAACGCTGTATGCGATCTGGGGTGCAAAGGGACTGGTCTACATTGGCAACGAAGCCTATCAAATCTATATCGGTAACGGTTCCAGTTGGGATCTGTATGCCCCCTATGTGGGCAACGGAACTGACTGGGATCTTTGCAGCTAATTACTCAAGGAGGAAAACACTATGAAGAATATTTGGTATGCGATCCAGATGGCATTTACTGCTCTGGGCGGCTTCCTGGGCTGGTTCCTGGGCGGCTTTGACGGTTTTTTGTATGCCCTGGTGGTTTTTGTAGTCATTGACTACATCACCGGCATCATGTGTGCTATCAACGACCATACGCTCTCCAGCGCGGTCGGTTTCCGGGGTATCTGCCGAAAGGTACTGATCTTCTGCATGGTCGGCATTGGGAATATTTTGGATGTGAATATCCTGGGTGAAGGTCATGTGCTGCGGACGGCGGTGATCTTCTTCTACCTGTCCAATGAAGGTGTGTCCATGCTGGAAAATGCCACCCATCTGGGTCTGCCCATCCCCGACAAGTTGAAGGAAGTTCTGGCACAGCTGAACGAAAGCGACGGTGAGTAAATATGGCCTACACCAACAGCCCTCTGGTCGTCTACACCAAACTCAGCCCCAATCAATCCGGTCAGCGGAATCATGCCATTGACCGTATCACTCCGCACTGTGTTGTAGGCCAGTGCAGTGCGGAGAGCTTGGGTGCGTTGTTCGCAGATCCGGCCCGGCAGGCATCCTCCAACTACGGCATCGATAAAGATGGTCGAGTGGGTATGTACTGCCCGGAGTCCGACCGCAGCTGGTGTACTTCCAACCGGGAGAATGACCAGAGAGCGATCACTATCGAGTGCGCTTCTGATACCAAGCATCCTTATGCCATGTATGATGCGGTGTACGCCGCACTGGTAGAACTCTGCACGGACATCTGCCGGAGAAACGGTAAGACAAAGCTGCTGTGGTATGCTGACAAGGCGACCGCCCTGGCTTATGAACCTGCCGCCGATGAGATGCTCATCACCGTCCACAGATGGTTCGCCAACAAAAGCTGTCCCGGTGACTGGCTGTTCTCTCACTTGGGCGATCTGGCATCCAGGGTGACTGCCGCTCTGGGTACAACTTCGGAACAGGAAACCACACCCGCAGTGAAACCCACCCCTGCACCGGTTCCTGAGAAAGAATACCCCGAACGGCTGACGGAGGGCTACTACCGTGTCCGCCGCAACTGGGCAGACGGTAACCGGGGCCAGATCGGTGCATACCGTTTCCTTTCCAACGCTAAGAAGCGTGTGGATAAGAATCCCGGCTACAGCGTTTTCACCGTTGATGGTGTTGCAATCTACCCTGTGGCAGAAAAGGCTCCTATCGCCGATCCGGAGGAAACCGGCCGCGTACACACTGTTGTCAGGGGTGATACGCTGTATGAAATCGCCAAGGCATACCTGGGAGACGGCAGCCGTTACAGAGAAATCAAAACCCTGAATGGACTGACCGCCAATACCATTTATGTCGGCATGGAACTGAAGATCCCAGCTGGCTAATAATGTAAATTTTATGGAAACAACCTTTTTTATTTTCCTCCAGTATGTTATAATCAGCATACTGGAGGGATAAATTGTGGCAAATTCAAAGAAAAAGATTCAGTTTGATCATTTTAAGCCACGCTATTCTTATGTAGATAGGGATGGTGTGACTCACGATAAAGTATTTGATTTACATCCGCTTTTAACGGAAGTGTCAAAACACCCATTTTCTGAATCAAAGAAAAAAGTTTCCGGTGATACACATATGTTCCATGTCTGTAGATACGATGAAGATCTCCAGGTATGGGAAATACAGCTTTTGCATTTGCGAGAAAAAATTTTACCCGGCATTGCTGATGATGACGGCGCATTTGAACTGATTAAATTGGAAGATAATCAGTATCCCGCTGAATCTACCACTTTGTTGTATGACAAAGAACACTGTGTCCTTTATATGCAGCGCAATATTTATGGCACATCCATAAAGGCTCTTGAACAGTATATTCAACTACTTTTGCCGGAGGGAAATCATGTAGTCATGGCACCGATTATCAGTGGATCACGCATTACCAGAATTGCAGAATCCAATCTGTACAGAAAGTTTATTCTTGTGGCAGATCGTGATCATCTCACTGACGCTGACCAGGACAAGCCTCTTGCAAAGATACTGAATCAGTTTGGTAACTACCAGGGCAAAATCGTGAAAATCGAACTGGGCTTCGGAAAGCAGAAGCATGGCCGATTGAATCCACTCGAAACAACAAAACTGATTCGTGAGGCATATGGTTTTACTGGAACCAATACCCTTAAGGTAACAACTGCTGCAGATGAGGATGTTGCTTTTGAAACCATCAATCTTCTGGATGACCGCGACCATTTCCTGGTGCCTGTGGAGTACTCCAGAAATAATCCCATCACGCATGACAGATTGTATAGAATATGCCTTGGCGAGTATAAAGAAAAACAGGGGTTAATCTGATCCCAGGAAAGGGGGAACTATGAAAAAGTATCCGATTGTTGCGGTATCAATTCCTTTGGGTCTTGGGCTTTTGACGTGCTGGATCATCAGACATCTGGGAATTGCCGCTGTGTCTTTTACACGATTTGAGTTTCTCCTTAACTCAATTATTACGTCTGCTACCACAATTTCGGGCTTCATTTTAGCCGCCGTCACGATTCTTGTTGGTGCGACTTCCAGTGCAATTATGAAAGATATCAGAAACAAGGGCGGTCTGCAGGAATTGCGGTGGAGATATACCGAAACTCTCATATTGGCCCTAATTGTTATTGTCTTTTTTACTTTTCTGGGTGCAACAGTTGAAGCAGAAAAAAACAGCATGACAATATCATGGTTTTCTTTCAGTGCTGGATTGCTTGTTGCATACTTGAGCAGCACCATTTCTACCTGCTACTATTTGTTAGCAATAATTGGTAGGCTGTATTATGAAGCTCCAGAAGAAGATCAAACTCCATCGTCGCCTGAAGGATTATTTAGAATCGGCTCTGACGAAAAATAAAGTAAGTATAATGCCCACCGGGTACTACTGGGAATGTAGTATCTGGTGGGCATTTTTTGCTTATAAGGATTTAATTCCAAAGTATTTTGCAAGCTGATGTTCATAGATCATGGTCTGATGCCAATCCTTACGATAACCAGGCTCAACCCAGGGCAGAAGCTGATTACCGAGGAGGTAACCGGCACAGTGGGCCAGTTTGGGACCGGCACATTCCATGTGGATATAGTAGCCTGTTACGTCGTGATAGGTATCCTGCAAGTGTTTCGGAAGTGCTTTGTAAAATGCATCAGTGATTCTGGAAGACTCATAATTGATTGGGAAATGCCCGATAATGTGGTCTTTTACACAATCAAAAAAGTCCATGCGAGTGAAGTCCAAAGAGAATGGATGGTGGAAGTTTTCTACATTTGCCCGGAAACCACTAAAACCTGCATACAAGATCCGGGAGATAATGTCGGCTTCTTCAGCTGCGAGAAATTCATCCAGTGTTGGCGTCATGTCTGCAGGAAGCGCATCTCTGAGTATGGAAACTGCCTCATGATATTTTTCCTCTTCTTCCGGAAACTCTGTAGAGTATTTCCGAAGCGCATTGGCTAATTCCTTTAGAACGGGTGCGCCAGTCATTTGCGACATGATGGTATCGATCTGTTTCATATTTTCTCATTCCTTTTCTATATTTCTGCCGTTGCAGATATGCAGAACTAGAACCAATGGAATTAGAACTAGTTCCTGTGGAACGAGTATATACAAATCAGCGTGTCGAAGTCAGTCGAAGTGTGTAGCAAATAAAAAAGAGAGCAGGACGCTCTCTTCATTATTCTGTTAAGGCTCGGATCGCATTTAGAATGCGCTCTTGTTCCTTGGGAGAAAGCTTTGTAATCGCAGCGGATAATTCAGAAGCGAGGCCATCTGCTGCATACAGAACAACATCCTGCAGAAGCATATCCGATGATACATGGAGGGCATTTGCGATATTCACAAGCGTTTCCAGTTTGGGCGCTTTCAGTCCTCGCTCCAGAACGCTGATATGAGTGGGGCTCATTTCCAATTCTGCGGCAAGATCTTCTTGAGTCATACCGGCACGCTCTCTGGCAGCTTTGATTCTGGCTCCAATCGCACGTAAATCCACGTGAATCCCTCCTTCCAGAACTAGAGTTTCGTTCTGAAGATATTATACCTGGGAAGGGCATTGTGAAACAGGAGCCTGTGTGCCGAGAACCTAGTTCTACAAGAACGAATTTATGAATATTTTTCTAAAAAACCTTAATTTTTCTGATTCCGGTGACCTACCTATGAGGAAAAACCTCAGAAGGAGGAAACGCAGATGACAAAAGCAGAAATGAGACGAATCCATGTGTTACAGTTACAGGGCCTTGGATACCGACGGATCGCTGCGGAATTAGGTTTGTCCGTAAATACAGTGAAATCTTATTGCCAACGTCACCCCGTTGGGGATGACCTGACCAAGCGCTCCACACCGGAAAAGAGGGATCAGTGTAAGCATTGTGGGGCGAATCTGATTATGACTCCCTGTAAGCGTCCCCGGATGTTCTGCTCGGATGAATGCCGGATGGCTTGGTGGAAGAAGAACCGACATCAGATGCAGAAAAAGACTTTCCACACGAAGCTATGCCAATACTGTGGCAGAGAGTTCACAGTGTATGGTAAGCCATCTCAGAGATTCTGCTCCCGGCATTGTTTTGCAGAGCATCGCAGGAAGGTGGTGCGGGCATGAATGATGGCGTGATTGCTTACCGTGCTGCTATGGCCGTTGCGTTGGGACTACTCCGAAAAGGACTGATAAGTCAGGAGGAATACCACCATATTGATAGAATAACTGCACAGAAATACTCCTTAGATTTGTCTACTATATGTTGCAGAAACCCCTTGATATTAACTGGTTTTAGAGGGAATATAGGACAAATCAATGAAAAGGAGGCTTCTTAATGGGTCGAAAAATCGAGCAGGTACGCTTTGTTCGCCCTACAGTTCCGTCACTGAAAAATGTTGCTGCGTACGCCAGGGTGTCTACCGGCAAGGACGCAATGTTACATTCTCTTTCCGCACAGGTAAGCTATTACAGCGAATTGATCCAGCAGGAACCAGGCTGGCGATTCTGTGGTGTATATGCGGATGAGGCTTTGACTGGTACCAGGGACAACAGAGAGGAATTTCAGAGACTGCTGGATGCCTGCCGAGCCGGGCAGGTGGATATGATCATCACCAAGTCCATATCACGGTTTTCTAGAAATACGATCACGCTACTGGAGACAGTGCGAGAATTAAAACAGCTGGGGGTGGATGTGTACTTTGAAGAACAGAACATTCATTCTGCCAGCGCTGACGGTGAACTGATGCTGACGATCCTGGCATCCTATGCACAGGAGGAAAGTCTTTCTTCCAGCGACAACCTGAAGTGGCAGATCAAGAACAAATTTGAAAATGGAATGCCCTGGAATGGCACAATGCTGGGTTACCGACTGCGACAGGGGGTGCTGACCATTCAGCCGGAAGAGGCAGTGGTAGTAAGGCAGATTTTCGATGATTACCAGAAGGGACTGGGGCTTACGGCTATTGCCAAAAAGCTGAATGCTCAGGGTGTGCCAACCAGATTTGGAAACCAGTGGTGCAAGAATGGTGTTATGCGCGTTTTACGCAATTACACCTATACCGGCAATCTTCTGCTCCAGACCACCTTCCGGGACGATCATTTACACAAAAGAAAGTGCCAGAACAATGGTGAACTTCCCATGTATCACATTACCGACTGCCATGAGGCCATTGTAAGCGTGGAAGAGTTTGAGGCAGTGCAGAATGAAATCAAGCGAAGGGCAGAGAAACACGCCCACCGATACACGCCACCCAATTCCTATATTTTCAGTGGAATGCTGGTATGCTCCGGCTGTGGAATGCATTATAGAAGGAAGCCGACCTCCACCGGCATTAAGTGGAATTGCCCCACCTACAACACCATGGGGAAGGTTGCCTGCGATGCAAAACGTATCCCAGAGGAAACGCTTATGAATGCAGCAGCTGACGCGTTAGGGTTGGAGCAGTTTAACTCTGAAATCTTCTTGGATCAGATTTCCGTAGTCATGGTGGAAAAGGCTAACAGACTGCGGTTTATCTTCAAAGACGGTAGGGAACGGATGATCCATTGGCAGGACAGATCCCGGTCAGAAAGTTGGACATGGGAAAAGCGAGATGCTGCACGACGCAGAGCAGAGGAAAGGAGTGACGCATATGCATAAGAACATAACGGTTATTCCGGCCACTCTGGACAGGCACACGAAGATCCCTACCGGCACCAAGCGGCTGCGCAGAGTGGCAGGTTATGCACGTGTGTCCACGGATAAGGACGAGCAGTTTACCAGTTATGAAGCCCAGGTGGATTACTACACCAAGTACATTCGCCGCAACCCACAGTGGGCATTTGTGAATGTGTACACGGATGAAGGCATTTCTGGTGTTATGACAAAAAATCGGGACGGCTTTAATCAAATGATCGAGGATGCTCTGGCGGGACAGATTGATCTTATTGTGACCAAGAGCGTGAGCCGTTTCGCACGAAACACCGTTGACAGCCTTACCACCGTGCGGAAACTGAAGGAAAAGGGTGTGGAGGTATATTTCGAGAAAGAAAATATCTACACCCTGGATTCCAAAGGTGAGCTGCTGATCACCATCATGTCCAGCCTTGCCCAAGAGGAGAGCCGATCCATTTCGGAGAATGTTACCTGGGGCAGAAGAAAGCAGTTTGCAGACGGAAAGGTGTGCCTTCCTTATAGCCGCTTCCTTGGATATGAAAAGGGACCGGATGGATTACCTCAGATCGTTCCTGAGCAGGCAGAACAGGTTCGCTACATCTATGATTTGTTTATGTTGGGGATGTCGCCCTGGAGCATTGCGAAGCGGCTCACGGCAGAGGGCATTCCGAGCCCTGGAGGAAAGGAAGTGTGGCAGGTATCCACAGTACGCAGCATTCTCACAAATGAAAAATACAAGGGCGATGCACTCCTGCAGAAAGCATTTACTGTTGATTTCCTCCAGAAAAAAAGCAAAGTCAATGAGGGCGAGGTTCCTCAGTATTATGTCCGGGACAGCCATCCGGCCATCATTGCACCAGAATTGTTTGAGAGGGTGCAGGCAGAGATGCGACGCAGGCAGACCATGGGCAACAAATACAGCGGCAAAAGCGTACTGTCCGGCAGAATCGTATGTGGTGACTGCGGAGAGTATTTTGGTGTGAAGGTATGGAACTCCAACGATAAGTACCGCCGAGTTGTATGGCGCTGCAATAACAAATACCGAAATGGAAAGTGCAATACACCCCATGTGGATGAAAATGAGGTCCATGAGAAGTTCTTGATGGCCTATAACCAGATGATCACACAACGGGAGCGGCTTTTGGAGGACTGCGCCGCTATGAAGGAACTGCTGACGGACACTAGTGCCATTGATGTGGAATTGGCCAGTCTGCAAAGCGAGCAGGAGGTGGTCATTGAGATGACGCGGAAGATTGTTGCTGAAAATGCGTCGGTAGCGATGCAACAGTCTGACTACCTCGAAAAGTATACCGCACTGGTGGATCGATATGAATCCCTGGCGGAGCAGATAACGGATTTGGAAAGAAAACGGCTGGATCGGCAATCCAGGGCGCAGGAAATAGATATTTATATGAAAACACTCGTCAGCCAGGACGGAGAACTGCAGGTATTTGATCCACGGGTTTGGCTGGATGTGATAGAAAAGGTCACGGTGTATCATGATGGCCGTATGGTGTTTCAGTTTAAAGACGGAAGAATCGCAGAAATATAAAAATCGCCCACATAAGGTGGACGACTTTGGTAGCAAGGATGCCAAGGGTGCCAACAATGCCAAGGCACTCTTGGCATAATCTGTATGGCACACTTAACACTATTTTGGTTTTGGGGAACGGAATGGAATGATGGTTCTCTTGGCAGTTAGGCAGGATTCTCTTTTTTACGGGAAACCTTATGGGACAGGAGCATATTCAGCGCATCTTCTCTTGCTCGGTCATCTGCTTCCCGTGCGGCATTGATCAGGGAGATCTCATAAGAGGTCAGTTCATTACTGCTATCAGCCACTTCGTTTCCCACAAGATAGTCAATGGTCACACCGAGAAATCTGGATAGCAGAATAAGGACCTCTATAGAAGGTTCTCGGTCTCCATTTTCATAGCGAGAATACACAGAGGGAAGGCATCCAATATAATCAGCGATCTGACGCTGAGTAAATCCTTTTTGCAGTCGTAATTCTTTCAATCTCATGGCTGTACCCTCCTATGATCCTATTGTATTACCGATGCGGCAAAAAGTATATTGCCATTTTGGCACATTCGTTATTGACTTGTTGTCGATTTGGCACTATACTAATACCATATTGGCAACAAGGGGGTATGAATATGAACAGATTGCGTTTGGCAAGGGAGCAAAGGGGAATATCCCAGCGTGATTTGGGGAAGGCCATGGGTGTGTCAGCTGCTACGATCAGCAGATATGAAACCGGGGAGCGGAAGCTGACAGTAGAAGCTGCAAAACGAATAGCATTTTTTCTGAATGAAGAATGGGTGAATCTTTTCGACCCACCCGGTCAAAATTTGATAGCAAGGACACCGGGAGGAGAAACCGATCGTGAGCCATGAACTTAAATATGAATTCTATGCTGCCGTCCAACAAAAGGCTATAGAGTGGCTGTGGTATCCGTATATCCCGTTTGGGAAGATAACGATTGTTCAGGGTGATCCAGGGGAGGGCAAATCAACCTTTATGCTGAATGTCGCCGCTATGGTTTCCAGAGGAGCAGCCTTGCCGGATGGATCGTCTTTGCCAGATCCAATCACCGTTGTGTACCAATGCTCTGAAGACAATGTGGCGGATACAATCAAACCCAGGCTGATTGCAGCAAATGCAGATTGCAGTAAAGTTGCTTATATTGTGGAAGATCAGTCTGCGCTGACCTTTGAGGATGACAGAATTGAGAAAGTGCTGGAGCAGACAAATGCCCGGCTTCTCATATTAGATCCCATACAGTCTTTCCTTACACAGGATGGCGATATGCAGAGTGCCAGCAGAATGCGGCTTATTCTGGGTCGGCTTTCGGATATTGCAGAGCGCCGCCGCTGTGCAATCGTCCTTGTTGGGCATTTGAATAAAATGGGAGGAGGCAAGCAGCTGTACCGTGGCCTCGGTACCATTGATATAGCTGCCATTGCCCGTAGTGTTTTACTGATTGGTAGGGACAAGGTCGATCCGAGCCTTCGCTATATGCAACCCATAAAAAGCAGCCTGGCCCCGGAGGGGAGTGCCATCGCCTTTTCCTTTGATGCGGATGGCGGTATCCAATGGCATGGCAGTTATGACGTGTGTGATGACGATTTCAGCGATGCACATCCGGAAAACAGGAGAGACATGATTGCCAGTATATTATGTTCCGTATTGCGGGAGAAAGACTATCCCAGCAGTGAGATGCTGGAATTACTATCTGAGGCAGGAATACCGAAACGGACAGCCATGCGTGTTAAGAGTGATGTTGGTATCGAGTCCATCAAAAAGGGGAATGCCTGGTTCTGGCATTTGCCTGGAAGAGTTGGAAGTATTACAGAAGAAGGAGCTGAAGTATAAATGAGAAGTGCTGATAGAGAGGTGCAGCGGCAGATTTATCGCCAGACCTCCATCGGCGAGAAGGTGTTCATCCCGGCAAAGCCGAAGGATGATATTTTTGGTAAGGACAGACTATTTCGAGTATGTGCTTACTGCCGTGTTTCTACCGATAATGATGAGCAGTTATCTTCTTTCGAATTACAGCAGGCTCACTACGAACAGCTGATGGGAAGCCACCCCAACTGGGATCTGCGGCGAATCTATGCAGATGAAGGTATTTCCGGCACTTCTCTGAAAAAAAGAGACGATTTTAACGCCATGATCGCAGCCTGTGAGCGGGGCGAATATGATCTGATCGTCACGAAAAGTGTTTCCCGTTTTGCAAGAAATCTGGTGGACTGCGTGTCCCTTGTGCGAAAGCTGAAGCGTCAGAATCCTCCTGTGGGTGTGTTCTTTGAAACAGACAATCTGAATACGCTCTCGGAAGACTCTGAACTGATGCTTTCCTTCCTGGCAACATTTGCACAGGAGGAATCCGTAAAAAAGAGCGAGAGTATGAACTGGTCTCTCCGGCAGCGATTTAAGGACGGCAAGCTGCTGACTCCGGCGTTGCTGGGTTATGAGCGACCGAAGGATGTGACAGGCCGCTATATAAAATATGCCAGTTTGGAGATCGTGGAGTCGGAAGCAGAAATTGTACGGTTTATATTCCATGCGTTTTTGGCGGGAAAATCTACGAAGGAGATTGCAACGCTATTGACGGACATTGAATGTCCGACCAAGACAGGCAGTACAGAATGGAGTGAAGGCTCCATCAACTACATTCTCCGGAATGAAAGATACTGCGGTAGTGTGCTTACATGGAAAACTTTTACCGCTGACCTGTATGAGCATAAGCATAAGAAAAACAGGCAGGATCGTGACCAGTATTTGTATACAGGCCGTCATGAGGCAATCATCTCGGTAGAAACCTTTGAAGCGGCACAGATCCTTTTGGAGAACCGGAAGCATCATGTGCGTGGCAGATTACCGACTATGCAGGTTATCGGTGACGGTATTTTCAGAGGCTATGTTCCCATCAACCACCATTGGATCAATGACGATCCAGCGAGCTATTATGAGGCATCTAACAGCGTTGAGAGCCGGGGAGACATCCGACGGGTAAGACGAAGCCTTTTCTCCGCTTTTGACCTGGAAGGCTACCAGGTGGTTCGTGGACAGTTTATGACAGCCAGAACAGAATGTCCCAGCATTACGGTCACCAATAATAAAATCTCCTTTAATGTGCAGTGTATGCGTAAATTCTATGATGTACCATACATCCAGCTGCTGTTGCATCCATCCGAGCGTAAAATAGCGATTCGCCCCTGCAGAGAAAATGATGTTCATAGTATTCGCTGGCGTCCGGATGTAGATAAGGTCATGACCCAGAAAACCATTAACTGCCAGCATTTTGGAAATGCTCTGTTTCAGATCATGGAATGGAATCCGGATTATTTGTATCGCATTCGCGGTACATGGGTTGCAAGAGGTTCTGATCAGATTATCGTATTTAACCTCACCAATGCGGTACCGGCAGCATTCTTGGAATGTGAGCCGGAGGATTCCCAAGAGACTGCCAAGCGTCGCAGAGTCGACCTTTGTCCGGAGGAATGGAATGATTCCTTTGGTGAGGATTTCTACGATTACAGCATTAACAACAGCTTCTACTTCCTTGCTCCCCGATCGGATTGGAAGGTTTATGCACCCAGCAGAGAAGCACCCGGCTCGTTCCAACATCCAATCATGAGCGATGCGGAGCTGGAGCAGAGTGTAATAAATCTAAGAAAGAGAGTTGGTTCAAGACATGGAGAATAATCAGTTGGATTTCCTGTTCAACAACAGCGAACCTATTACAGGTGCGCCGGAGGAAGAACAGGAAGTGGTAGACCTGGCTGGCTACCAGGTGACGAAGGCAGAACTATTTGCCCACACCAGAGAACCTGCCATAACGGTATGGGCCAGCAGAATCAAGTTTAATATGGCCTGTCTGCGTAAATTTCCCGGTGTGAAGTATATTCAGATTCTGATACATCCAGAGCAACGGCGTCTGATTATCCGCCCTTGCGAACCGGATGCTCCGGACTCCTTGCGTTGGGCAAATGGTGGCGGTGAGAAAGAACTGAAAAACAGAGACCTTTTGTGTAAGGTATTTGCTGCCAAAATTTTTGATTTGATGCAGTGGAATCAAAACTACCGCTACAAAGTGTTGGGCAAGCCGGTGACCTGCGATGGTGAAGTCCTGTTTTTATTCCAACTCTCAGATTTTGAATTATTTGTGGGATCAAAAAAGCCAAAAGCTTATCTGCCAGAGGAATGGCGTAATTACTTCGGTACTCCTGTGGAAGAACATGATCAGGCATACCAAATCAGTCTGGCAGATGGATACATAACAACAGATAGAGTATAAGGAGGTTAGCATAATGGATGAATTTCGTCCCAGACCGGTTGCGAATGAGGTTAGCTTAGAGGGATATCAGATTGTACCGGGTATGATGTTTAACCGTGCAACAGATCCATCTATGACAATTTGGTATGGAAGTGTTGCTTTCAACAGCGTGTGTTTTTCTACACTCAACGATTGTGCTGCTATTCAAATTATGGTAAACACAAAGGAAAAAAAGATAATAATTATCCCTTGTCCTTCGAAGGATAAGGATGCAATTCTCTGGCATAAACCATCTCAAAAGCAAAAATCAAAGAAGATTGATTGCGGCAAATTCATGCAACCCATCTTTAAAATGTGGGAATTAGATAAAGAACTACATTATCGCACAACAGGAAGGGTTGTATCATCTGGAGGAAAGGTAATGCTTTTGTTCGATTTTAATTATCCAGAAGCATGGAAAGGGCTGAAGATGGTAAATGGAATTGGAGAATAAGACCTATGTTTCATTTTATCTGAAGGATGGCGTGGCTCATGTGTACGCAGAAGCAATTCGCTTTTTAGGGCAGCCCAATTATATTCGCTTTCTTCTGAATGGCGATGGCACATCAATGATCATGGAACCCTATCATAAAAAGGAGTTTCAGTCTATCCGTGTACGCAAGGATAAGGATCAAACACTAAAGAAAATGCGGTTTCATTGTAGACTGTTTTGCCGTTTGCTGACATACACCCTGAACTGGGATGCAGAAAAATCTTATCGCATTCCGGGGCGATTTGTGCCAGCGCAGCATATTGTTGTATTTGACTTGACTAAAGCAACGATCATAAACAGCCCGGATTCTATGAATTGAGGTGTGATTTTCATGATTTATATTACTGGTGATACGCACGGTGACTTCAGTCGTTTTTCAAAAGAAGCATTTCCCGAACAGACAGAACTGACCCGTGATGATTATATGATCATCTGCGGTGACTTCGGTGGTGTATGGTGCGGTGATGAGCGGGATGATAAATCGCTGGATATGCTTGCCCAGTTGCCTTTCACAGTGTTATTCGTGTCTGGCAACCATGAGAATTTCGATGCGCTGGTAGCTTATCCGGTGGAGGAATGGCATGGCGGTAAGGTTCAGTTCATTCGCTCCAACGTGATCCATCTGATGCGAGGCCAGGTGTTTACCATCGAAGGTAAGACTTTCTTCACCATGGGCGGTGCAGCCAGCCATGACATTTCAGATGGGGTGCTGGAACCGGATGCACCGGATTTTGAAATGCAGTATTGGATGATGCGGAGAAACCGTGCGTTGTTCCGGATCAATCACTATTCCTGGTGGAAAGAAGAAATGCCCTCAGACCTGGAATATGAGGAGGCTCGGCAGAATCTGGATTCCTGTAATTGGACCGTGGATTATATCATTACCCACTGCGGCCCCAACAGCGTGATTGATATTTATAGCCGGAAGTTCTATGGACATGATCGGCTAACGGATTTCTTAGAAACGGTGTTGCAGAAGACGGAGTACCAACAGTGGTTCTTCGGACATTATCATGACAACGTAGACATTGGTCAACACTCCATGCTATATGAAAATATTGTGCAGCTACAGTAAGGGATGGTGCTATGGCGAAAAAATTAGCCCACCTCTACACGGAAACAAAGAGCCGTTGGGAAGGTGAACATTTCAGAACGATATATGGAAATGATGGTACTCTCTTTTCCGGGGGTACCTATCCGACAAAAATAAAAGCAGAGAACTTGCCGGAGTGGTATGTGCATGGCAGGTATTATAAGCATTGGGGCTATTTATGTGCGAAGGGAATAAAACACCTAATCTATGAGCCTAATATGACCTTTAACCATATGTTCAAGGATGACTTCCTGTACATTTCTTATGATCAACCAATTGAGCCGGAACCTGACAGAGAAAAGCACATATATAAGTACCGGGGATTTGATGAGTACATCTACGGCGGTGTGATCGTTGCGTTTCTGCTTGCTGCAGAAAAATACTCTGGTTATGATATTTCTGGAATAAAAGAACAGATAGAAAAGAAACGGTTGTGGTTCAAAGAAACATATCCGGAATTTTATGAATTGGAAGTACCAAAAGACCGGCTGTTTTTTGGTATCCCGGAGGAATGATTATGAAGGTAAGCTATAAACCGCTATGGAAGCTGCTGATCGACCGGGGGATTAAAAAGAAGGATATGTGTGCCATGGCCGGTATCAGCCCAGCGTCCTGCACAAAAATGGGTAAGGATGGTCATGTTACCACATTGGTTCTGATGAAGATATGTATGGCTCTGGATTGCCGGATTGAAGATGTGATGGAACTAATTCCGGTAAATGAGCAATAAAAAACGCCCCTATAGTGGGACGTACAAAAAAGAAATAACCCTTGATCTATTAGCTAATCACTCTAATGGATCAAGGGTTATTTCATGCAGTTGTTGGGTTCCATCATTTACGTAACCTCTTCTTTCTGTAGATTTGTTTGATAGGAGTTTACTTAGTACATTGGACTCACTCCTTTTGTACCTTTATAATAACCTGCGTAGCTAGATATTACAAGATGGAATGTTTCATAAGAATCATTGTAAAAAGTTGGAGAAACTGAGGATGGACAAGTGTATGGTTGCTGTGATATACTAAATTTGTTGGGCGGCTCTTGCTGTGTGGCCAGTTCCAATTTCAAAATGGGAATTTGAGGTCGCATCAGATATTATGATGCGACCTTTTCTGCATATATGGAAAAAGTACGATAGCGTATAAATGGCTAGAGAAAAGAGAAGGGATCATATGTCTGATAAAGTTGCGGTTGTTGTAGATACGAATTTTATTATTCAAAACCAAAAACTTGATAAAAAGATAGCGGAATTACAGGATATGTACCTCCCTTATGTTACACAAGTGTCTGTCGAAGAGAGAATTGCTCAACAGTGCAAAGAAGCAAAAGTAAAAATTGAATCTATACCGAAAGTACAAGACGACTATCGAGGGATTGCAACCGTTAAATTAATTACATCCTACGATCGGCGAGCAAAAGAAATTCGCTCAGAAGTACAAGCAGCGTATAAAAAAACTTTTGGTGCGCGCATCATCCCATTGTTAAGAGATTCAGATACTTATGCTGAAGTGTTGGAACGTGCTTTTGTAAAAACACCACCGTTCATTTCTGATGAGGCAGCTGGAGTAAAGCCGGGGGGAAAATCGACTAGTGACAAGGGCTTTAAGGACAGCTTGATTTGGTTGTCGATGCTTCATTATTTTAAGGACAGTGGCGAAAAACGAGTAATATTCATATCTGATGATAATGGGTTTCGCAACCAGTCATCAATTTTATGTGCCGAATTCAAAAAAATTACAGGAAAAGAAATTGAGATAAGAGAGAATTCGTACTTCCGAGAGCTATGTCAAAAATCAACAACTGATAGTGAGGAAAAGAAGACTGGATCTATAAAAGAGCCGCTTCCTGATGTAAGATCCATACGTGAGCGAATCAACGCTGTAGTAAATGCAGTTTGCGGTTTTGAAGATGAGGACAGTTGGGGCGAGTACCAATGGGTACGGTATTTCTCCATCAATAAAACTGTGGATTCCAAGTATATGGAAGTAGTAATGTCTGGCCTGGATGAAGTAATTGCAGAACACCTATTCAGCAAGACTATCCCGGCAGTAAAAGTCTTGGGGCTTGATGATCGTGTCACTGACGGAGATTACGGTATTCCAATAGAGGCGTTGGAAGACTTCTCTAGATTGTACCATGATGTGAGAAAAAAGCATCCTGAGTTTATTCAGCAATTTTATACTACGGTATCAAGCATTATTAACGGAAATTATGTTGTTCCACCAATAAAATACAATGTTTTTGATGGTGAATTACCGTTCTAGTGAAATGCAAGTATTATTATGGATGCGAAAATAACACAATTCTCTTTTTTGACGATGGTTTCGCGTAAAAAACAAACCCTTTTATAGAGTAAATTGTAGAGGTGTTGCAAATGGTAATTGCACAAGATGCGTTCTATATTCCAGATGATATCGCTACAGGATTAGCAACTGGATTATATAGGCGAATTGGTAGTGTTGTCCGATACGCAGTTGGCCCCAATAAAGGTCAGATAGTTAAGCATTTACAGCCAATTGACCTGAAAGCAGTTGAACAGGCACATGGTGTTGGAGCAAAGGCTCTAAAGTATTTTCAGCATCATAAAAAAGAAGTTGGTGTAGGTGCGGGGATTGCTCTAGTTCTTGGCGCTGGTGTTTGGGGCTATAACAAATGGAAGAATCGAGAACCAGAGGTTCTAACAGAATTCAGAGCAGCACTGAAAACATATATTGATGCTATCCGTAGTGGAAATATGGATGTGCATAAAATCAATGACTTGATGAATGCACTGGAGAATTTGAAGAAGCATAAGGACTACGAAAAAATCTACATTCAACTTACGGCAGAGGATCTGGAAATCTTAGTGGGTAGAATTTATGATTACACGATCAAATTAGCTGCAGACAATTCTGTTGAGTTGACAGATGATGAACTGCAGCGAAACAATGGAGTGATCATCGATCTTCAGTCTTATTTGAAGGCGCAGAAGCGAATTTTTGAGTCTGCAGCATAAAATAGGCGTTGGTGGGGTGCATTTGGTAAGAATACACCCCACTCAGAATCAAAATGCACCCCGCAGTGCGTATTCTTCCATTTCAGAGTCTATTCCCATAAAAAAGACCACATTTGTCTGCCAGACAAATGTGGTTTTTTCTGCTAAGTGTGCCTTGCAGCACGTGAAGTAATGCTTCGCAGTGAAGTGTCTGCGGCGCGTGAGGGAATTTATTTCACTTCCCATTCCGTCTTTTCTGCGGTATAATCAATCGTAGAAAAGGCGGTGTTTTTATGTCCGAATCAAAACTGCGTGAGTTATCGGCAGGGATTCCTGCAAAGAGAATCAGCTTATGGACAAAGACCGTGTTTGTGACGGCATTGGTATGTGTGCTTTTGATTGCTGCCTGCAGCAATCAAAAGGGGCAGGATTTTCTCAATGCGACGGTGCTGGAACTAACGGAAACGGATATACTGGCGGTGTGCACGGACGGTTCTTCCGGCCTGGCTGCAGGGGATATGATCCGTGTATCAAAAAATGTTGTTTCTGCTGACGGCGTGCCGGAGCTGGAAGCGGGCGATCACATCCGGGTGGTCTATGATTCCGGGCACGCAGATCCAGCGGGCGATCCGGTAGAAGTTGAGCAGGTATATGCGATCTATCTGCTGGATGAAGACGGGCGTGTCATTGCGCATTGACGGTTTGCACCTGTTTGCGTATGCCGGAATTTTGTGCTCAGAAAAAATATAAAAATTTTTTTCAATTGGGTCTTTACAAATCGGCATTTATCTGCTATAATCCATCTTGTTCTGGCCCGGTGGTGCAGTCGGTTAGCACGCCAGCCTGTCACGCTGGAGGTCGACGGTTCGAGTCCGTTCCGGGTCGCCAAAAAGAGACATCTCGTTTGAGATGTCTCTTTTTTCTTTGAGAGGATTCGAACGGGATCATGAAAAGCCAGGAAGATACTCTGCTGATTACTGCCAGAATTTACAGCTTGAAAAAGAGTTACAAAACGATTACAATTATACCTGTCCTCGCGAGACAAATACTTACAAGGAGGTCAGCAAGATGTTCTTTTTCTATGGCAATAACAACTGCGGATCTAATTGCTGCTCTGTTTGGCAGATCCTCAGCTCTCTGTGCGGCTTTGGCTGCTAATGTGTAACTGAAAATAACGCTGCCCCCTGCGGATGGATAATCCGCAGGGGGCATTTCTTGTCAGTTGCGCCGCAGGGCTTCGATGGGATTCAGGTTGGCTGCCTGCCAGGCGGGGAGCATGCCGAAGACGACACCGATCAAAGTGGAGAAGACCACGGCGATCAGGATCGCCGGCACGCTGATGGATACGGGGATCTGCATCATGCCGGAGATCAGCTGGGCCATGATGATGCCGGTGATCACGCCGATGATGCCGCCCAGACTGGTCAGCACTGCGGATTCCGTCAGAAACTGCAGCAGGATGCGCTTTTTCTTGGCGCCGATGGCCTTCTTCAGACCAATCTCAGCAGTACGCTCCGTGACGGACACCAGCATAATGTTCATGACGCCGATGCCGCCTACCAGAAGGGAGATACTGGCGATCCAGAGCAGCTGGGTATTGGTGGATTCCGACATCTTCTGAAGCTGCTGGGCCTGTTCCAGCATGTCCTGACTGCGGTAGTCGAACTTGCTGGTTTCCGGGTTCTTGATCTGTGCCTCTGTCAGCTTCTGGGCGGCCTCCTGACCGGCGGTGGTCATGGAGTCGGTATCTTTGACCTTGATGGCAACATTCTGGGGCTCGTCGAACTGATAGGCCGTGGGCCAGGTCCGGTCCGGAAGATAGACCGTGCCGGAGGAGGTGTCCGCATAGAGCTGGTAATCCTGCATGGAGTTGATGGTGGGGGCAAATTCATCGCTGAGGGCAGCAATACCCACCACGGTATACACATCGCCCTTCAGCTCAACGGTTTTTCCCACAGGATTCTTTCCGCCGAACAGGGAACTGACGCAGTTTTCATCCACCAGAGCTACCTTGCGGCAGTTTTGATAGTCAGATTCCGTAAAGCCCCGGCCGGATTTGATCTGATAGCCGTAGACACTGAGGTAATGGGGATCAATTCCGCAGACCTCGCCGTTGAACTGGGTGTTCTGATAATACAGCTGATCCACATAATTGCGGGAGGTATACAGGGAGACACGCTCTACGCCGCTGATGGTTTCCAGCTCCTGCCGGGTCTCTTCCGTGATCGTCCGGACACCGTCAGGGATGGAATTCCAGCTCAGGTCGTACCGATGACCGTCCTGGTTCAGTGTGACGGTCACAACGTTGTTGCCTGCGCCGATCAGATTTTCCTTGATCTGATCATTGGTGCCCTGAATGGTGGAAACGATGGTGATGATGGAGGCAATGCCGATGATGATGCCCAGCATGGTCAGGACGGAGCGCATCTTGTGTCCCCAGATTCCCTGGAAGGCAAGGCCGATATTTTCTCTCATAGTCCTTGCCTCCTTAGTAGGTATACAGGGCGGAAAGATCGCTTTCCACCGCAGGTGCGCCTTCGACGACCTCTTTGCCGTAGGGGAAGGCCAGGAAGTCATCCTCGCTGACACCGCTGAGGATCTCCTTATAGCTGCCCCACAGGGACTTGCCTACGGTGACATACCGTTTCTCCAGCTTGCCGTTCTTGTCCATGGCAAAGACATAGGAGCGGCCCTGTTCTGTTCGGACGAAGGGGTTTTCCAGATATACGCCGTTTTCCGAAGAAGAGGTGGAGTAGGTAACGCTGACATACCGGCCTGCCTGCAGGTCGGCTTCCCCGCTGATGAAAACCTGGAAAGGATAGTAAGAGGCAGTGGGATTGCCCATGCCGTTCCAGTTGTCGTCGCCGGAGGGGAAATCTCCGATGGATCTGACTTCACCGGTATAGGTGTTTCCGGTATTCCAGTCGTTGATGGTGACCTCCTGACCGGGCTTCAGTCTGTCCTTTTCCAGCTCGCTGACGCTGCCTTCCACAAAGAAGCCGCCGCCGCCGGAAACCTTGATCAGGGGCTGCATGCCGCCCTGAGCTTCCTCCTCGGTCAGCAGGGAAACCACTTCGCCGTCGATCTCTGCGTAAATGTTGCCGTCGCTGAGTTCCGCCTGCATGATCTTATACTCGGCTTCGGTCAGCCGGATGTTGAATTCCAGCTCCTTAATCTGCTTATTCAGATCCCGGCGCATCTGCGCCAGCTGCTGGGAGGTATAGGTGATGGTGAAATCCGGAAGGATATCTTCTTCGGTTTCTTCCTCCTCCGGGATCAGGGTGTAATCCTCAACGGCGGAGGCATCAAAGAAGCGGAAGGAAAATCCATGATCCGCATAACCCAGGATATGCATGCCCTGCCACTGCAGGCGCTGCCCCAGGGCCATATTTTTGTCTGTGACCTTAAAGATCACATAATATTCCGTAACTTCAGGAGCCTGAGGATCTTCGGGAGGCTCGGTGGGATCAGTGGGATCGGAAGGATCGGTGGAATCCGGGGGCTGGGTCTCCGGCTCAGAGGCGTCCGGGACGGTTTCCGGTTCTGATGGTGCGGACGGCTCAGGTTCCGGGTCGGAGGGGACGGGAGGCGTCTCCGGTTCGGAGACTTCCGGCACGGCGGGTTCCGGTTCGCTGGGACTTGTGGATTCCTCCGGAACGACCGGGATCTCTTCAATGGGGATCAGATCCGGAACGGCAGAGGCATTGGAGGGGATCTGCTGCGTCTCTTCCGGCTGGGTTTCCTCCGGCTGGGTTTCCGCTGCGATTGCCTGCAGGGTTTCAGAACGGGCCCGGAGTCTTTCCAGCAGGGCATCGCTGATATCCGCCAGATCGTGCAGCCAGCAGATCAGGGGCTTTTCTTCGGAGCTGCCGTCAAAGTCCGGATCCTCCGAAATTTGGAAGGCACCTTCCAGTTCCGGCCCCAGGTCTTCCTCCTCATCCTTGTCGGAGGGCTGGGAGGGAGGATCCGGGTCTACGGGCTGGGTGTTTTTCAGTTCTTCCAGTTTTTTCTGGTTTTCTTCCAGCTGGAGCTTCAGCTTTTCCAGTTCCAGCTCCTTCCGCTCCAGGGAGATGCTGTCCAGGGAGGTATCGAAGGTCATGAGCACATCGCCTTTTTTGACGGTATCTCCCTTTTCGACCAATATTTCGGTGACAGTCTGGGTATCAGACAGAAATACGGTTTGGATCTTGTCGGTGGAAACCGGGCCGTAGCTTTCCTGGGAATCGCCCCAGAATTCCGTCATGCCGATATACTGGAAGGCATAGACATTGACAGGCTCCTTGCTGCCGCCCAGCAGGATGCCTGCGCCGATGGCGGCGGTAAGCGTCAGGGCGGTTCCGACAATAATCCATTTCTTTTTGGTCCACTTTGGCAGTTTTTTCATGACAGCCTCCCATCTTCCCCGGTGTACAGCTCACCGTCCAGAATGCGGTAGGTCTTGTCCGCACATTGGGCGATGCTGGGCTCGTGGGTGATCATGATGATGGTCATGCCGCTTTGACTCAGCTGCCGGAAGATTTCCATGATCTGATTTCCGGCTTTGGTGTCCAGTGCACCGGTGGGCTCATCCGCCAGCAGCAGGGCAGGCTTGGTGACAATGGCCCGGGCAATGGCGACTCTCTGGCACTGGCCGCCGGAAAGCTGGTTGGGAAGAAAATGGATGCGCTCCCCCAGACCGACGGCTTTCAGTGCCTCCTCTGCCCGCTCCCGCCGCTCCTTCAGGGGAACGTCAGCGTACAGCAGCGGCAGCGCCACATTGTCCAGGGCGTCCATTTTGGGAAGCAGGTGAAAGCTCTGGAAGACGAAGCCGATGTGCTTGTTGCGGATATCGGCCAGGTCGTCATCGCTTAAGTCCTTCAGATCCCGGCCGTCCAGTTCGTAATGACCGGAGGTGGGTACGTCCAGGCAGCCGATGAGATTCATCAGCGTGGTTTTTCCGGAGCCGGAGGGCCCCATGATGGCAAGATAATCCCCCTGTTCAACAGAAAGATTGATGTTTTTCAGGACCCGCACAGGCTCTTTGCCCTGCATGTAATCCTTGCAGATGTCTGTCAGCTTCAGGATCGGCATCAGGCCACCTCCCCTTCGGGGGCAGCTTCCGTTTCCGCTTCCGGTGCATCCCGGGTGGTGGGTGCCCCCTCGGTGCAAAGCTCGGAATCCGGGAAGGCAATGTAATCTTCCAGAGAAATGCCTTCGGTGATCTCCTGCAGATCCATCATGGGATTATACTCGCCCAGCGTCACGGTGCGCTTTTCCAGCCGGCCGTGCTTTTCGGCCCAGACATAGGGAAGCCCTGTCTCATCGTAGGCGATGAAGGCGCTGCTGATGCCGATGCCGGACATTTCGCCCTCTTCCGGCTCCAGCTCCATATAGATATGCTGTCCCAGCAGAAGACCGTCGGTGCTGTCCAGCTTTACATAGAAGGGATATTTGCTGGCGGAGGTCATTTCATCGGCAGACATACCGTAGTACCGGTCCATATCAGAGCCCTGAGAGGGATTTTCGTAATCCACAAGCGTAACAGTGCCGCCCCAGACCTGGTTTTCGTCGGTGCGGGAGAAGATCCGGACCCGGTCGCCTTCCGTAATGCCGCCGCGCTGGAGTTCTCCGATGGTGCCCTTGATCCGGTAGGAGCCTACCTGCTGAATGGTGATATAGGCCACAGGCTCACCGTACTGGTTGGTGCCGGTTTCGTTGATGCTCTGGACCCGGCCCTGAATGGGAGAGACCACCACAGCATTTTCCAGCAGATTTTCGGACTTCTCAATTTCGGCTTCCTTGGCCTTGATCTTGATTTCCGCTTCCTTGATATCCAGCTGGGCCGTCTGAATCTCCAGAGTATACTGCAGCCGGGCACTGCCGGAGGTTCCGGCCCGCTCCCGTTCCAGGGCAGTGATCTGGGATTTGTAGGTTTCGATGGATGCCTGCAGCTGTTCCAGCTCCAGCTTCTGCTTGTCCAGCGCCAGCTGCAGCTCCTCGGTGTCATAGGCAAAAAGCGCCTGATCTTTTTTGACATCATCGCCTTCCTTGACCTTCAGCTCTTTGATGGTCTTGTCGGCATCCTTTTTGATCTCGGTCACGTTTTCCGATACGACCAGACCGGCAAAGCGGTCGCCGGGGGCAATGCCGCCCAGACTGGACAAGGTCTTTACGGACTGGACATACACAGCCGTGCCGCCTGCACAGCCGGTCAGAGCGAAGCTGAGTCCAAGGGCAAGAAAGCCGGAAAGCCAGCGCTTCAGTTTCATAGGGTATTCCTCCAGGGTATCAATAATCACTTTCCAACATGATACGAAAGGCAGGGAGAAAAGTCAATTACAGGAGCTTTAAGTTTTTCTTAATTTTGCGCAGCAGACAAGATCCTTCCTGTTTTTGACAAAAATTCCGGGGCAGAAACAGGTTTTCCGCCCCGGAACCGGGATGTTTTTTGAAATTATTTTCTGGCGATCACATACCAGGTGGTGCTGCGGTGGTCTGCCAGCGCCGTCAGCTGGTTGTCAAGCCGCTCAACGGTGAAGCCGCAGTTACGCAGCAGCGCGCAGATGGCATCGGGATCATGGATGATTTCGGTAATGACTTCCTCAAACTGAAATGCGTTGTTCTCAAAGACCTTGGTCCGCAACTGAATGATTCCGGAATCCTCTCTGGTGATCTGGAACCGGGCCCGGACCGTTTCGCTGAAATCCACATCAAAGGGTTCGCAGGGGGAGACTTCGGTTTCGTTGAGAATATCGAAAATAAAATATCCGCCGGGATTCAGGTAGGCATAGACGTTCCGGAAAATTTTCTCCACATCTGAAAGATTTAAAATGTGATTCAGGGCATCGCCGGTGCAGGTGACCAGGTCGAAGGTCTTATCCGGGCGGTAAAGGATCATGTCCGCAACATCATAGTGAATGGACGGATTGTTTTCACGGGCGATGGCGATCATGCCCTCGGAAAAATCCATGCCCCACACATCCAGTCCCAGCTTGTGCAGAATCTGGCAGAGGATGCCGGTGCCGCAGGCCAGATCCAGGCTGCTTTTCGGGTGAAACTGTTTTTCCTGCATCCACAGCAGCAGATGTACGCCGAAGGCTTCGGGATAGTAGTTCCAGCCGAATTCATTATAGACCTTGCAGAAAACGTCGCTGTACATAGCTTTCTCCTTCCTCAGCCGAATACTTCAAAGGCTGCCACTGTCCGCAGCAGCTCCGGCTCAATCCGTTCCCGGCCGTAGGCATCCAGGAACCGGTCATAATAAACGTTGGTTTTCAGATTAAAAAACAGTGTCCAAACGCCCCAGAACAGGTCGATATGCCGGTCTCCCACACCACTGCTGTCCAGATCGATAAAACCGGAAAAACGCCAGTCATCCAGAAGAATGTTGGGAAGACAGTAATCACCGTGAAGCAGGGTGTCGTTTTTCAGATGGTTTCCATTGGCCTGTACGATGGCCCAGGCTTCTTCGGCAGAGGCAAAGCCCCACTTCTCCGGAAACAGGCTCAGATCACAGAAACCGGCAGCATAATTGCGCCGGGCGGTTTTTCGGTAGGCATCGCAGCGGTTTGGAACCGGACAGCCTTCAAAGGAGGTTTCGTGAAGCTGCCGCAGCAGCTGGGCCAGCGTATCACAGAGCCGTTTGGGGTCGTCCAGATAGGCGGGAAATACACAGTCCTCGCCGGGGATACGCCGGGTCAGCAGCCAGTCATGGTCGTCTGTCAGATAGCAGACAACTTCTGTGCTCAGCTTCTTTTCGTGAAAATATCGGGTCATATCCGCTTCGGTTTTCAGACTGCCTGCGGCCGCCGTTTTCAGAAACAGCCCGCCCTCTGCATCCAGATAGAAAACCCGGGCGGCTTTGGAGCAGCTGCTGTCAAAGACGGAGCCGTGCTCCAGAAGGACATGCAGTTCCTCCGGAAATTGGGACAGGTCGGGGGTAATGTGCGTTCGCTTCATGGTTTATTCCTGGGGCAGGGTCACGATCCGGGCGGGATGATCCATGGCGGGGATGATCTTTTCCATCAGGTCTGCGGTTTTCAGCCGCAGGCTGGAGGTGTTGATGCAGGGATGGCAGCCGAAGTATTCTCCCTTCAGCACATCCTCATCCATGAGCAGCTCCACATGGTGCTCATGGTCGTTCATGAGGCCCAGCACGCTGACAGAGCCGGGGGTAATGTCCAGATATTTCTCCATGTATTCCGGGCTGGCAAAGCTTAGGCGGGAAGAACCGATGGCTTTGCTGAGAATGCTGGTTTTAAAGTGCTTGTCACCGGGCAGCATCAGCAGATAAAAGGCGGTGCACTGCCGGTTGCACAGCAGCAGATTTTTACAGATGGTGGCATCAAGTGCCTTGTCGATCTCCACGCAGGCTTCCATGGTCATGGCCGCTTCGTGATCAATGCGCTGGTAGGGGATGTTCAACCGGTCCAGCAGGTCATAGCAGCGGATTTCCTTGTCAAGCCGCCCGGTACAGTCGGCGGGGCGGCCGGTTTGCAGTTGCATAGTGTTACCTCACAGTTTCTTCATCATCAGAATGTCGCTTCGCATACTTCCGTCCTTCAGACGGTTTGCGTCCGGAATCCGGGCAACCTCGTAAAAGCCCATTTTTTCGTACAGTCCCCGGGCGCGTTGGTTGCCCTCAATATAGCTCAGCTCTAACTGTTCCAGGCCCAGTTCCTTTGCCTGGGCGCTCATCTCTTCAAACATGGCGGTGCCTATGCCAAGATGCCAGTATTGGCGCAAAAGAGCGATGGCAACTTCACCCCGGTGGCGAAGCTTCAGACGCGGACGGTAGGATAGGTGGCAGTTGCCTACAATGCGGTCGTCCATTTCGCATAAGATCATAATGTTGGTATCGGAATGGTTGATGTTGGAGAGAAATGCTTTCTCAGTTTCCACATCCTCCAGGCATTCCTCCGGGTAACGGATCAAAAACTCTGTTTCACCGGCAGCGGTTTTCAGAAAGTCCAGCATTCCCTGCGCATCCTCCGGCGCGGGACTGCGGAAAACGGCGGTCCGGCCGTTTTTTAACTGTATTTTCTTTTTGGGAAACTCCATAAAAAGCGCCTCGTTTCTTTAAAGCAGGTTACTTTTTCCGCAGCTGCCAGAAGGCAACGGCACTGGCGGCTGCCACGTTCAGCGAATCCACATCGTGATACATGGGGATTTTTACGGTGTAATCGCAGCCGGCGATGGTGGTTTCCGTCAGGCCGTCTCCTTCGCTGCCCATGAGGATCGCAAGCTTTTCCTCTGCCAGCAGCTGGGGATCGTCGATGGAAACGGAATTGTCGCTCAGAGCCATGGCTGCGGTCCGGAAGCCCAGTGCGCGAAGCTGAGCCATGCCTTCCTCCGGCCAGGCCGGGGTGAAGGTCCAGGGGATCTGGAAAACGGTGCCCATGCTGACTCTGGCGCTGCGGCGGTACAGCGGATTGCTGCAGCCGGGTGTCAGCAGCACCGCATCCATGCCCAGGGCTGCAGCAGAACGGAAGATGGCACCAACATTGGTGGGATTCTGCACATTTTCCAGAATCACAATACGGCTGGCGCTGCGGCAGATCTCTTCCATGGCGGGAAGCCGGGGACGGCGCATGGCGCACAGAACGCCCCGGGTCAGGTGGTAGCCGGTGAGCCTGCACAGCAGATCTTCATCGGCGGTGTAGACGGGAATATCCGGGCACCGCTGCAGGATCTCCCGGGCGGAGCCGTCGATATCCTTGCGCTCCATCAGCATGGAAACGGGCACACAGCCTCCATCCAGAGCCCGGTGGATGACCTTGGGGCTTTCCGCAATGAACATGCCCTTGGCAGGCTCAAAGCGGTTTAAAAGCTGTGCCTCCGTCAGCCGGGCATACACATCCAGCTCCGGTGCGGAGAAGTCGGTGATTTCAATTACGTTGGACATAAGCATTACCTCACATCAATTTGCCCCTATAGTAGCAAAGATGTGCGAAAAAGTCAAAGCCTTCCGGCGGGATTGACATTTTCCGGCGGGACTGGTACAATACTGCCTGAGTTTTGCATGGAGGAGAGAAACGATGGAGCTGACATATGCTGCGCCCAAGGGCATCCGGCAGTGGGCACAGGTGTATACCCTGTATCAAAAGGCCTTCCCGGCCTCTGAGAAAAAGCCCTTTGCCATTATCCGGAAAATGCACCGCAAAGGGGTAACGGATATCTGGCGGTTTTCCCGGAACGGGAAATTTGCGGGCCTGATCATCACCATCAACGGACAAGCCAATATTCTGCTGGACTACCTGGCTGTTGCGGAAATCCGGCGGGGAACCGGCATCGGCACGGAGATTCTGCAGCTGATGCGAACGCACTATGCCGGAAAGGGTGTCTTCCTGGAAATCGAAAGCGTTTATGAGGACTGTGAAAACAGGGAAGAGCGGATTCGTCGGAAGCATTTTTATGAAAAGTGCGGAATGAAAAGCATGGAGGTTTTTGTCTGGCTGTTTGGTGTCAGAATGGAGCTGATGGGCTTTGACTGCAGCCTTACGTACCGGCAGTACCATGACTTTTACCGGGAAAATTACGGACAGTGGGCCGCTGATCATATTCAGGAAGCCGAAAAATAAAAGATTGCCGCGAGGGATGAATCCTTCGCGGCATTTCTTATGCTTCCATCCAGCGGCGCAGGTTCTCCAGCGCGGCAAGGGCATCGGCCCGGCCCCGGTCATAGATCAGCTGAACTTTTTCCGGGTCATTTTCCAGCCGGCCGATTTCCAGGGTGCTTTCCGGACGAATCACGAAAATGCTTCCGGAACGCTCCAGGAGTCTGATGCGGGCGGCTTGCTGGTTGTAAACGTTGTGACGGTTCTTCAGGGCTTTGACAAAAGCCGGATATTTCCGGTAGACCAGCCCCGGCAGATGCTGCAGCTCTGCCTTTTTTCGGTAGTCCTCCGGACGGGTCAGAATGACCACGTTTCGTTCGTAGCCCATACGCCGGAAGGCTTCCACGGGAATGCTGTCCGTACAGCCGCCATCCAGCAGCTTTTTGCCCTGGGTTTCCACGATCCGGGAGAAATAGGGCAGGGATGCGGAGGCCCGGAGGATATCCACCTGGGCAAACATGTCTGTAATCTGCAGGTATTCCGACTGTCCGGTCTCCACATTGGTGCAGCCGGCATAAAAAGGCACGCCGCAGGCTTTGAATGCCTCGTTGTCGTATACATCCAGTTTTTCCGGAAGCTCATGATAGCAGAATTCCGTGCCGACGAAATCACCGGTCTTCACAAAACTCTGCCAGCTCATGAACCTGGGGTCAGCGCAGTATTTTTTGTAATAGCGGATGCTGCGGCCATATTGTCCGGACAGAAAGGAACAGCCGTGAATGGCTCCGGCGGAGACACCGATCACGCCGTCAAACCGGATCTTGTTTTCTCCCAGCACATCCAGAATGCCGGCAGTATACAGTCCCCGCATACCGCCGCCTTCCAGAACCAGACCTGTTTTCATTGGGATCACTCCTGTGAAAAATGGATTTGCTTTTTATAATAGATTGGAAACCCGTCTCATGTGAAAATCAGTATAACATGTTTCCGGGAATTTGTCTACAGCGTTGCATTTCGCCGGACGGCATGGTATGATGAATGCATCAAATATCTGAGGTGAATGGTATGCAATACCGCATGGACAAATATGGAAATCCGCTTTCTGTTCTGGGCTTTGGCTGTATGCGTTTCCCGCGGAAACAGGGAAAGATCGATATGATTCAGACGGAAAAGATGCTGAAAATGGCTGTGGAGCAGGGTGTCAATTATTTTGATACTGCCTACATCTATCCCGGCAGTGAGGCGGCGGTGGGGCAGATCCTGGAATCATGCGGTCTGCGGGACAGGGTGAATATTGCAACGAAGCTTCCCCACTACCTGATCAAAAACAGGGAGGGGTTGGATAAGCTTTTCGAAGAGGAACTGCGCCGCCTGCGGACAGACCATGTGGATTACTACCTGATGCATATGCTCAACGACATCGACACCTGGAAGCGGCTGAAGGCACTTGGAATCGAAGACTGGATCGCCGGAAAGAAGGCCTCCGGGGCCATCCGGCAGGTGGGTTTTTCCTACCACGGCGGCACGGATATGTTCTGCCGGGTGCTGGATGATTATGACTGGGACTTCTGCCAAATTCAGTATAACTATCTGGACGAGCATTCCCAGGCGGGCAGAAGAGGACTGCACCATGCCCATGCGAAGGGAATTCCCGTGGTCATTATGGAGCCGCTGCGGGGCGGCAAGCTGGTGAACCTGCTGCCGGAAAAGGCAAAGCAGGTCTTTGACGAATACCCCGTCAGGCGATCCTACGCCGAATGGGGCCTTCGCTGGCTGTGGGATCAGGAGGAAGTGACGGTAGTGCTCTCCGGCATGAGCGACGAGGCTATGCTGGAAGAAAATATCCGCATCGCCTCCCAGGCACAGGCCGGTCAGCTGGCAGAAGCGGAGAAGACCCTTTATGCCCAGGCTGTCCGGGCCATCAATGCGGGGGTGAAAGTGGGCTGCACCGGCTGCGGCTATTGCCAGCCCTGTCCCAAGGGTGTGGACATTCCCGGAACCTTTGCCGCCTATAACCGCTGGTATGGGGAAGACAAATTCGGTGCTTTCTGGGAATATGTCAAATGCACCACGCTCCGTAAAAATGATACTGCCGCAGGAAACTGCATCGGCTGCGGCAAATGTGAGCAGCACTGTCCCCAGGGCATTGCCATCCGGCAGGAACTGAAGGAAGCACAGAAGGCGCTGGAGACACCGCTGTACCGGATCATCAAAAAGGCTATGGGCCGGTTTGTCCGTTTTTGAGAAAGCAACTGCGATCAGGGAGGAAGCGCTATGAAACTGAAAGATAAAATTGTCCGCACCGTAAACCGCCTGATGACGCCGCTGGCCCAGACCCAGGATAACCATAATCCTGTGAAAACCGTCACCCCCGGCATGCCGGAGCTTCTGCGTCATGCGGCTGCCCAGGGTGCCGTTCTGCTGGAAAACAGGGTGCTTCCCTTCGGGAAGGGAAGCAGAATTGCCGTGTTCGGACGGGTACAGAAGGACTATTTCAACACCGGCTACGGTTCCGGCGGTGATGTGAACTTCCCTTACAGCGTCAGCCTGCTGGAGGGTCTGCGCAATTGCGAAGACCTGGAGGTGGAAGAAACGCTGGCTGCCGTTTACGAAGCCTGGATCGAACAGAATCCGGCGGATCACGGAATCTGGGGCATGTGGCCCCGGAACCATCCGGAGATGCCGGTTTCCGAAGAACTGGCAGCCCAGGCCAAAGAAAAAGCAGATAACGCAGTGATCGTGCTGGGCCGTTCCTCCGGTGAGGACCGGGAAAATGTGCTGGAACCCGGCAGCTATTATCTGACAGAGGAAGAGAAAAACCTGCTGGCAACGGTGACCCGGGTGTTCCCGGATGCGGTGCTGGTGCTGAACATCGGCGCGGTGATGGATTTTTCTTTCCTGGAGGAGTATTCCTTCGGCGCTGTGCTGATCCTCTGGCAGGGTGGTATGGAAAGCGGCAATGCGGCGGCAGACCTGCTCAGCGGTAAGGTATCCCCCTCCGGACGGCTGTCGGATACGGTGACGCAGCGGTATGAAGACCATCCTTCCGCCGCCTGCTTTGGACAGAAGGAGGCCAATGCCTATGAAGAGGATATTTATGTGGGCTACCGCTGGTTTGAGACCTTCGCTCCGGAGAAGGTGCGCTATCCCTTCGGCTATGGCCTGACCTATACCACCTTTGAAAACCATGCCGTCCAGACGGAGGGACTGAACTTCCGGGTGACGGTGACCAATACCGGTTCCTGCCGGGCAAAGCAGACCGTGATGCTGTTTGTGGAAAAGCCCCAGGGGGCACTTGGCAACCCGGCAAGGGAACTGGTAAGCTTTGGCAAGACCAGGGAACTGGCTCCCGGGGAAAGTCAGGAACTGTCCCTGAAGGCCACCCGCTATCAGCTTGCTTCCTATGATGACAGCGGTGCTGCCGGTCACAAGTCCGCCTATATTCTGCAGGCGGGAGAGTACCGGTTCTACTGCGGTGAAAATGTTCGGGATGCCCGGCTTTGCGGAACCTATGCCGTGGAAACGGATACCATTGTGAAGCAGCATGTACAGGCCGGCGCGCCTGCGCAGCCCTTTGCCATCTGGGCGAACCGGGGCGGAAAGGCGCTGCGGGCCTTTGCAGCTGCCGGGACTGCGGATCTGAAGGCCAGAATTCTGGAGAATCTGCCAAAATCCCTCCCCACCACCGGCGATCAGGGCTGGAAGCTGAAGGATGTAAAGTCCGGAAAAATCGATCTGGATACCTTCGTTTCCCAGCTGGATCTGACGGAACTGGAAGCCATTTCCAGAGGTGCGTATATCATGGGGCATCCCCTGGGAGCCCGGGGCAACGCGGGCGTTTTCGGCGGCGTAACGGAATCCCTGCGGGAAAAGGGAGTCCCGGCGGTCACCACTACCGACGGCCCCTCCGGTATCCGGCTGTATGACTCCTGCTCTCTGCTGCCCATCGGTACGCTGCTGGCCTGCTCCTTTGATGTGGAGCTGGTGCAGAAGCTCTATACTGCGGTGGCCGGGGAGATGAAGCAGCGGGGCAGCCACATTCTGCTGGCACCGGGCATGAATATCCACCGGAATCCTCTGTGCGGACGGAACTTCGAATATTTTTCGGAAGATCCTTATCTGACCGGCCGGATGGCTGCGGCGGTGGTAAAGGGTGTCCAGAGTCAGGGACTTTCCGCCTGCCCCAAGCACTTTGCCTGCAACAGCCAGGAAACCAACCGGAACAAAACCGACTCCATCGTGTCCGAGCGGGCATTGCGGGAGATTTATCTGAAGGGCTTTGAGATCTGTGTCAAGCTGGCAAAGCCCCGTACGCTGATGACCAGTTACAACAAGATCAACGGTGTCTGGGGCCATTACCAGTACGATCTGGTGACCACCATTTTGCGTGGTGAGTGGGGCTTCGACGGTTTGGTGATGACGGACTGGTGGATGCAGTATGCATCCAGCCCGGAATTCCCCGGACTGAAGGGCAACGCCTACCGGGTGCGTGCGGGCGTGGATGTGCTGATGCCCGGCTCCAGAAGCTTTACGGACAAGCGCCGCAGGCCTGACGGTACCTTGCTTGCGACCTACGGAAAGCCCGACGGCATTACCCTGGGTGAAATGCAGGAGACGGCAAAACGGGTGCTGCGGTGCGTGATGGAATTGCGGGAACTGTAAGAAGCCGTTTTTGGTGAAAAGAGGAGAGCTTATGGCAAACAACTATATGACCACGAAAAAGGAACGTTTCAGCTACTGGACCTATTTCGTGGGTCAGAATATCTATTATAACATTACGGCGGCGTTCATATCCACCTACCTTGCCATGCAGGGCATTGACCTGGCAAAGGTGGCCATTGTGCTGCTGATCGTGAAGATCTGGGATGCGGTGAACGATCCCATTTTCGGCTTTATTTTCGATAAGGTGAAATTCAAAAACGGACAGAAAAGCCTGCCCTGGCTGCGGGTCGCTACGGCTCTGATTCCGGTGGTCACCATTATTCTGTTTTCCATTCCGTCTGCATTGTCTGAGACAGGAAAACTGATCTGGTTTGGTGTTGCCTATCTGCTGTGGGACACGGTGTACACCCTGACGGATGTGCCTGCCTATGCCATGCTGAACACCATGACGGACAATCTGCAGGAGCGCAACACCCTGCTGAGCGTGAACCGGGTGTTTTCCGGTGCAGGTGTTCTGATTTATGGCGTAGTGCTGCCTCTGTTGATCAGTGAGAGCGTTGGCATGAGCGCCAGCATGGCGATTGCCCTCATGTCCGTTTTCAGCGCCCTGACTATGGTGCCCCTGTCCGTCAACTGCAGGGAGCGCAATTATAAGCCGGAGGACGAGGAAGAAAACTTTACTCCCAGGCAGATGCTCTCCTATTTAAAGAGCAACAAATATCTGCTGATCTACTACGGCGGCTACATGGCAACCGATGCGCTGAAGACCTTCAACGCGGTGCTGCTGTTTGCCTCCTTCTATCTGTTCGGCAATTCTCTGTTTGCCATTGTGCTGAACGTTCTGAACATGGTGCCCGGTGTCTTTGCCGCTATGCTGATGCCTGCGATCCTGAAGCGGTTTGACAAGTTTAAAACATTGTTCTGGTGCAATATTGTCTGTGTCGTTCTGGGACTGGTGATCTATTTCCTGGGCTATGACAATCAGGGCCTGTTCCTGACGCTGACCTGCATCCGAACCATTCCTATGAGTCTGATCGGTATTCTGGCCTTCATGTTTACGCCGGACTGCGCTGAGTACGGCCAGTATAAGTCCGGAATCAGCGCCAAGGGAATCACCTTTGCCATTCAGACCTTCTCGGTGAAGATCACCGGTGCGGTGTCTTCGTCTCTTGCCCTGTTCCTGCTGGGGCTGTTCGGCTGGATCAGTGTGGAGGCCGAGAGCTTTGAGCAGCTGGCAGCCATGAACATTCAGCAGAGCGAAGCGGCGCTGAACGGTCTGTGGATCGTGTATGCACTGGTTCCTGTGATCGGTATGATCATTTCCACCTTCTTCTATCTGGGCTATAAGCTCAATGACAAGGATGTGCAGATCATGGCGAAGTGCAATTCCGGCGAGATCACGAGAGAAGAAGCGCAAAAGCTGCTGTCAAGAAACTATTGATCAAAAACAGGGATAATGCCGGAACAACAGGAGATGGTATTATGGCACAAAATCGTCGGGAATGGGAAGAACTGGGCCGAAGCATTCAGAATGCGGTGGATCAGGCAGTCAATTCCCAGGATTATCGAAAACTGAATCAAACGATCCGTAATGTGGTGGACAGTGCGGTGGATTTCAGCGGGGAGGCTGTCCGGCGTGTACGGGAGGAGACGGCATCTGCGCGCTTTGAGGGAGAAACAGCCCGCTGGCAGAGAGAAAAACGGAGAAACGAATCACAGCCGGTTGCGCAAGCAAAGAAAAATACGGCCCTTCTCTACGGCAGCACCGGCGGAAAACTGGCAGGGGGCATCGCGAAAATCGTGGGCGGTGTGGTACTGACAAGCTTTTCCTTCCTGCTTTTTCTGGCGGCGCTGATCGTGTTCCTGCGGGGAGGAAGCTGGGCTTTCCCGCTGATCACTGCAGCGGTTATGACCGGAGGCGGAGTGCTGACCGGAAACGGCATCAAAGACCTTGCTCTGCTGAGCCGGTTTAAGACCTACCGCAGGACGCTGGGGCAGAAGACCCAGTGCTCCCTGGAAAAGCTGGCCGGAAGTGTTGGAAAGACCGTTCCCTTTGTCCGCAAGGAGCTGCAGAAGATGATTCGGCAGGGCCTGTTTCTGGAAGGTCATATGGATAAGGAAGAGACCATGCTGATCACCAGCCATGAGACCTACCGTTATTTTGAGCAGAGCCGCCTGCAATTGGAGCAGCGAAAGCGGGAGGAAGCCCGCCTTCAGCAGGAAGCCGCATCCCGGGACCCCAGGGTTCAGGAGGTGCTGGATCGGGGAAATGCCTTTGTATCCGAAATTCGCCGCTGCAACGATGCGATTCCCGGGGAAGAGATCTCCCGGAAGATATCCCGGATGGAACTGATCGTCCAGAGGATCTTCCTGCGGGCCGAGGCCCATCCGGAGATCGTTCCGGATCTGAAGAAAATGATGGATTACTATCTTCCTATGACGGTGAAGCTTCTGAATGCCTATGCGGATATGGATGCCCAGCCGGTGCAGGGGCAGAATATCCTCTCATCCAAAAAAGAAATCGAGGATACCCTGGATACGCTGAATCTGGCCTTTGAAAAACTGCTGGATTCCGTTTTTGAAGATACGGCGCTGGATATTTCCAGCGATATTTCCGTGCTGAATACCCTGCTGGCCCAGGAGGGCCTGGCAGAGGACGATCTGTCCCGAATGAAGAAAGAACGCAGCCTGTAAGGGCTGAGAGGAGAATGTGCTATGATGAATGAATTCAGGAATTTTACAGATACGGCGCCCAGTCTGACATTGGAGCCGGTACTGGACGGGAAGCCTGACCTGGCCGCTGCCCAGGAGCCCCAGCCGAAAATGGCCGAGCCTGTGCTGACACCGGAGGAGCAGAAAATGGTGGCGGATTTTGCGGCCAAAATCGATGTGGAGAATACTGCACAGATTTTGCAGTATGGTGCGGGCACCCAGAAGAAAATGGCAGATTTTTCCGATGCCGCCCTGGAAAATGTCCGGACCCAGGACTTGGGCGAAGTGGGTGAGCTGATCACCGGCGTGGTAGGCGAGCTGCAGGGCTTCGATGCGGAGGAGGAAAAGGGCTTTTTCGGCTTCTTCCGGAAGCAAACCAATAAGCTGGAGACCATGAAGAACCGCTATGCCAAGGCGGAGGTGAACGTGGCCAAGATCGGCGATGCCCTTCAGCAGCATCAGGTGCGGCTGCTGAAGGATTCTGCGATGCTTGACCGGATGTATGAGCAGAATCTGGCCTATTTCAAGGAACTGACCATGTACATCCTGGCCGGTAAGCAGAAGCTGCAGCAGGTGCGTCAGGGAAAACTGAAGGAGCTGGAAAACCGGGCAATGCTTTCCGGTCTTGCGGAGGATGCTCAGGCAGCCCGTGACCTGGCGGACAAGTGCAGCCGGTTTGAAAAGAAGATTCACGATCTGGAGCTGACACGTGCCATTTCCATCCAGACGGCACCCCAGATCCGAATGATCCAGAACAATGACAATGTGATGGTGGAAAAGATCCAGACTACCCTGATGAACACCATTCCTCTGTGGAAAAATCAGATGGTTCTGGCCCTGGGAATTGCCCATTCCACGGAAGCCGCCCAGGCGCAAAGACAGGTCAACGATATCACCAACGCCCTTTTAAAGCAGAACGCGGAAAAGCTCCATATGGCATCCGTTGAAACGGCCAGGGAAGCGGAGCGGGGCATTGTGGACATGGAGACACTGAAGCAGACCAATGCCAAGCTGATCCAGACACTGGACGATGTGATGAAGATCCAGGCCGACGGCCGGGCCAAGCGTCAGGCCGCAGAGGCGGAGATGGCAAAGATGGAGAACGACCTGAAAATGAAGCTGCTGCAGATCCGAAACGGCGGCTAATAAAAAAGAAGCTGTCTGATTACGGACAGCTTCTTTTTTATAAATAGTATCAGTTTTGCATGCGGATCTGTTCGCCCAAAATCAGGGGGTAGCGGATCAGGAAAATATCGTCCAGCTTTTCCCGGTGCATGTTTACTGCGGTGATCTGGTGATTGTCGTAGGTCGTGTAATAATAGATTCCCTTGTCGGTATTGCAGCAGGAAGTATAGCGTGTGATTTCGTAATTGCCGTCTCCCAGCCGGCAGCAGCCGCGGCTTTGTTCCACAGCGCTGAGAATGTGAAAAAACTGGCTGATGCTTTCCGACTCGCTGCTTCCGGAAACGGCATTCAGTTTGGTAAAGCAGGCCCGGACGAACCGGGACTGGGAGGACAGATCTCCGGGCAGACCTATGGCCCCCATACCCCGGCTGCAGGGCTGCAGACGGATTTTGGAGGAAAAGGTATTTTGGGGTTCTCCGGGAGACAGGTGCATGAAATTGCTGAGGTGAAACAGCTGGTCGTCAAAAGCGGGATTGTTTGTCAGGACACCCACAGGATTTTGGTGGATGTGCAGAGCATCTTCCATGGCTTCCACCGTGATGCAGCGCTTCTGATCCGCAATGATCCAGTGCAGGGAAGAAGGCGGAAGGCTGCTGCTGAAAGCGGTGTCCGTCAGGTTGATGCTTTCCAGCAGGCGTTCTGCCTCGGTGACATCAGCGCACTGGGAAAGAATCCAGGGGATGAATTCGAAGCTGGCAATGTTGTCCTTTCCGGGGCTGGGCTTGCCGTACCGGGCGTAGCCCACAAAATTCAGACCGGCCATGGCAAGGCCCTTTTCGTTCATGGCATCGAAGTACAGGGGATAGTCATCCAGCACATGGGCCATGCCAATCATGGCATAATGATGCGCCAGCGTGCCCCTGTGCCGAAAAGGAAGCGGAAAGTTCCGGGGCGTGACGGTCACTTCCTCGGAATAGGAAACATCATAATCCAGCGTCCTGCCAAAATAAAAGTCCTTGGTCTGATAGGTAATTGCCGTGCACATGGGAAGCCTCCTGATGGTGGTTTGTATCAGTATGGCACACTTTTGGAAAAGTATACGGCGGTTTTTGAGGGCTGCTGACCGGAATATGAAAAAGAGAGCGCATATTTGAGATAATAAATGGTTGGAACAACTTGGTAAGTTGTGGTATAATACAAAAAATATTTAAAATGAAGAAGTACACTTTACCCTAAACAGCTTGTGAGGTAGTAATATGCGTAATTTATATGTTTCAGACTTAGATGGTACATTGTTGAGCAGTGACGAAAAAACCTCAGAATATACGAATTCTGTGATAAACGACTTGGTAAATAAAGGAATGATTTTTTCTTATGCTACGGCCCGTTCGTTAATTACAGCCAAAAAAGTTACGAAAGGAATAGATACTCAAATCCCGTTGATCGTGTATAATGGAGCATTCGTAATTGACAATATTACAGAGCGGATTATGATTGCAAATTATTTTGATAAGTCTGTTCATGTCGTATTGGAAGATTTGTTTTGCAATAATGTTTATCCGATTGTTTATGCTTATATCAACGGAAAAGAAAAGTTTTCGTTTGTGCCTGCGTTATGTACCAAGGGTATGACTGTGTTTCTGAATAGCCGTAAAGGTGATGTTCGTACCAACGAAGTAGACACACTGAGTAAATTAAAAGAGGGCAGTATTTTTTATATTACTTGTATTGATGAACCCAAAAAGCTCAGGCCATTGTATGAAAAATATAAGGACAAATATCACTGCGTATACCAGAAAGATATTTACACAAATGAACAGTGGCTGGAGATTATGCCATTGGAAGCATCAAAATCTAATGCAATCAGACAATTACAGGCAATGCTGAATTGCGAAAAGGTAATTGTTTTCGGTGATGGTAAAAATGACATAGACATGTTTCAGCTTGCGGATGAAAGTTATGCTGTGGCAAATGCCCATGAAGACTTAAAGAAATATGCAACAGATATTATCTTGTCCAATGATGAAGACGGTGTTGCAAAGTGGCTTCTTGCAAATGTGGAAATCTCAAAAGATCCAAAATAAAGAATTCTAGAATAGAAAGTACAGGCTTATTGCAAATAGGAAAAATCTGAGATAGTCTCTGTACAGGCAACGTGATCCGAGTGGCGAGACTCGCTGCCGCTGTGCCTTTGGCACAGCGTAAGGAGTGGTTTCCGTCCAGCCGGAAACCAACAAGTGTCCACCGGACACTTGTATTTTATGGTTCGAGTCTCTTCGGCACATACCAAAAGAAGAGGGAGGCTATACCTCCCTCTTCTTTTGGTCCGAGTGGCGAGACTCGAACTCGCGGCATCCTGGTCCCAAAGACGGAAGGAAACTTTTTTCTAATCATTTTCCCTCCGTTTAGCGGTATTTATTCCGGAATCAGGTGCTTTCCGGAACTGTTTTCTCCGTTGTTTCCGGGTGTTCGAATCCGGTCTATGGTCAAAAATGTGGTCAACGCCCCGGCTTGTCGAAAAGCCAGGGCGTTTTAGATAGCAGAAAGCAAAATTCCGAAACAGAAAAACTAACATCAATTCCCTCAAGAAAATTCCGAAATCGGAATAAATTCTGAAAATCAGGGGCAAAATTCCGATTTCGGAATTTTGATGTTTGGAGAGGTTGGGTTTGCGTGATTGTAGCTTGGATGGGAAGATAAGTCAAGTCATTTCTGCGCTCAAAATTGAGCTACTATAAACAAAGAAAAGGCTTCAGCTACCACCCCATAACTCCCTGAAAGAGGATCTTGGAATAGCGGAATCTGCGGCGGAACGAAAGTAAATACCACGAAAAGCACCCCAATTAGACAGATTGTGGCAAAGGCGAGCCGCGGGTAATTACATGGAAGCCAATCCTTTATAAATGCCCACCATTCATAAAGAAAGACCAGTAATGCGGAGATGTAAAAGATGGCGATGTTGATCCAATCTGGGGATTTTCCGAATGCACCATTATAGGTGTAAAACAGCACCGGAATCAATACAAGCCCTAGCAGAATTTCCGCCAGCTTGACGCACCAGTAGTTTTTCTGATTTTTGAAATACGGTCTCTGAACCAATGCAAAGAGAAACAGGGGCCAGAACAGTAGCTTCATATGCTCCCAGGTGGATTCGTTGACCCGGAAAAGGGCGCAACCAGGATGCTTCCGCCCGTCCAATCGTATAAGAAATGTAGAATTGTGCCGCTAAAGGTAACCGCAGCAAATCCAGCAGCCTGCCAAAGAATTGACCGTTGTTTCATAGCCCCACCTCACCGGTATGATATAAGCAGTTTATGTGATGGATGCTGTTAGTTACACCACAAAATATAGAAAAGGCTTTTCGGCGGTTGGCGAATGTGATAGAATGGTGGTAAAGGAAGTGATAAAGCTATGATTTTCTATGCTACAAAAGAAACTATGCAGCGGTATAAATTAAAAACGCCGGATCAGCTGAAATCGGAAATTGCACCCTACGCACAGGCGGTTGTTCAACAGGAGCAGGGAAATCGTCTTTACGAATGGGGCTGTAAACTGTTTTACTTTGACAGAAGAAAATGCCTGCAAGTCATGCACTACGAAACCAAGCTGGTCATATTTTTGATAAATCTGAAAATGGATGATTTGGAATTTGCGGGCAATGCAGTGGCTCAATATTTGATGGATATGTATTCGTCGGATGTTTTCATGCAACGGGCATTGGAACGATATTTTGCATCCTCTCCCTTTGTTTGTTTCGATAAGATCACAGACAGAAGCATCATTGCCAGCATGAACGGCATCCAAAGTCGTTGGGCATGGGATGGTTACAGATTTTATGATTATATCCAGGATGGCATTTTACATACGAAGCAGATCAACCGGGATGTCAATGAAATGCCTGTGACTAGGAAGGTCGATGGCAAGGAAGAATGGTTTGTGCCTTATGAATTTTTTGCAGAAACGATAAAAAAGTATTTTTCTTAATTTGCATTGGAATATCGACAAGCGAATTGAAAAACAGTTATCGTAAAGATGGTGTTTCTGCAGAGAAATTGAACGAATCCAATATTCCGGTCACGAGAAAATGTTTGCTGTATTGGATAATTGACGTGCTTTGACTTTTACAATATAATAGCTTTATTCTAATTTGCAAAAGGAGCCGCATCATGTTGCAACCAGGTCTCTACGAACAGGTTATTAATCAAAAGCTGGACAACGAGCTTTCTATCATTCCAGAGGCTCGTCAATCCACTGCACCCATCGACAAGGCGGAGGCTTCTAAAGTGCTGGCACAGTATCTGTCTGAGGTGGTTCAGCAGGGTCTGGATAATGTGGTTGACAATGGCGGGGATATTTCTGCCCAGATTGCGCTGACAAATAAGATCGTTTCCTTGATCCAGAATACAACAAAAGAAGCTGACTTTGCATCCATGGGTGTTGCCCAGCGTGCAGAGCAGCTTCTTGCGCTTTTGAGAGAGAATGATCCTCGGTTGATACTAGGAAAGACGGCCAATGATGTGGAGAGGCCGGAGACTTCTGTTGCTCAAAGCAGCCTGTTTACTGGGGCCATTCATGAGCCACAGATGTTCTCTGAACTGAAAAAGGAGATTGGTTCTTCCAACCAGATCGATATGCTGGTGTCCTTCATCAAGTGGAGCGGTTTGCGACTCATTATGGATGAGCTTCGGGATTTTACACAGAACGGTGGGCAACTTCGGATTATCACTACCTCCTACATGGGTGCAACAGATATCAAGGCCATCGAGGAGCTGAGCAAGTTACCCAACACCGAGATCAAGGTCAGCTACGATACCAAGCGTACCCGGCTCCACGCCAAAACTTATGTGTTCTATCGGGACACGGGCTTTACGACTGCCTATGTAGGTTCCTCTAACCTGTCTAACGCTGCTATTTCCAGCGGCCTGGAGTGGAATGTAAAGGTAACAGCTAAGGATTTACCCAGCACGATTCAAAAGGTCACCGCAACCTTTGATAGCTATTGGAATTCTTCTGAGTTTGAATTTTACAAAGAGGAGGAAAGGGAACGTCTATTCCGAGCACTCCGTGCGGAACGGATGATGGGTGATGGCAGCAGCCGTGCCTTTGTATTCGACATCCATCCTTACCCCTATCAGCAAGAGATTCTGGACAAGCTCCATGCAGAGCGGGAGGTTCGTGGGCTAAATCGAAATCTAGTGGTGGCGGCCACGGGTACTGGTAAAACGGTGATTTCTGCATTTGATTACCGCCGTTTCTGCAAGAATAATCCTGGACAACGGAATCGGCTCTTGTTTGTGGCACACCGTGAAGAGATTCTGCGCCAGAGCCGAGATACTTTCCAGGGTGTATTGAAGGATCCGAATTTTGGCGAACTGTTTGTCGGCAGCTTTACGCCTGCCAGCTTGGATCATCTGTTCATCTCTGTCCAGACGCTAAATTCTCAGGCGTTGTATGACAGTCTGCCCGCTGATTACTACGATTACATCATCGTGGATGAATTCCACCATGCCGCCGCGCCAACCTACCAGAAGCTTTTGAATCACTTTAACCCTCAGATCCTGCTCGGTCTGACGGCCACTCCTGAACGTATGGACGGCAAGAGTATTTTGGACTATTTCGGTGGCAGATGTGCAGCAGAAATCCGCTTGCCGGAGGCCATTGATAGAAAGCTGCTGTGCCCCTTCCAGTATTTTGGCGTTGCAGATACTGTGGATCTAACGGATCTGCGTTGGGTCCGGGGTGGATATGACAGAAGTCAGTTAAGTAACCTTTATTCTTTGAATCGATCTATTGCAGAGCGCCGCGCTGATCACATTATCCGCTCCTTGGACAAATATATGACTGACATGGATGTAGTCAAGGGTTTGGGGTTCTGTGTATCAATTGAGCACGCCAAATTCATGGCAGAGTATTTCAATGCTGCTGGTATTCCTTCTATTTGTCTGGTGGGGGCATCGGGAGATGAGGAACGCAATACTGCAAAGAAGCGTCTGGTGGATGGTGAAATCCGGTTTATCTTTGTTGTGGATATTTACAACGAAGGCGTGGATATTCCGGAAGTAAACACTATCTTGTTCCTTCGTCCCACGGAATCCCTGACCATTTTCCTCCAGCAGTTGGGTCGTGGTCTGCGTCTGTCTGAGGGCAAGGACTGTTTGACAGTACTGGACTTTATTGGTCAAGCTAACCGGAAGTATAATTTTGAAGACAAGTTTGCTGCACTTCTTGCAAACACTAACCATAGCGTTCAGTACGAGTTGAAGAATGGTTTCGTTTCTGCGCCCAAAGGTTGCTACATCCAGTTGGAGAAGAAGGCAGCCAAGGCGATTCTGGATAACATCAAGAGTTCCTTTGGAATCAAATCTGGTTTGGTGAGTCGGATTGCTACCTTTGAGGAGGACAGCGGTCTACCTCTGTCCCTTACCAATTTTGTAAGCTATTACCGTCTGGATGTCCGGGCAATCTATTCTAAATTCAACTTCTCACGGCTGTGCGTGATTGCTGGTATCCGGGAGAATTTCGAGGAGCCTGTAGAGACAGTATTAACAAAAGCTTTTGGACGGTTGTCTGCTATCGATTCCCGTCGATGGATTCAGTTTTTGCTGAAGCTGCTGCCACATTTGGATGATACCGATTTTGGCAAGCTGTCGCCCATAGAAAAGCGTATGCTGCAGATGTTCTATATCACTGTTTGGGGCAAATCCGTGGCGGATTGGAACAGCGATGAGGTTTTGGACAATCTGTATACTCTGGCAGACAGTCCTGTGATGCTGATGGAATTGATGGAGCTGTTGCAATACAAGTACGATCATATCGACTTTATTGACGCACCAGTGGATTTAGGTTTTGATAGCCCTCTGGATTTGCACTGTACCTATACCAGAGACCAACTGCTGGTTGCCTTGGATTTTATGAATCCCAATAGTGTCCGTGAGGGTGTGAAATGGCTTCCTGAGAAGCAAATTGATGTGCTGTTTGTGACGCTGAATAAGTCTGATAAGGACTATTCTCCCACGACTATGTACAACGATTATTCCATCAATGAAACCCTGTTCCACTGGCAGAGTCAGTCTACCACCACAGATACGGGTTCCGTGGGCCAGCGGTATATCAATCACCGCAGCCGAGGTAGTAAAGTGCTGCTGTTCGTCCGGGAGTTTAAGAACGATCTTGTAGGCGCATCGCCCTATACCTTCTTGGGTACGGTCAACTACGTAAAGCACAATGGAAGTAGACCGGTGAATATCACCTGGAAACTGGATCATCCGATCCCAGCGAAGTATCTTAAGAAGACTAATAAGCTGGTAGTAGGATAACAGAAGGGAATAAAACATGAAGACAGAGAATTTGCTATGTGCATTTCAAGGGGCGGCCGCTATTGATTTGCCAACAGTGGATAAGCACCTCAAAAAACTGAAGAGCCATGAAATAAGGAATCTAGAATCGTTTTGCCGCATTATGAGTAATTATGGTTTTTCCTATAAAGATTATGACGGCTATTTTGTTTCTTATTCCATCAAACAAATTGGCAAAGAGTTTGATTTGCTGCGATTTGGTGACGACTTGATCCTGAATGTTGAACTTAAGAGCGAGTTGAAGATTGCCAACAAGTTGGAAAAGATCAGAAAGCAGATGGAGATTAATCACTACTATCTTAAGTTTTTGGGAAAACCAATTATCGTGATTACTTATGTAGAAAACGATGGCTTTTTTATATACGATAGTAATGTCAATGCTGTCAGCAGCATAGCGGAGTGTGATGTTGCTGAGATTATCAAGGCACATAAACCGAATCTTGCAATAGATCCCGACAAGGAATTCATTCCTTCCAATTATTTGATTTCTCCCTTTAACTCTACTGAACAATTCATTAATGGAGGGTACTTCCTTACGACTACCCAGCAGAAAATTAAAACAGAGATTAAAGAGAAATTAGTGACCGATGGATTTGTGTATTTTTGCATTGCTGCAAATGCAGGTACAGGAAAAACATTGCTGCTTTATGATATTGCAAAGGAATTTCTACAGGGTGGTACCAATGTGGTACTTATTCATAGTGGTAAACTCAATGATGGACATCGGAAATTGCAGGGAACGTACGGCTGGAAAATACATTCCATTGCATCAGTCAATCAGAACACAATAAGCAGTATAATGGATCCATGTGATATCTTACTTATTGACGAATCGCAGAGAATCAGTAATAGACAGATGGAGTGGATTATTGAATGCAGCCAGCAAAAACAGATCCCGATTGTCTTTTCGTATGATCCGAAACAGTATCTGCGTTCGGGAGAAGATAGGGATGTGCAAAGCTATTTGGAGACTAAACACGCGGATATTCCTGTATGCGCCAAGAAATTGACAACTAAAATTCGGACCAACAAGGAACTCGCATCATTTATCACAAATCTATTTGATATTGGTAAGAGTAAGGATCACCTCGATTATAGTTGTGTAACGATTGAGTACATTGCTAATGAGAATCAGCTGAAAAACTATATTGCATATTTGCACCAAGACAGGGGCTGGCAGCCCATTAAGTACACAACTTCACTGTATAGCGAAGATCCCTTTGATAGCCTTGATGTAATAAGTGACAAAAATGCTCACGATGTTATAGGTCAAGAATTTTCGAAAGTTGTATTTGTCATGGACTCTAATTTTAGATATGACGGTAATCGACTGATGGCATCGAGGTACGCATATTATAGTCCTAAAGGAATGCTGTATCAAATTACGACAAGAGTAGTTGATGAGTTGAAAATAATCGTGTTCAACAATCCGGAGCTATATGTTAGATTGCTAGAAATCAAGGCGATGGATAATTCACAATAGAATTCAATAGTTCGTAGTTGTGCTTGCGATTTGTGATAGAAGAGAATATAAGCGGGGAAGCATGAAATGAAACAGCTACTTATTGTCTCAAAGAAAAAGGTGCTTCGTACATATGCGGAAGGAATACTGCTGCCATATGATGGTGCTGACGGAGATGCACTTAAGAAATGGGTATCTGATCGGTATAATATGTCAGTGGTTAAGACCCAGATGGTTGCAAAATCAGACGTCGTTGTGCTGACGGTTGTTGAAAAGCAGCATTGTGTACATGGCGAGTATATTTCCATTGCAAAGGCGATTGAGCTGATAGACAAGAAAAATGAGCCGCTGCGCAATTACCTCAATAGTCTGCGTGTAGAATTTGATATTCAGCTCGAGTATGGCGTCAAGAACGGGAGAATTATTAACATAATGGATCTCCCGGTGGAAAGCAAAGGTTTGCAATGTGACTGTGTATGCCCGGGTTGCGGAGGAAGATTGGTTGCGCGTAAAGGTGTAAAGAAAAAGCACCACTTTGCGCATTATAACGAATCGTGCAATCTCGTCGTCGCTCAGCAAACGGCCTTACACATGCTTGCAAAAGAAATCATCGAAGAAGAAAAGAGTTTTCTGTTTCCGGGATATTCTGTCTCACGCAAAGATGTAAAATGGACGCCTGACTATCAACCTTACGACTATTATCAAATGCCGGAACTGCAATATAGGGAACCATACAGAGCAAAATGCGAATCGGTTACTCTGGAGCGAAAAATATCTGATTTTGTTCCTGATATCATTGTAAGTGTAAGAGGTAAGATCTGCCTTATAGAAATTGCGGTCACTCACTTCGTAGACGAGGAAAAACAGAAGAAAATTGAATCTGTTGGGTTACCTATGGTTGAGGTGGACTTGAGCTCACTTCATGGGCAATCGCTTTCTCGTGAGGTAATAAGGGATGTATTGGTAAATCAAACCAGTGGCAAAACATGGGTATATAATCCTCTGCGTAAAGAAGCACTGGTTTGGGCGGCATCTGAGTATCAAAGAAGATATGATGCTTTGGTCGAAGCCGAAGAAAAGAAGCTGGCGGAGAGAAAACGGAAGGCAGAGCAATCGAAACAGAAACGCACTGAAGCAACGACTGTAGTTGAGGAACTTATGCGTCCGGAAAACTATAAAAAGGCTCTCCTGGAGTTACGATCCGAGAAGGCTTTTGATGCGGTGTTAAGTAACTTGAGTTTTCGTAAGGAAATTTTGAATCAGCTACCATTTTTCGTAGATATTCCAATTACAGGAGAAATGGTCTTTGCGTGTGACCGCAGAGTTTGGCAATCTGCAATTTTTGATAAATTCATCTACAATCGCGCAGCAGGTAACGATGGATATACAAGGTACAGTAATGACAAAATACACGGGTGTGTCAAAAAGTATATGCCATTCGTACCGATTAACTGGAAGTTAGCCTATGGAGAAATGTAAATCTTGGAAATGGATGGCGTAAGTTAACGCTGTTGTACGATGTAATTGAAAAATATATCGAATACCTAATCTATATTGGCTTCTTGGAGAAAGTTGATTATCGAGCAGGTATTGTAACCAGGACACACTCATTGATTCCTCCAAATGAAAAAGAGGCAAGGCTTTTAGAAAACGCAATAAGGAGATGTGACTGCTACAGTCCTCTTGTTGATGATGAGATAGAAGCCACGCTATATCCGTCGGAGGTGTCTTCTGGGGACTATAACTATACTTGGGGTGGAGAATTTGATGTCCAAGATCATTCAGCTGGAGATCCGATACTTAGAGGAATCGAAAATAGACAAGGCGCAGAGCGAGAAATCGGGTATGGTGATGCGGGGAGACATGATTTTGAAAGTGAAGAACCATTCTATGATTGCTTCGGGAAACGCTGGGTTGTTTGCAAATGCTGTGGTCAGATCAAACGAGAAGATGAGATGAAATCATATGGCGGCAGAGGTAGTGAAAACAAAGGGATTTGCAATGAATGCTCGGGCTGGTAAGGAGAAAGGTCGTGAGGAAGACTAAGATTACCGCTGCGCATGCCTGCTATATCTCATTTCAGATAAGGAAGTAGAAATATGGCCTTTGATTTCAAGAAAGAGTACAAAAAATTCTATCTGCCCAAGAACAAGCCCCAAATCGTGACAGTGCCACCCATGAATTATATTGCCGTCCGTGGCAAGGGTGATCCCAACGAGGAAGGCGGTGCGTACAAGGCGGCGATTGGTGTGCTGTACGCTGTGGCCTACACCATCAAGATGAGCAAGATGGGTGACCACCGCATTGAGGGCTACTACGATTTTGTGGTACCGCCGCTGGAGGGCTTCTGGTGGCAGGATGGTATGAATGGTGTCGATTACACGGATAAGTCCACATTCAACTGGATCAGTGTCATCCGCCTGCCGGATTTTGTGACCATGGCAGATTTTGACTGGGCTGTGGCGAAAGCTACCCGGAAGAAAAAGCTTGATTGCTCCATGGCAGAATTCCTGACCATAGATGAGGGCGAATGTGTCCAAATCATGCATCTGGGTTCATTTGACGACGAGCCTGCAACGGTTGCCATCATGGATGCATACCTGGAAGCGAATGGTTACAAAAATGACTTTTCGGACACCCGGCTGCACCATGAGGTATACCTCACTGATGCCAGAAAGGTTGCCCCGGAAAAGTGGAAAACGGTGATCAGACATCCGATTAGAAAGCAATAAATGAAGGCAGACCGCCGAAATTTCAACGGTCTGCCTTATTATATTTTGCAATGCTTACTAACGCAGCAGAAAATAGGTACTGATATTTTCACCCTGATAAGAATGGCTTTCAGCATTACGCTTTGCCTGATTGGTGATCAACGTTCCATCCAAAAGGGAATACTTACGTACACGGTTGTTGTAGACAAAGCTAAGATATTGATCTGTCACAAAAACACGCCGCAGCCGTGAATTTAGCAGACTTTGATTTTGGAAGCTCTCCAGTTCATTGACAAAACGCCAGTGACCATGTTCTAATCGAAAAAGGAAAATGCCCGGATCAGCACCCCGGATAATTATGGCCAGATAATCTCCTGAATGGAAGAAAAACGCATGAGAGATATCGGCGGAGAATTGAACCTCATAATCTGCCGTTTGCTTCGCCTGATCGACAATGGATAACCTATTTGCCGCAGTCTTTACTGCCCATTTGCTGTCAGGAGAAATGCACCGAATCTTCTCTTTAGGAAGATTTCTGGTCGGGCTTTTTGATTTTTCATCTGCGATAGGTGTCACATAGATTTTGTCTGTTCGGAATACAGAAAGGTTTGAACTCTCTATGTTCAGTATTTTGAGCATCTGCTCCAGTTTTTTCAGATCTTGCAGACTATGGCAACCGAAATACCAGTGTGTGTATTTGCTGTTGGAAAGGTTGACGGCAACTTCAGTAAAATAGTCCCAATCTACTTGCGAAAAAGAATGCCCGATCACAACAATATTTTCAATTTCATTCAGCGCTGAGAAAAACGATGCATGGGCTGCTATAATCTCACGGCAGTTTTTGGTCAGGTCTTCATCGTAGTCTGCAATCAACTGCAACACCTGATCCTGTGCGATTCGGCTTATTGCCTGCTTATAGGGGTCCTTTATTCTCGAACGGGAATCGTCGTTGAAATTAAAGGCATCATCACTGGCACCGGGCATATGCCCAAGTATCAGCCTGTCATTCGGATAATGCTGCTTTTTTCTCCGGCAACCGTGAATATAGCAAACATTCTGTTCTGGGATTCCGTAGAGCGTTTCAACAAATTCTGTATAGTTGAAGCAGAGCACCTTTCCTTTTCTGAATAACTCCTTTAACGGTCGATCTTCGGTTCCGACGGTAAGAGACTCCAACCACATACGAAAGCGACGGGGCAGCTCCTGTGCGACGATCTGGATCGGGGTGGCTGCTGCTTCAACGGCCATATAGAATTCCGCTGCTCCAGCATCTTCCGCATAGGCATCCATCCAATTGAGCCAATTGTCTACCACAAATTGACTGCCCATAGATGAAATATGAAAATGCGCGAGCGCATTTTCAAAATCAGCCCAGATATCATCAGGAGTTAGATAGGTTTCCAATATTTCTCTGAGCGAATTTCGCTTCCCCAGGGAATCCCGAAAAGCGTAGTAGCTCGACCTAACACCATGCATTAAATCAAATCCATTACCGATGATATAGAGAATATGATCGTCTTTCGGTCGGATCTCATCTATGGGGATGACAGGCCAACGCTGCAGTAAGGCATCAAAACTTTTCAGATCCTCGGCTTTCTTTCGCCGCCATGCTTCATTCTCAATCTGTTCAGCCGCCTCTTCTCGCTGTGCCCGTACTTCTTTGCGGCAGGACGGGCAACGTTTGGGTATGAACCAACCCATTTGCTCGAAATGTTCCTGTTTTGCTCTACTGAAAACAAAATGCTCTCCGCAGCGAATACAGGCAAGCTCCTGAGCGGTATTCACTATATTTTGTTTTTCTTTGTTCGAACCGGTCATAATAATTCTCCATTACGTTCTCTCTTAAATTTTATCACGATAGGATCGTTTTATCAAAAATGAAGTAAAGTTTGCATCGCAATCAACACGTACAGGCACACTGCCATTTTTCATAGCAATGAGTTGTCATCTCCGGAATCACTACTCAGCCGGCCGTTCTGTCTTGTGGGGGTGATTAAATGATCGGCAAAGGCATGGTGTCCTTCTTCGGTAAAGTGGACACCGTCGAAGGTAAGTTCAATATTCCAGTGGCGGGTATCGACAAAGGGGATGTTCAGCTTCTCTGCCAGTAGATTGTATTCCTACCCAAGGCAGATGGATTCGTTCACCAGTTTGTCCGTGGGAACCCAGGCACCGCGCTTCATGGATGGCGGTGCTACCAGCAGGATCTGCTTGGAATGTGGGAGCAGCGGATTCAGAAAGGTTTCCATCCGAGTGGCGGCTTCCTTTGCGGATGCACCTTGGAGCAGAGCGTTGGTACCAAGCATCACAAGGAAAATATCCACAGGCGTATGTTCTGTGAGTAATCGGAGTGCATAGGGATTGCGTGGGATCTCTCTGCCGTTGGCACCGGCATTGATACAATCGTGACCAGTCTGCTTTGCCAGCAGATCGACCCAACGATCTTCTGCACCATAACGGTCACCGAAGAATCCTCTCGGATCGTAACCGTAGGTATTGGAATCTCCGAAACACAAAATCCGCACTGTAATCACCCTCCGATGAATTCATTATAGCACAGGCACAGAAAGAACAAAAGACTATAGTTATGAAAGAGAAGCACAGTGCGGTGAAATTCCGCACTGTGCTTTCTCTGTCGATGCTCACATTATTCTTTCTCTTTTCTACTGTGGTCAGTAACCGAGATGTCCATATAGCACCCTTCCTCCTTGAAGCAGCATCGGAGGCAGTCGTGGCGGTACTTGGATTCGATCTCGTTACTGCAGATATTACAGCGAATCACGTTACGAATAATCATAGCTGCTGCTCCAGTTCTGTTTTCAGCAGCATGCCAATCTGTACCCCATGAACAAATCCAACCCGTTCGTGTTCCCTGCAAAGAGTACAGACGGTATAGATAACCTTATCCATCTCCCGCAGGCTCTGGCCGTGCATCTGGCGGTAGAGTTCATCAAAGCTGTTTTTGATAGTGCTGTCATCCAAACGGTTGGATTCTGTATAGCACTCGTAGAGCATGGAGAGTACGGAATCCCCGTCACCGAAGTTCGGCGGGTGGTTTTCCAGGTGGGCTTTCAGCAGCTCAAAGTAAGTTATCAACAGGACACCTCCTAAAAAGTTTGTGTGATGTTAACTCTGGTTGCCGGAAAAAGCAAGTCCTGTTTTCAAAATCTGGTTTGCCATAAACAAAGAAAAATTCCTGGCAGCAGGTAAACATTTTATGAATTGTAAAATGCGACCTTCTTCTGGAGCTGTGGAAATTACAATGGTATCAGGAAATTATTTCCCAGTACTTACGAAGGAGAGCCAAATGCGAGAATCAACATACAAGAGTTACGACGAGCTGCCCCTGTTCCTAAATGCCAGAATGGTCTCACGGATCCTGGGAGTGTCCCAGTCCAGTGCCTATGAGCTGATGCACCAGGACGGATTCCCCTCCATGCGGATCGGAAACCGCTGGGTGGTTCCCAGAGAGGACTTCCGGGCGTGGGTAGAAGGGCAGGTGGAGCCGTGAGCCGCAAGCGGGATGGAGCCCGGAACTTTTTTCCTCTGCCCAACGACATTTTCAATCTGGGACTCTGCGCCGGGGAGATCGTGGTGTACGCCTATCTGATGTTCCGGGAGAACCGGGAGACTTACCAATGCTACCCCAGCTACCGCACCATCGGGGACGCGGTGGGCATGAGCCGCAACACGGTGAAGAAGTATGTGGAGGGACTGGTGGAAAAGCAGCTGATCTACACGGAGCCGACATCGGTGCCCACGAAAGATGGAAATGTGAGAAACGGCAATCTGCTGTACACCATCCGCCCTCTGGACAGCGCCAGGGAGTATCATGTGGAGCAGCAGATGAAAGCCTTCGACCAGCAGTGCCTTGCGGAAGCCCGGAAGCAGAGGGAGGGTTCCCCGTTTTGACGCAGGTTACGCATGAGTTTTCCGCCTTAGTCCTCCGTAAGGAAAAAACACGGCCCCAGCTGGATAAACCGGAAACCCCACACAATACCCGCGGATTTCAGCCCTACAAAGCCCGTGACAGGCCTGTGTCCGATGGGATGCAGAAGTAAGGGATATTAACCAGCCAAAGCATATAAAGCAAGGCTGCGGCAGGGGAAAGCCGGATGGGGAGGTGAAATACATAGCTAAAACTGCGGCAGGTGCGGATCTGCCGCAGTAACCCGTTATGAAGGAAATCGGAGGAATACCGACTTTTCAAAGGCGGTAGAAGAAAGGTCGAACTTCAAGCAGGAGAAAGGAGCGGTGCCAAGGCACCGCTCCGGGTCACAGCGTCGGGCAGTGCCCGCCGCCTTTTTGAAGGTATTGCAGAGTGGTTTCGGGATAGTTGAAACTATTTCAAAGAAAACCGATAGGTGCCGCTTTAGAGGGCTTGGTGCCTGTGACAGGTGCCGCAGACTGCACATCTGCTAGAGCCGCAATGGTTTTTGGGTGATGTGGTAACGGTGCTTTGACAGGATTCGGGATAACTTTCACAAGAAAAAAGTCAGGAGGATTAGTGAGTATGATGAATAGCTATTTCACCCTTTCTGTGGTAATGTTGTGAGCTAACAGAAGGGAGTGAAGCCTATGGCAAAGAGAAGACCTTCGGGTGACGGTCTTGTCCGAAAACGGGCAGATGGCCGCTGGGAGGGGCGGATCGTGGTAGGACACAAGGAGGACGGCAGTCCCATTTTCCGCTCTGTCTTCGCACGAACCCAGAAGGAAGTTATGAGAAAACTCCACAGCCAGATAGAAACCTACCGGGACGTGGAGCTGACGGAAGAAAGCAATATGACTCTGGGCGAGTGGATGGACAAGTGGCTGGATGACTACATGGCTCTGACCATCCGGGAAAGCACCATGGACAGCTACCAAACTATGACGAAGCACTACATCAAGCCCTACCTGGGGGACGAGAAAATCGGCTCCATTACCACCGCCGACATCCAGCAGCTGTACAACTGGCTCCGGGAAAACGGGCGGGTAAATGAGCACTATGAAAAAGGAAATACCCTCTCGGACAGCATGATCCGCTCCATCCACATGATGCTCCATCAGGCCATGGATGCGGCGGTTCGGGAGCG
>JAFQHF010000139.1 GCA_017398105.1 Oscillospiraceae bacterium | reverse complement strand
TTTCTGTTCGTAGGCTCCTGGACTTTGCTACACCGCTTCCTCTCCTCCTGGCGTCGCCACCAGCAGCTTGCGGTTCGCTACGCTTGGCGGTAAATACCCGCGACCGGACTTCCACCGGTTAGATGTGCGCCATGCCCGGCAATCGAGTAGGAGGGGGTGATTAGCCCCCGTCCTCTCACCGCACCGTACGTACCGTTCGGTATACGGCGCGTCCAACACAAGCAGATTGAATAGACTCGTATGCAAGGGAGAGATCAAAGAATCCTGCGCGTGCGAGTCTTTCGTTTGAGATAGCCCGTTCAACGGCTCCGGTTTTCACGGTGAACCAGTAACCACGCCTGCTCATCGCTGCCATCCAGGCATATTTCTCCGGGATACCGAGTTTGAGCAAATTGCGGTACTTGGTTCGGGGCTTCTTCCACTGTTTCCAGATGTACATACGGATTCTTCTGCGCAACCAGCCGTTCCACTCTGCCAGCGTGTTCTTCATGGACGCTATGGCATAGTAGTTCAGCCAGCCTTGCATGTACCGCTTGACCTCTGCCATGACCTGTCGCACGTTCTTCCCACGATTCCGCCGTGTCAGCCTCCTGAGCGTATCCTTTGCCTTCTGCATCGACTTCTGGTGTACCCGGATAAAGAGACCTTCCTTTCCCTTGCCGAACGCGAATCCCAGAAACTTGAATTTCTTCGTCGCATTTACCTTGGCAATGTGGCTCTTGTCCCGATTCACCTTCAGTTTCAACTTCCCCTCCAGATAGCGGGTGCTGCTTTCCAGCAACCTTTCCGCCGCCCGTCCGCTCTTGCACAGCAATACGATGTCATCCGCATAGCGTACTACCGGCACGCCGCGTCCTTCGTATTCATGGTCGAACTCGTTCAGGTAGATGTTGGCCAGCAACGGCGACAACGGGCCTCCCTGCGGGCTTCCCTCTTCCGTCACCATCACCACGCCGTTTTCCATGACCCCGCTCTTCAGGAACCGCTTTACCAACTGGATCACCCGCTCGTCTTTGATTTCCTCCCTGAGCAGGTTCAACAGCTTTTCATGGTTCAGCGTATCGAAATACTTGGACAGGTCCAGCAGGACTGCCCATTCGTATCCGTCCTCCGCGTAGCCGCGTATCTTGTAGATCGCGTCCTGTCCGCTTCTTCCCGGTCGGTAGCCGTAGCTCCCTTCCGAGAACAGTGGTTCATAGATTGGCATCAGCTTCTGCGCTACCGCCTGCTGTACCACCCTGTCCTTGACGCTTGGTATCCCCAGCTTCCGCACGCCCCCGTCCGGCTTTGGAATTTCCTTCCGTCTCACCGGGTCGGGCTTGTACTTCCCCTGTCGGATACTTTCCGTCAGTTCCTTCCCGTGTTCCTTGAGCCATGGCAGCGCCGCTTCTACGGTCATACCGTCCACTCCCGGCGCTCCCTTGTTCGCCTTCACTCTCTTATAAGCCCTGTTCAGGTTGTCCCTGTCCAGTATCTTCTCCAAGAGCTCCGGCGCTCTACCTGCCCTTTCCTCATTTTCCGGTCGAACGACACTCCGTGCTCCCACATACCCTTCGCATTCCGTGCTATCTCTTTGCGGGCAGCCGCCGTTTCCGGCGTATTCTACTTTCGTCATGCCATCCTCCTTCCTTCGCCTACTCGGGCTTGTGTTGGTTCGGCCCTTTCCGGGTGTTTTTTTTCCCCCCGGTACTATGGCCTCTGCTGACTTCCGCGCGTTCAGCACGGCTTTCATTATATGGCCGTGGTTACCTCTTTCAAGGCGTTCCGCGCAGACCTCCCCTGGTAAGAGCAACAACCTTCATCCCATCTACCTGCCGCATTTACATACATGAACCCGGGCAGTATTGGATTTCATCTTGTGTGGCAGACTTGTCCATTCATGCATGCCTTATATGCGGTTCCTGTTCGTCAGGCCGGGACTTTGCCCGCCGGGTTTATATCCTTCCCCCGACATCCGGCTTCCTTCGGATTCCGCCTCACGACGGACACCCTTGCCTTCGGCTAACGCTCCCTACTGCCAAGCGCGTAGCGGACTTCCACCGCCAAGTTGTTGCCCATGCAGGGCGCACT
>JAFQHF010000007.1 GCA_017398105.1 Oscillospiraceae bacterium | reverse complement strand
GTAGGGCGGAGGCATGCCTCCGCCGGGCAGTAGCGGAACTTGAGCGGAAGGAAAGAACAGCTCAGGAAACGACAATGCCCGGCGGGGTCATGACCCCGCCCTACAAACGTAAAAGAAACCCGCTCCATCTGGAGCGGGTTTTCTTAATTCAATTAACCAAAGACGCTCAGCAGGAAGCCTGCGGCGATGGCGGAGCCGATAACGCCGGCCACGTTGGGGCCCATGGCGTGCATCAGCAGGAAGTTGGAGGGGTTGTTCTTCTGGCCCACGGTGTTGGAAACACGGGCAGCCATGGGAACAGCGGAAACGCCTGCGGAACCGATCAGGGGGTTGACCTTCTTGCCGGTCAGCTTGCACATGATGTTGCCGCCCAGCAGACCGCCTGCGGTGGAGATGCCGAAGGCAACCACGCCCAGAATGACGATCTTCAGGGTGTTGGCGGTCAGGAAGGAGGAACCGACCATGGTAGCGCCAACAGCGGTGGACAGCAGGATGGTGACGATGTTCATCAGTGCGTTCTGAACGGTGTCGCTCAGACGGTCGGTGACGCCGGTCTCCTTGAACAGGTTGCCCAGCATCAGGCAGCCGATCAGGGGAGCGGTGTCGGGCAGCAGCAGAGCCACGAACATGGTGACCACGATGGGGAAGATGATCTTCTCGGTCTTGGACACGGCACGGGTCTGAACCATCTTGATCTTGCGATCCTCAGCATTGGTCATCAGATTCATGATGGGGGGCTGGATCAGGGGGATCAGAGCCATGTAGGAATAAGCGGCAACTGCGATAGCGCCCAGCAGATGGGGAGCCAGCTGAGAAGTCAGGAAGATGGCGGTGGGGCCATCAGCGCCGCCGATGATGCCGATGGAAGCAGCCTCGCTGCCGGTGAAGCCCATGCAGACAGCGCCGAAGAAGGCAACGAAAACGCCCATCTGGGCAGCAGCGCCCAGCAGCAGGGACTTGGGATTGGACAGCAGGGGGCCGAAGTCGGTCATGGCGCCAACGCCCATGAAGATCAGGCAGGGATACAGGCTGGTCTTGACACCGATGTAGAAGATGTCCAGCAGACCGCCGTGACGCATGATCTCACCGTAGGAGTGATAGAAGGGGCTGGCTTCATCCATGAAGGCAGTCCACAGCTCCTGGTGGTACAGACCGCCCAGGGGCAGGTTGGAAAGCAGGCAGCCGAAGGCAATGCCGGTCAGCAGCAGGGGCTCAAACTTTTTGACGATTGCCAGGTACAGCAGAACACAGGAAATGGCCAGCATCACCAGATACTGCCAGCCGCCGTCGGAGACAAAGCCGGACAGAATCGCATTGAAGCCGGAGCCTTCCCACAGGTTCAGCAGAATATCAACAACATTGATTCCCATGATGATCCTCCTTAGTTGAGGACGACCATGGTAGCGCCGGTGTCAACGGTTGCACCCTTCTGAACCAAAACCTGAGCAACGGTGCCGGTCTTGGGGGCGAAGATCTCGTTCTCCATCTTCATGGCTTCCAGAACCACCAGCAGGTCGCCTTCCTTGACGGACTGGCCCACGGAAACAGCAACCTTCAGAATGTTGCCGGGCATGGGAGCGGTGACAGCCTCACCGGCCACGGGAGCGGGAGCTGCGGGAGCAGCAACAGGAGCGGGAGCGGCCACGGGAGCAGGAGCAGCAACGGGAGCGGGAGCAGCCACAGGTGCAGCAGCAACGGCAGTGCCGCCGATGGTGCACAGGGTAGCGCCGGTGTCCACGGTAGCGCCCTTGGCGATGGGCAGGGAAGAGATGGTGCCGCCGCAGGGAGCGTAGATCTCATTTTCCATCTTCATGGCTTCCAGCACGCAGATCAGATCGCCTTCCTTGACGGTCTGGCCAACGGAGACAGCAACCTTCAGAATGTTGCCGGGCATGGGAGCGGAAACGGTCTCACCGCCGGAAACGGTGACGCCGGAAGCAGCGGGAGCAGCCACGGGAGCGGCAGCAACAGCAGCAGCGGCCACAGGAGCGGCAGCGGGTGCAGCGGGAGCGATGGCAGCGTACTCATCGATGAGCATAGCCTTGCCTGCCTCGACCTCCACCTCGTAGGTGCGGCCGTTCAGGGTTACCTTGTATTTCATGATTACTTGACCTCCTTGATGGAAATGAAGCGCAGCTCGTTCAGGGGCTTGCCCATCTGGTTGGCTACGATTGCCATGATCATGGCAGCAGTCTTGGGTTCAACGTCATACAGCTTCAGCTGGCCGGCGGAGCCGGGAGCCAGAACAGGAGCGGCAGGAGCGGCAGCGGCTGCAGGAGCAGCTGCGGGTGCAACACTTGCCTTGGCAGCGGCAGCCTTTTCGGCAGCCTTCTTATCCTTGGCAATGAAGATCTTACCCATGCAGATGATGACACACATCAGCAGGATCAGACCGAAGAAGACGACAGCATAGCCCAGCAGGGCAACCACGGCGGCATCAATGATGCCGATGCTGTCCAGTGCGGAAGCTAACATCATAAGATAGCCCTCCTCTTAGCACTCAACGATGGTGTAAGTAGCCACGTTTTCTTCCTTGGCCTTGCGCTCCTCCAGGAACTTCTCGGCCAGGTTGGGGAAGGCGATGTAGCTCAGGACATCCTCGTCACACTTTGCCAGATCGCCCAGCTTCTCACGGGTGGGCTCAACAATGGGAGCCAGAGAGTCGGCGTAGCGGCCCTCGATGGGCTTCTCGTCGCCCAGGATCAGCTTCTGAACCTCGGGGTTGATGGGAGCGGGGGTACGGCCGTACTCGCCGCGGCAGTAAGCCTTGACTTCCTTGGAGACCTTCTTGTAGCGCTCACCCTGCAGCACGTTGGTGACAGCCTGGACACCGACCATCTGAGAGGTGGGAGTAACCAGGGGAGGGAAGCCCAGGTCTTCGCGGACACGGGGAGTCTCCAGCAGAGCCTCGTCCAGACGATCCAGAGCGTTCATCTGCTTCAGCTGGCTCAGCAGGTTGGACAGCATGCCGCCGGGGATCTGGTAGGTCAGGCACTGGGTATCGGTGGCCATGGACTTGGGCATCAGGGTGCCATCGGCAACGAACTCGTCGCGGATAGTCTTGAAGTAGTCAGCCATCTTCTTGGTAGCCTTGTCGTTCAGGTCAACCTCGTAGCCCAGCTGGCGCAGAGCGTAAGCCAGGGTCTCGGTAGCGGGCTGGGAAGTACCGCCGGAGAAGGGGGAGATGGCGGTGTCGATGATGTCCACGCCAGCCTCAACAGCCTTCAGGTAGGTCATGAAAGCCAGACCGGTGGTGGAGTGGGTGTGCAGGTCGATGGGCATGCCGGGGACAGCGTCCTTGATGGCGGAAACCATGTCGTAGGCTTCCTGGGGGCCCATGATGCCGGCCATATCCTTAATGCAGATGGTGGAAGCGCCCATTTCCTTCAGTTCCTTGACGATCTCCACGTACTTCTTGTGGGTGTGGACGGGAGAGGTGGTGTAGGAAATGCAGCCGGAAGCGATGGCGCCGGCGTTGACAGCGGCATCCATTGCAACCTTCAGGTTGTTGGTGTCGTTCAGAGCGTCGAAGATACGGATCACGTCGATGCCGTTCTCGACAGCCTTCTTGACAAACAGCTTGACAAAGTCATCGGGATAGTGGGAGTAGCCCAGAACGTTCTGACCGCGCAGCAGCATCTGCAGCTTGGTGTTCTTGACCTGAGCGCGGATCTTGCGCAGACGCTCCCAGGGATCTTCGTTCAGGTAGCGCAGGCAAACGTCAAAGGTTGCGCCGCCCCAGCACTCGATGGCGTAGTAGCCGGCCTGGTCGATGGTCTCCAGCATGGGAGCGAACTTGTCGAAGGGCAGGCGGGTTGCGATCAGAGACTGGTTAGCGTCACGCAGCACAGTCTCCACAAACTGAACTTTTTGTGCCATTTGGTAGTAACCTCCGTAGAATGGTATTTCAGTGGAAATCCGAATCTTTGCCGCATCTTAACCGGAAAAAGTCTTCGGACGGTTCCTTTTATTTTAATCAACGGCATTCCTTGCTTTTATGCCAGTTGTTTAAAATCAATAAATAGTTGAAAAATACAAAAAAACGCGGTGCAAACCGGAATTTTTGGGCAGTTCACTGGGAAAAACTTGGTTTATTCCCAACCTTCACCTCATACATAGTACCACAAAGGAATGTAAATGTAAATAGGAATTTCCTTTTTTCGATATAAAATTACCGTTTATCAGGACAGTAAAAAAATGGCATATTGACGGAATCTGTATTTTAATATGTAGGGCGGAGGCATGCCTCCGCCGGGCAGCAGCGTGTCGAAAAAACCTCTGGCGCGGGAGCGCCTAAGGCTGCCTGCGGGCAGCCCGGTCAGCGGCTCTGACAGCCCACCGGGCTGTCATTCACTTCCGCTGACTGCGCTTCGCTTACCCTTGTGTAAAGGGAGCTGTCACGCGAACAGCGTGACTGAGGGATTGTCGCAGAAACAGGTTGCAATTTCGCCGAAAACTAATGCAAATACGTAGCATTTACCGCACAATCCCTCCGGCTCGCCTTACGGCGAGCCACCTCCCTTTACACAAGGGAGGCTTTGGGTGCTGTGCATTTTGGTAAACTTCTACGTGCGAATATACTTTTTTGACAAGCTGACGTGTGGCGGGGTCATGACCCCGCACTACAGATTTTTTGACCTGTATGTAAATTTATAAAGATATAATAAGGGTACGCAAAAGATTTTTGCGATTTCTTATTGATTTTTTTATATCGATAGTGTATGATAGAATTACCAAATACGGGGTATTGAGTTTGTATAATTCGTATCCCAGAATTTGCAGCAATGTACTTAACTTTTAAATGAAAGAGGTTATAAGCTATGATCGATCTGAGCAAGTATGGCATTGTGAATGCCGAGATCATCCACAACCCCTCCTACGAGGAACTGTTCGAAGCTGAGATGGACCCCACTCTGGAAGGCTTTGAGAAGGGCCAGCTGTCCGAGCTGGGCGCTGTCAACGTCATGACCGGCATCTACACCGGCCGTTCCCCCAAAGACAAGTTCATCGTCATGGACGAGAACTCCAAGGACACTGTGTGGTGGACCTCCGACGAATTCAAGAACGACAACAAGCCCGCTTCCCAGGAAGCTTGGGCAGAGTGCAAGCGTCTGGCTGTTGAGCAGCTGAGCAACAAGAAGCTGTACGTCATGGACGTCTTCTGCGGCACCAACAAGGATTCCCGCATGGCTATCCGCTTCATCATGGAAGTGGCATGGCAGGCTCACTT
>JAFQHF010000138.1 GCA_017398105.1 Oscillospiraceae bacterium | reverse complement strand
TTACGGCGGCAGAGTACCTTTTTCTCTGCTGCCGTTTTCAAAAAAGCATGAAAAATAACCGGGCCGAAACCGGCCCGGTTACAGATATCAGATTTTACTTGGATGCAGCACGGCGAGCATTCAGCTCATCATTCATGGTAGCCAGGGTCTTCTTGTTCAGATTGAAGATAACACCGACACCGATAAACTGCATAACAGCGGAGAACAGATACAGTCCTGCCACCAGCCAGCAAGCTCTGTGTGCCACCTCGGGGGACTGACCGGTGGTGCCCAGCTCAGAAACATAGCCCAGCAGGCCCAGCACAGCGATAACGATGGAGGGGCCAACACCCTGAGCCAGCTTACGGAAGAAGCTGTGCAGAGAGTAAACAGTACCTTCCTCGCGCTTGCCGAACTTCCACTCGGAGTAGTCGATGGCATCTGCCATCAGTGCCCAGGACACGCAGTTGTAAATACCCATGCCCAGGCCGAACAGCAGCAGGCCTGCCATGTAAACAGTCAGCGCATTGCTCTGAGGAACCGTGGGGAACACCAGCATGACCAGACCGCCGCAGACAGAAACCAGAGCACCGGCAGTTGCAGCTTCCTTCTTGCCGAACTTACCAACGATCTTCTTGATAAAGGGCATAAACAGGAACATGGGCAGGAAACCAATCAGCATAACCAGACCGGACATCTGTGCGTTCTTGAAGTAGGTAGCAAACATGATGGCATTGGCGGTGGTAGCAGACTGCATACCCAGGAACATACCCATAGCTGCAACGGTAGCACCCACAGCAGGACGGTTCTTCATGAAGTTGCCGAATGCATGGAACACATTAAACTTCGGTGCATCCTCGCTGGTCTTGACGGAATACTCATCCACACGAATGGTGAGCTTCTTGATCATAAACTGGAATGCGAAGAAGCCCAGAACACCCATCAGCAGGGCTGCCCAGAACACAACATTGCCCTGCAGTTCCTGACCCAGCAGTTCGCCGTTAGCATCATAAACATTCTTCCAGATCAGCATGGGCAGGATGATGCCGGGAAGCATGCTGCCAACCAGGGAACCCACGGAGCGCCAGGTGGACAGCTGCGCGCGCTCGCCTGCATCCTCGGTAACCAGGGACAGCATGGAACCGTAAGGCACATTTGCCATGGTGTATGCGGCGTCCCAAATAACATAGCCGATGATAAACAGAGCAGCTTTCACAACAGTGGAAGCATTGGGGAAGGGCAGGAATACGGCTGCGCCGCCTACGATAAGACCGAGGGAACCGATCAGAATGTAGGTCTTGAACTTGCCGCGCTTATACCGCTTGGTGTCTGCGTCGATGATGGCACCGATAATGGGATCGTTGATAGCGTCCCAGATCTGCACCAGCAGCAACAGAATGGACATCAGACCAGTTTCCAGCATCATATAGGTCAGCCAGAAAGTCTGAACAGTGCCCTTCAGACCGAAGGACATATTACAACCAAAGTCGCCGGCAGCATAAGCGACCTTGTCGAGCATACCAAACTTCCGGTAGCCCTTTTCGTCCAACCGGACGGGTTTCTTTGCCATGGGATTTACCTCCTTGTTTTGGGAATGGATATA
>JAFQHF010000137.1 GCA_017398105.1 Oscillospiraceae bacterium | reverse complement strand
GATATGGCAAGAAAGCAAATTCTTCCTGCCGTTGAAAGCTATACTGCGGAGCTTTCCGGAACTGTTGCCGCAAAAAGAGCGGTTGCACCTGAGCTTGCCTGTCTTTATGAGACCGGGCTGATTTATAAATTGTCCAGACTCACTGATCAGATTGCCGTCAAAACCGACGATCTGGAAGAATCTTTGCTGGAGCTGAAGTCCGTATCTGACATTACGGAAGAAGCCTACGCTATCCGGGATGCTGTTCTTGGCAAAATGGCAGCCCTGCGCACAGTTGCAGATGAAGCAGAAACACTCACTGCTGAAAAGCATTGGCCCTTCCCTACTTACGGCGAACTGCTGTTCGGCGTTCGTTAACCGTTCCCCTTTCTATTCTGCCCTTCCCCGTCTCGGACGGCTCACAGGAGGGGCTGACCACCCCTCCTGATGGGCAGACAGAAATGGAGATAGAACCCAATCACTATAGGAGGTAAGATTTATGACATTCAGTTCTGTAAACACCATTTGGGTCTTGTTAGGTGCCGCTCTGGTTTTCTTCATGCAGGCAGGTTTCTCCCTGTGCGAAGCCGGATTTACCCGTGCAAAGAACACCGGCAACATTCTGATGAAGAATCTGATGGACTTCTGTATCGGCACTCCCTGTTTCTGGCTGTTCGGCTTCGGTATCATGTTCGGTGCCGGAAACGCCATCATCGGCTGGCTGGATCCCGGCATTATGAATGACTACAGCCATGTGCTCCCCAATGGCGTTCCCCTGTGGGCATTTGCAATCTTCCAGACTGTGTTCTGCGCCACCTCTGCCACCATTGTTTCCGGCTCTATGGCAGAGCGCACCAAGTTCAGCGCTTACTGCATCTATTCTGCTGCCATCTCCCTATTTATCTATCCCATCTCCGGTCACTGGATCTGGGGCGGCGGATGGCTGAGTCAGCTGGGCTTCCATGATTTTGCCGGTTCCACTGCTGTCCATATGGTTGGCGGCGTGTGTGCCTGTATTGGTGCCTGGATGCTTGGTCCGCGTATCGGCAAGTATGACAAGGGTGGTAAGCCCCGTGCTATCCTGGGCCACAACATTACCTTCGCTGCTCTGGGGGTATTCATCCTGTGGTTCTGCTGGTTCGGCTTCAACGGTGCTTCCACCGTGGCTATGGATTCCGATGAAGCGGTTACCAGCGCCGGTCTGATCTTCTTTAACACAAATCTGGCCGCTGCCGTGGCCTGCTGTGTGACTCTGATCTTTACCTGTATTCGCTACGGAAAGCCTGATGTTTCCATGACTTACAATGCTGCATTGGCAGGTCTGGTTGGTATTACCGCTGGCTGTGATGCGGTTTCTCCTCTGGGTGCAGCCATTATGGGTGCCATCTTCGGCATTGTGATTGTTCTTGCTGTTGAGTTCTTTGATAAGGTTGCCAAGATTGACGATCCGGTCGGTGCCGTATCCGTTCACGGTGTATGCGGTAGTCTGGGAACGATCCTCACAGGTTTCTTCGCTACTGGTGTTTCCACTGAGAAAGGTGTTTTCTACGGCGGCGGTTTCCACTTCTTAGGTGTTCAGACCCTTGGCGTACT
>JAFQHF010000086.1 GCA_017398105.1 Oscillospiraceae bacterium | reverse complement strand
TTGTTTGGCTAAAGTATTATAGCACAAAATCGTTGATTTTTCAATGGACTTCAATAAAAAGTAACAAATTGATCGTCAAATTTTTCCGCATAATGAAAAAAAGCGGGAGTGCATCGTTCAAAAATGCACTCCCGCTGAAATTTTATCGCTCCCAAGTGTCTCGATTTTTCTTCTTGTTCTGTTTCTGCTGTGCCTGCTGTTGCTGTTTCCGGCGAATGACCTCCCGCACAGAGCGTACTTCCGTTTCCTCGTGGAGCAGATTTGCCACATCACGCCTGCTGTCGTGCATCATCATCGGATCGTACTTCTCACCGTAGGCGGCTTTTACACGGCTGGCGGCAGAGCGTTCCTTTTCTTCACGAATGGCAAGCCGAGCGTCCATCAGCTCGGCGGCATCCATACCGGCGGCTTGTTCCTTCAGCTCGGCATACTGCTTCAAAGCTTCATCAAGCTCGGCAGAATATTTCGCTTCCTGTTCAGACAGCTTCTGCAGCGCACCCTCCAATGTGGAGATTTCTTTCTTCACATCAGAAATGCCCGCATCGTCGGCGCAGTCCAAAGAGCGAAGCAGCATTTCCTTTTCGGTTTTCAGTTCTTCCAATTCCTCGGTCAGCTCGGTAATGCGGCGAGTAAGGTCGTGCAGCTTGGGTATCTGATAAAACGGCGTTTCCTTTTTCTCCGCAAGCAGAGCTTTCCGTTCCTTGGATTTCTCCTTGATCTGCTGTACCAAGCCCGCATAGCGTTCAAGTTCCGGCTTGACTGCTTTGACACGCTTGCCCATATTGTGCTTGCCCACACCGATATAACGAAGCTGATAGCTGAAAATCAGCATACTGCTGCGTATCTTTTCCATTGCATCCGCTATGGCAGGAACGGTATTCTTCACCGCCTGCATTAGCTTCTTGACTGTCGCTTTCAGTTCACGGAGCAAAGCGTTGTCTGCCTTGATCTGACGGTTAATTTCACAGCGGTCAGAGATGATACCCTTTTTCTCCAACGCACGGGCAACCACACCCTCATGAATGGTAGGCTGCTCGGTCAAGCCCCGGTCTGCATGGCTGCGATGGTCGATGCGCTCATCGTGACCATATCGCTCCAAATAGCGATTGGTCACATCAGCCCACGCCTTGCGCCACTCCACGAGCTGTTCCTCGCTGTTCCAACGCTCGGCAATGGGATTCTGTCTGCCGAACTTGGTGCTTTTCGGGTGCTTGTTGGCTCGTTCATATCCGTGCTTCTCGGCTTCGGAGGGCGGCATATACACTTTCTTGCGCCCGACCTTGTAGGGGTATTGCTTCTCCCATCCGTCAGCCTGTGCCGCCTTGAACTCGGCTGCGGTAAAACCCCGTTCTTCGCCGTTTCTGATGCAGAGATATTCTTTCTCCGTCTTGTACTGCCAGTTTCCTTGTTCATCCAACGGGCGCACCGTCAGCATAATATGAGCGTGCGGATTATGACCGGGCGGGTGCGGATCGTGGATTGCAACGTCAGCGCACATCCCCTCGGCAACAAAGCTGTTCTGAATAAAATCGGTTAAAAGCTCCTGCCATTGTGCCGGTGTCAGCTCAATGGGCAGAGCAGGAACAAACTCACGGGCAAGGCGGCTGTCCTTGGTTTTTTCGTTTTCCTCCACGGCGTTCCAAAGCACACCTCTGTCTTTCCATTCGGGTGGCGCAAATTCCGGCAAAAACACATCCTGCCACACAAGCCCTTTCTTTCGTGTAAAGTCGTGCCGTACCCCGTCATAGTCGTTAAGAATATTGGTACAGCTCAGATATGCGGAAGCGGCAACCGCAGACCGTCCCGTGCCTCTGCTGACCACCTTTGCTTCCAAGTGGTAGATCGCCATTCGTTCTCACCGTCCTTTCGTTCTTGTTTTTGTTTCTTTTTCGCAAAAAGAAAATGGGTGTCGCAGGAGATGCGATACCCATAGCAGTGAAAAACATCAGGTTGATGTTTTTCACTGGCAGTTGGCGCAAGGTGGGGTACAATTTGTACCCCTGCTCACAAACGCAAAAGCGGGTGTGCTTGCGATAACTGCGTGGACAATGACAGCAGCACCGCCGTGATGTGGCATTGTCCATAAGGCTCCCGCAGGAGCCGCATCCGCCTCGCAGAGCGCACGGTTGCCGCTGGCAATACCACCGCCCCTTCGGGGTGGTGAGTAAGTGCGCCCTTCGGGATAAAAGAAACGGGACGCTCGGTTGCCCGAACGCCCCTCGTCTCAATTCTGCCGTGCAAAACTGCATAAATAATCCTCTAACTGTTCCAAAGTCATCTGTGTTGTATGAGGCAATGCTTTCTCCAAAATCGCTCCCTCCTGGATCAGCCGCCGTGTCCTCGCTTTTCGCTCCTTATTACGG
>JAFQHF010000085.1 GCA_017398105.1 Oscillospiraceae bacterium | reverse complement strand
TATTATCCGCAGTCTGAATCAAAGAAATTGTGATGTGACCATCGTTCCATGGAACACAACAGCAGAAAACGTAGAGCAGCTGCATCCGGACGGGATTTTTCTTTCCAATGGCCCGGGAAATCCGGAGAATGTGATCCCGGTCATTGAACTGGTACGGCAGCTCCGGGGAAAGTATCCAATTTTCGGTATCTGTCTGGGACACCAAATCATTGCGCTGTCTTATGGAGCCAAAACCTACAAACTGAAATTCGGACACCGGGGCGGTAATCATCCGGTACAGAATCTGATTACAGGTAAAGTAGAGATCACCTCTCAGAACCATTCCTATGCGGTAGACCGGGAAAGTCTTGCCGGCACTGGTCTGGAAGTAACCCATATCAATCTGCTGGACAAAACGGTGGAAGGTCTGCGCTGCGAGAAGGATCATTTATTCTGCGTCCAATACCATCCTGAAAGCGCACCCGGTCCCCAGGACAGCAGCTATCTGTTTGATGAATTTATCCGCAGAATGGAGGAATGCGATCATGCCTAAGAGAACAGATATCCATAAAATACTGGTCATCGGTTCCGGTCCCATTGTCATCGGCCAAGCCGCAGAGTTCGACTATGCTGGCACACAGGCCTGTCTGGCACTGAAAGAGGAGGGCTATGAGGTGATCCTCTGTAATTCCAATCCCGCCACCATTATGACGGATCCTTCCATTGCGGATAAGATTTATATGGAACCGCTGACACTGGAATACATTGCCCGCATCGTCCGCTATGAACGACCTGATGCTATCATTCCCGGACTTGGTGGACAGACGGGACTGAATCTTGCCATGCAGCTTGAAAAGAAGGGCATTCTAAAAGAATGTCATACCCAGCTTCTGGGAACGCCGGGAAAAAGCATCGAATTGGCAGAGGATCGGGAACTGTTCAAGGCGCTTTGTCAGCAATTGGGAGAACCTGTTCTTCCATCCATGATCGCCAATTCCATGGAAGAAGGGCTGCGCTCAGCAGCGGAAATCGGTTATCCTGTTGTTCTTCGTCCCGCCTTTACCCTTGGCGGTACAGGCGGTGGTTTTGCGGACAACGAGGAAGAATTCCGGGAAATCATGAAGAATGCGTTGGTCCTCTCCCCTGTCCATCAGGTACTTGTGGAAAAAAGCATCAAAGGTTATAAGGAAATCGAATACGAGGTCATGCGGGATGCCAAGGATACTGCCATTACCGTCTGCAATATGGAAAACCTGGATCCTGTTGGTATTCATACCGGTGACTCCATTGTGGTATGCCCTTCCCAAACATTGACCAACAAAGAATACCATATGCTCCGGGACTCCGCCTTAAAGCTGATCCGGGCACTGAAGATCCAGGGCGGCTGCAATGTCCAGTTTGCTCTCGATCCCAATTCTTTCCAGTATTATCTGATCGAAGTGAATCCCAGAGTGTCCCGCAGTTCTGCCCTTGCTTCCAAGGCTAGCGGTTATCCCATTGCAAGAGTTTCCGCGAAAATCTGTATCGGTATGACACTGGATGAAATCATGCTTGCCAATACCTGCGCCGCCTTTGAACCGGCGCTGGATTATGTGGTCACCAAAATGCCACGATTCCCTTTTGATAAATTCTCCGATGCCAATAACCGTTTGGGAACGCAAATGAAAGCAACCGGCGAAACCATGAGTGTCGGCAGAACCTTTGAGGAAAGTCTGTTAAAAGGCATCCGGTCTCTGGAAATCGGTATTCACCACCTGCACATGCAAAAATTTGACCAATGGAGTAAAAAAGAACTGCTGCGCTACATTGCAATCGGCACGGACGACAGGATTTATGCCATCGCGCAGCTGCTTCGCATGGGCGAATCGATCTATGAGATCGTAACCGCAACCGGAATTGATCCCTTCTTTATCCGAAAAATACGGAACATTGTCGGTATGGAATCCCTGCTTGCCAGCAAAAAAATGGATACCGCTGCACTGTTTGCTGCAAAAAAGATGGGATTCTCCGACAACGCAATTGCAGCCATTTGGGGTGTTTCGGAAAAGGCGATTCTTTCTTTACGCAAAAAGAAAAACATCCTTCCCGGTTACCGGATGATCGATTCCTGCGCCGGAGAATTTGACAGCTATATTCCCTATTTCTATTCTACCTATGAATCCGAGAATGAATCTGTCGTGTCAAAGCGCAAGAAGATCATCGTCCTTGGCTCCGGTCCGATCCGTATTGGGCAAGGTGTGGAATTTGACTATTCCACCGTTCATGCCGTGCAAACCATCAAGAACGCCGGTTATGAGGCAATCATTATAAACAACAATCCGGAAACCGTTTCCACAGACTATACCTGTTCTGATAAGCTCTATTTTGAGCCGCTGACCGTGGAGGATGTCTATAATATCGTATCTCTGGAGCAACCGGAAGGTGTCATTGCTTCCCTTGGTGGACAGACAGCCGTCAATCTGGCCCAACCGCTGCAC
>JAFQHF010000084.1 GCA_017398105.1 Oscillospiraceae bacterium | reverse complement strand
GTCACATTGATCAGCCCACGCTTTTTTGCGATCACCCAAAACGCATCAATCATGCTTTGCTTTGTTTGTGCCGTCTTTTCCGGTTGTTTCTTCATTTTTTGTTTCACACTCCTATTACCCAACAACGAGTTGTGTGTTGTCGGTTGACGCAGTTCTTAATTCTGTGTATAATATATCATACAACACGTTGTTGGATTTGTCAATCAGATCACGATTACCACAAAGGCCGATTATATGATGTATTTGTGTGTAAGGAGATTTGTCCCATTCCAGGAGTAAGAAAAAGCGCCAAGTAAGCGTGATGATCGAAGCAGCGCAGATCAACCAACTGCTGACCAATATTACTCCGCTGAGTGTGACAGAATTCCAGGAGATTGCGTTTACACTGGAAGACTATTATATGGAGTTCTATAAGAATGACCGTCAGTTTGGGGAGGTGCAATAATGAGCGATATATGATAAAGGTTGCGCATCTAACGTGAAAAACATCAGGAGGTTTCATACACATGATAAAAAAGAAAAAATGGATCAAATGGTTGATCCTGCTGCTGATTGCAATTGCTGCGGTCGTGGGTGTATCGGCCCAAAAGGGAACGAAAACGGCATCCTATACGGAGGTTTCGGCACAGAAGGGAGACCTGACGACCTATTACAATTTTGACGGCCTTGTATATGCTGCCAGAGAGCAGGCGCTGATAAGCAATGCATCCGGCACGGTGAAAACGGTGTACGTTGTACAGAACCAAAAAGTTGAAAAGGGTGATCAGATTTATCGTCTGGCTGGTCGTGGGGTTGTCAAGGCGGATATTGACGGTGAAGTAACAGGTCTCTATATCGCAGAGGATGATTATATTACTGCCGGTTCAGTCGTGGTGAAGATTACGGATATGGATCGCCTTGAAGCTCGGCTGGAGGTTGATGAATACGACGTTCATGCCATGACGCCGGGTACGCCTGCCTCGATTCAGGTCCTTGCTTCCGGCGCATCGTTTGATGGGACAGTCAGCAAACTGGACAAGAACGGTACGGCAGTTGGCGATCTGTCGTATTATACGGCGACGGTGCCGATGAATAGCATGGAGGGAGTTTATCCCGGTATGCAGATCAGCGCGAAGGCCCTTCGCGGCCATACGGAGGATGCCGTTCTGCTGCATATGAGCGCCATTCAGTTTGACGAGTACAATCAGCCCTATGTGGAGGTCGGATCTGCGCAGGACCCGCAGCGTGTGGATATTGTGATCGGCATCAGCGACGGTGTGTACTGTGAGATCCTTTCCGGCGTGGCGGCGGGCGATACGGTACTGGTTCCCAGCGGCATGAGCACGCAGGAGCTGATGATGGAGATGCGCAAAAACTCTCCGTTGATGCAATTGGGCGGAGGCGCGTATGAATAAGGACTTTTTTTCCATGCGGGGCATTGTCAAGCAATACCAGATGGGAGAAGAGGTTCAGACGATCCTCAAGGGTATCGATCTTGATTTGAATGAAGGCGAGTTTCTGTCTGTGCTTGGCCCTTCGGGAAGCGGAAAAACCACGCTGATGAACATTATCGGTTGTCTGGATACGCCAACGGCGGGAACGTATATCCTAAACGGACGGATAATCCGCGATCTGGATCAGAAGCAGCTGGCACATATCCGTAGCAAGGAAATCGGATTTATCTTTCAACAGTTTCAGCTGCTCCCAAGGCTGGATGCGATGAAAAACGTGGAGCTTCCGTTGATTTATGCAGGTTTATCCCCGAAGGAGCGCACACGGCGGGCAGAGGAAATGCTTGTGCGCGTGGGTCTGAAGGACAAGCTGCATCATCATAGAAATCAGCTTTCAGGCGGTCAGCAGCAGCGCGTAGCCATCGCCCGCGCACTGGCAACCAATCCTACGATCCTGCTGGCTGACGAGCCGACAGGCGCATTGGATCAGAAGACGGGCCTGCAGGTCATGGAGCTATTTCAGGAACTGAACGATGAAGGAAGAACGATTATCATGATCACGCATGATCTCAAAATCGCTCAGCATGGATCCAGAATCGTCAACATTCTCGATGGCGTGCTGACGGAAGGGGTGATCATGTATGATTAAGCGGAAATGGGGTATGTTTTGCGAGAGTGTGAGCATGTCGGTTTCCAATATTCTGGGCAACAGGATGCGTTCATTTCTAACGATGCTGGGCATCATCATCGGCGTTGCGGCGATCATCGCACTGATGACCATCGTGCAGGGCGCAAGGGACACCATGACAGCACAGTTTGATTCAATGGGCCTTGGCACGCTGCGTGTGACGGTATCCGGCACAGCGCTTAAGCAGGGACTAACGGATAGTGAGCTGAACCAAGTGCTTTCCTGCGAACACGTTGCCGGCATTTCTCCGTCCCTTTCCAGCACGGTGACTGCGGTGCGCGGAGAAAACTGGTCGGACTCCATTTCTCTCAGGGGCAATGACGCTGCCTATTTTCAGAAGAATCCCGACTTGCTTAAACGCGGACGCGCGATCAATGCCATAGACGTTGCGCAGGAGCTGCGTGTCTGCCTTGTAGAT
>JAFQHF010000136.1 GCA_017398105.1 Oscillospiraceae bacterium | reverse complement strand
GAACTACTCACACACTTCTATGAAAATCAGAAAGGAATGACATCCATGGAAAACACAAGAACTCTGGCGGTGCAGATCGATGCCGAACTGTTCGACCGGCTCGATGACTACCTGAAGAAGAACAAACTCAAGAAGCGGAACTTCATCACCGGCCTCATCCGTAAAGTGCTGGACGAGGCGGAAGGAGCTGGTGCCGAAGCAGCTCTGGCCGACGATGCGGAGTGACCTGTGCGGGAAGGCTGGTGCAACGGTACCAGCCTTCCTACTTTTGAGGAGGAACGAAAATGTATATCTACCCTGACAACCTGAAAGCGAAGGCAAAACTGTGGCTATGGGAACTGAAGGATGTGGCCGTCATCGGCATTGGACTTCTTCTCTCTGTATTGGCGCTGACCCAGGGTGCGGGAATGTTCCTGCTGGTGATAACGGTCATGTATGCCTTTCTTTCCATCCGCACGGACGGCGCCAGTATTCTGGACTACCTCAGATGCGCGGTGTGCTTTCTCTTCCTGCACCAACAATACTTTGAATGGAGGCAGACACCATGAATCGAAAACAGAAAAAGGAGCTGCGGCAGCATCAGTCGACCCGGCAGCTCATGGGCATCGAGCAGCTCACCGAACATGGCATCAAAACTGCCAGAGGTGAGCTGATTTTTTATCTCATCAAGCCGGATAATCTGTCTGTGCTTTCCGATGAAGGAGTCCGGGCGAGGGTGATGGCGCTGACCAATCTGCTCTGCGGCACGGACGAACTGTATCTGCTGGCACTGGATTCCCGTGAGTCCTTTCAGCAGAACAAGAACTACTACCACGACAGGCTGGACGAGGAAGAACTCCCCGCACTGCGGGAACTGCTCCGGCAGGACATGGCGCATCTGGACGAGATCCAGACCACGACCGCATCCTCGCGGGAGTTTGCCTTAGTCCATTTCGTGGAGAAAACTGCTGATGCAGACTCCGGTCATGCGGTGCGGCTGGAAAAGGCCATCCGTGACTTCGGCTTCTATGTCCGCAAGGCTACGGAACAGGACATCATGCGTCTGCTGGCCGTCTACTATCAGCAGGACGTGACAACGGAAGTGTTTGAACGCTTCGATGGAGAAAGGTGGATCGATCAGAATGGAGTATAAGGAGCTGCGAATTTCCTGCATCCCCGATTGCGGGGAGAACGAAGGCGGGTACTTCTGCGAAGTGCATACCCAGGACTGCGATGACCGCATCGACTGCTTCTGCATCCATCCCTTCGAGTTGGAGGAAAACCCCGATCCTGAATACTGGATGCGGGAGTATGCGGAAAGCACCTATGATGCCTATGTGCAGGAGGGGCTTGTGACACCTGCTCCCATGCAGAGCCAGACTATGTGAGGAGGTAGGAATATGGCAACGAAGAAAACACAGAAGAAGAAAAGTAAGCCTGCGGCAAAGCCCATGCCTCCCGCACCACCCAAGGATTTCCTCGACATGATCGCGCCTGCCGCCGTCCGCTTCAACACGGACCACTATATCCTTGGCGGCACATACCGGTGCGTTCTCGCACTGAAAAGCTATCCCGTCACCACTGAGGAACTGGCGATCCTGCGGCATCTGGGCGAGAAAAGCGGCGTGGCACTTCGGATCTATAACCGGCAGGTCACCCCGGCCGAGCGGAACGCCATCATTCACAACGCCGCAAACAAAAACCGTATGGAGCGGAGCAACACGAACAATCTCCAGCAGAGCGTGACTGCCGAAGCCAAGCTGCAGGATGTGGTCACCCTCATCACCTCCACAAACCGGAATCAGGAACCGCTCATCCACTGCGCCGTCTTTCTGGAACTGTCCGCAAAGGATACCGAGAGCCTGCGGTCGCTGCGGGATGAGGTGACGGCTGAACTGACCCGTGCCAAGATCAGCGCAGACCGCATCCTGCTCCGACAGCGGGAAGGCTTCACCGCCGCAAACCCGGCAGGCTACAACACCTTCGGCTCTTTGTATGAGCGTGTCCTGCCTGCCAGTTCGGTGGCAAACCTGTATCCATTCAACTTCTCCGGCAAGACAGACCCCCACGGATTCTATGTGGGAAAGGACAGGTACGGGTCCAACATCATCGTGGATCTGGAACGCCGCAGTGATGACAAGACCACCGGCAGTGTCCTCGTGCTGGGCAACAGCGGTCAGGGCAAGAGCTATCTGCAAAAGCTGTTGCTCTGCAACGTGCTGGAGAGCGGCAAGAAGGTGCTGTGCTTTGATACTGAGCATGAGCTGGAGGATCTCTGCACCAATCTGGGCGGCTGTTTCACCGACATGATGAGCGGTCAGTACATCATCAATCCTCTGGAGCCGAAGCTGTGGAGTACGGATACGGCAAAGGAGGCAAAGGAGGATCTGGAAGCGCCCATGGCCTTCCGGCAGCAGTCGAAGCTGTCTCAGCACATCTCCTTCCTGAAAGACCTCTTCAAATCCTACAAGGATTTTGCCGACCGGCACATCGACACCATCGAACTGATGCTGGAGCGTCTCTATGCCAAATGGGGCCTGAGTGACCAAGCCAACTTCGCCATCCTGAAGCCCACCGACTATCCCATCATGAGCGACCTGTACGATGTGATCGAGGAAACGTATCAGAACTATGACAGAGAGGAAAATCCCCTGTATCCCCGTGAACTTCTGCAAGAGGTGCTGCTGGGGATGCACTCCATGTGCCGCGGCGCCGACAGCAAGTTCTTCAACGGTCACACCAACATCACCTCCCACCGGTTCCTCGTGTTCGGTGTCCGTGACCTGGTGCAGACCGGAGGCAGTCTCTGCAACGCCATGCTGTTCAACATCCTGTCCTACTTCAGCAATAAGCTGCTGGTGGAGGGCAACACCGTGGCCGGACTGGACGAGCTCCACGTGTGGATCTCCAATCAGACGGCGATCCAGTACATCCGAAATGTCCTCAAGCGTGCCAGAAAGCGGGACTCCAGCCTGATCCTCGCCTCGCAAAATCTGGAGGACTTCATGCTCCCCGGCATCGCCGAGCTGACACGCCCGCTCTTCTCCATCCCGACACATCAGTTCATCTTCTACTGCGGCAGCGTGGATAAGAAGTTCTACATGGACAACCTCCAGCTGGAGGAATCAGAGTACGAGCTCATCCGTCATCCCCAGAGAGGCATCTGTCTCTACAAGTGCGGCAACGAGCGGTACCTGCTGGACGTCCGCGCTCCGGAGTATAAGCGGAAGCAGTTCGGAGAAGCGGGAGGAAAATAAAAATGGCAGTCGATCCTGTAACTGTTGCCAAGATCGCCGCCGCTGCGTTGTCAGATGAGAAGGTGCGGAAAGGTCTTGGCTGGATACTGGTGGCGATCCTGTCACCACTCATCCTGCTGATAGCGGTGATATGCTCTTTCGCCTCCGGTGGTGCAGACCACAACAACGCCACAGTGGAGGCGTGCTTCTATGGAGTCAGCTTCTCAGCGGAAGTCCCGACAGAGTTCCGAAGCTATGTCTCAGAGATGCAGTCGGCTTTTTCCTCTCTGGATTCGGCGGTCGCGTCTGTGAACAGTCAGATGGAAGATGGAAGTCTTGATTCAGTCAGAGTCAAGGCTATTTTTTATGCCCTCTGCTTTGGCGCGGATATCCCGGCCACCGCAACGGCAAACAATGTGGTCGGGTGCTTCTACACCACCGAGATCCGCACCAGGATGGTGCAGGTGGAGCTGGAGGACGGAACGATCACAGAGGAGGAAGAAGAATACACAGTCGCCGTGCCTGTCAGCCTGGAACGCGCCTACGCAAATCTTGCAGGTCTTCTTGGGTATGCAGTCACCACAGACCACAGGGCCAACGCAGACCACATCTACACCATGATCGCTGGCGTGGTCGGCGGCGATGGAAGCTACAGTGGCGAGTACGAGCGAGGTACGGCATACAGCGTGGCGCTGGACATCTCCGGCTTCACGGACCCGGCCACCAAGAACGCAACCGACCTCGTAGCCTATGCGATCCATGCTTGGGAGTCCGGCTGGGGCTATGTCTGGGGCACCTATGGCAACGTGCTGACCGACTCTCTCTTCGACTACAAGTTGGAGCAGTACCCGGACGGCGTTGGCAACTACGAGGACTTCATCGAAGCCAACTGGCTCGGTGGCAGAACCACCGACTGTGTGGGACTGATCAAAGGCTATGGCTGGCTCGACCCAGACACGCTGACCATCGGGTACGCGACCAACGGAATGCCCGACTACGGTGCTAACCAAATGTACCGAAGCGCGTCCGTGTCCGGTACCATCGACACCATCCCGGAGATTCCCGGACTGGCTGTGTGGTGCGATGGGCACATCGGCGTTTACATCGGGAACGGCGAGGTCATCGAGGCCATGGGTACCAAGTACGGTGTGGTCAAGACCAAGTTGGTCGACCGCAACTGGACGCACTGGCTGGAGATCGAATACATCAGCTACGACTGAGTGCAGAAAGGACAATGACATGGCAAACATTGAGATAACACTCTCCTTCGATGAGAACAAACACCGTGCGCTGGAGTTTGCTCTGGGCAAGGAGAACACAACAGTGCGGGAGCGGCTGGAACAGTCGCTCTCGCAGCTTTACGAGCAGGCCGTGCCGGAGCCGGTGCGTGAATATGTGGAGAGCTTCAATCCTCCTCCCGCAAAGCCAAAACGTCCGGTCAGGTCGGCAAGCAAACAACAGCCGAAGGTTGAGCCGCCGCAGGCGGCACCCTCTGCTATCGCGTCTGAAAATGAGAAGGAGGTATAGAAATGACGCAGCGAGAAATTACGCTCTGGGTAGATGAGCGGTGGTGCAAAGCATTGGAAAAACATCTGCTGGACGGTACAGTCGCAGAGAAGCTGGAGGAACACATTGATGAGTTAGTCAATCAACTTCCGGAAAATGTGTACGAGCGGATCAGCAGCGAGATCTGGCAGGAGCGAGAGCAGGCCAGGATGGATGCGGAAGCTGCCCGGCGCTTCGCCGTACTCCATGTGACCGAGAACGGTGAATCCACCTACTTCGTGGCAGAGGAGAATCTGGAGATGCTCCAGGCGGCGGCACGGCTGCGAAGTTACACACGCAAGTCACCCGAAAACTCTCCCGCTCGATTCACTGGCATGTTCTCCCGCGGGGAGAAAATATCCCGTGAGCAGTTCCAAACCTATGTGAATGAGCGATTGGAGAATACCGGACGAGTGACCGGCGCATTCGACATTGACCTGGACAGAGGGCGCTTTGATACCCTGCACATTATGGATGGTTGGCAATGCTTCCGTATCCAGGATATCAGCACTGCCGCATACTTTGCCATGAAGAAAAGTGGTGTCTCGCAGGATACACGCTGGCAGGTGTTCCTGGATCGTCTGGATGGTAAGCAGCTCACCAATGAGGACAGCTCCATCTACCTCACCGGCGCACGAACACTTCGTGCGGAGGATGTGTCATTTGCGGAGGACATCGTGCAGAATGAAAACCTGTTGGAGTTCTACATGGAAGTCTGTTTTGATGCTGACAAGGTGTTCGGTACGCATGTCTGCACCACTGAGAATGATGACTACCTGAACGTGTATGCCAACTACGATATGGAGAAACAGCAAGTCGCAGACACGCTGGAGGTGTATCTGGTGCGCGGCAGCGGAGGCGAACAGGATTACAAGTACCGTCTCACCGACGCGGAGAAGGAACTCCTGCTCCCCAAGATGGAGGACTACTGTCAGCAGAAGTGGGGCCAGAGTCTGGACGAGT
>JAFQHF010000092.1 GCA_017398105.1 Oscillospiraceae bacterium | reverse complement strand
GCCGATAAGCAGGCCGCCGCAGGAGATCTTCCGGACAACTTCCGTGGGCTGTGGCCAGAAGCCCACAGCCGCATCCTGTGCAATCCAACAGCACCCGGCAGTCCTCTTCCCGGGTGATCTCGTCCACCGCCAGGATCTGGGGCGACATGGCCCGCAGCAGCATAGGGACGGTTTCCCCCTTGTGCCCGCCCGACAGTACATCACAGCAGCCAATGGAAAAACGGGGCTGCCCGTCTGCACAAGCGGCGATCTCATATCGCTCGTCTGCGATGGCCACATGGAAGTCCCGGGAAAGCCTGCGGCACAGCTCCCGCAGCAGGGTGGTCTTTCCGCTGCCCGGCGGGGCCAGGATCAAGGTGCTGTGGAAGCCCCTTGCATCACAAATGGGCAAGTTCTCGCCCAGGCCATGCACCTGCCGTGCAATGCGGATATTCACCGAGGAAAGCCCCCGCAGCAGCCGTGCCTCTCCTGTGGCGGCTTCGCTGCAGATACCCAGCCGGTGACCGTGCCGTGTGGTAAGAAAGCCCTGCCAAAGCTGCTCCAGATAGGTATGTACCGAACACTCGGTGGCCCGGGCAAGCAGCAGATCCAACTCTTCTTTTGTAGGGATCACCGGGCCGTCTCCCAAAAACACGGTTTTTCCACCAACCGTGGCAGCCAAAGGCCGACCAAGGCGGACCCGCAGTTCTTCACATTGCTGCCGCTGCAGCTCGTCCAGGGAATAGGCCGCCTTCCACAGCCGCTCGGGCAGCAGTTGGGCCGCCGTATGAAAGCTCTTCAAAAAATCCATATCCTGCATGTTCCTCATCCTCCTGCTGCAAAGGTATGAGCGACCTGTCCGTTTCAGAACATAAAAAAAGACAGGCCTTTCAAAAGACCTGTCTTGGGGCGTTCAGCCCTCCATCTGTTCATTTCGCAGCTTACGCCTGCGCTCCTGCTGCAGCAGTTCGGAAAGCACCACCAGGAACTCGCTGTTGGTAGGACGCTTCCGAAACAGCTCCCGCTGGCGGAGATAGCCTTCTTTCTGCCATGCGGACAAAATGGCCGAGCGTATGGCCCGTTCCACATTGACGGCCGAGGTATGTAAGACGCCGGCTACCGCAGGATAAATGGTTTTGGTCACGCAAAGATTGCTTAGCGGCCCGTCGGGCATCTGCCGTAACGCTTCCCGGGCATAGGAAAAGCCATTGCATCTCATGCTCAGGCCCATTTCCCGCAGCAGTCGGGTAATGGCTTCGGTATCATCGGCATCGTGCCGCGCCTGCTGAAAGACCAGCTGGCTGCAGCAGCGCATGATCCGCTCGCTGAGCATCCCCAGATCACAGGGAACTGCCGTATAATAAGCCGGACGCATCCGGCAGAGATCAGCACGGATCTGCTGGTTAAAATAACCGCTGAGCACGATAAACTCCGGCTGGGCTGGCAGCGCCATGGCGCGGACGGTCTGCATAACAGCCAGGCCGTCCCGACCGGGCAGAAGCACGTTCAAAACGATCAAACCGGGAGCTTCCGCTTCTACCCGTCGCAGCAGCTCCAGCCCGTCGAAAACCACTTCGGTTTGAGCGGCAGGCATGCGGCGGGAGAGTTCAGCGCACAGCATTTCACAAAAATCCGGGTCACAGTCGGCAATCAGTATCCGCATAACATGTTCCCCCGTTTCCTTCATTCTCTGGGTTTACGATACCACAGGAATCTACGGGATTCAACCCATTTCGAGCCCGTTTTCCAAAGAATCGTTCGGCAAAAATCGCGCGTTTCCGGCATTTTTGCCATAGAAACGCGCGATCATTTATTGAACATAACCGATATTACTGCCCAAGCAATGCGTCAAAGGCATCCTCGTCCAAAATGGGGATCCCCAGGCTCTCAGCCTTGGTCAGCTTGGAACCTGCGTCCTCTCCCGCCAGAACGTAGGAGGTCTTTTTGGAAACCGAACCGGAAACTTTTCCGCCGTTGCGCACGATGCGCTCGGAAGCCTCGCTTCGGGTATAACGGCTCAGCGTGCCGGTAAGCACAAAGGTGAGGCCCTCCAGCTTGCGGCTTTCCTGCTCATCGGGCTGGGTCATGTTGACACCGGCCTCCCGCAGGCGGCGGATCAGATGGGTGCTCTGCTCACTATGCAGCCAGCGGTGCAGGTTTTCAGCGGTGATTTCGCCGATGTCAAAGACTTCTTTCAGCTGTTCGGGCTGGGCTTCCAGCAATTTGTCCATGGAGCCAAACTGCTTGGCAAGAGTCTGAGCGGCCTTCTGTCCCACCTGACGGATGCCAAAGGCGAACAGCAAACGGGAAAGAGGGTTCTCCTTGCTCTTCTCAATGGCCGACAGGAGATTCTGTGCCGATTTTTCGCCCATGCGCTCCAACATGGCCACATCGGGCAGACGCAGATCATACAAGTCGGCAGGCGACGCCACCAGGCCCTCTTCCACCAGCGACTGCACCAAGGCCGGACCAAGGCCCTCGATATCCATGGCGTCACGGCTGGCAAAATGGGTGATACTGCGCAGAAGCTGTGCCGGGCATTCGGCACCGGTACAGCGGAAGGCGGCTTCACCCTCTTCCTGCACCACCGGTGCGCCGCACACAGGGCAGGTTTCGGGCATGGTAAACACCCGCGCATCTTCCCGGCGCAGGCTGTGGTCCACGCCCAGCACTTCGGGAATGATATCGCCTGCCTTGCGCACCAGGATGGTATCACCGATGCGGATATCCCGCTGGCGGATAAAGTCCAGATTGTGCAGGGTGGCACGGCTCACGGAAGTGCCGGCCAGGCGTACTGGCTCGAACACCGCGTTGGGGGTCAGCACGCCGGTACGTCCAACCTGGATGATGATGTCCAACAGCTTGGCAGGTTTTTCCTCGGGAGGATATTTGTAAGCTACCGCCCACCGGGGCACCTTTGAGGTGGAACCCAGTTCTTCCCGCTGAGCCAGGTCATTGACCTTGATGACAATGCCGTCGATGCCGCAGGGCAGGGTGTCGCGCTTGTCGCCCATCTCCCGGATGAAGGTCAAAACAGTTTCCACATCGTCGGTGACGGCATAAGGCTCAACCACTTTACAGCCAAGTTTTTTCAGATATTCAAGAGACTCAGAATGGGTCTTAAAGCCCAGTTCCCGTGCATTCTGCACATTGAAGCAGAACATGCTCAGCTTTCGTTGTGCACAGATGCTGCTGTCCAGCTGACGCAGGGAGCCTGCGGCTGCGTTTCTGGGGTTGGCGAACAGCTGCTCGCCTGAGGCTTCCCGTTGCGCGTTGATGCGGTCAATCACCTTATTGGGCATATAGACCTCGCCTCGGATCCAAAGATGTTCATGGACCGTGTCCACCGTCATGGGAACGTCAAAAATGGTCTTGATGTTCTCAGTGACATCTTCACCTACCCTGCCGTCGCCTCGGGTAACCCCCAGAACCAGGCGGCCGTTTTCATACTCCAGACACACCGAAAGACCGTCGATCTTCAGCTCCACGGTATACTCCACCCGGTGGAACCGTTCTTTCATCCGCCGGTCAAAGGCTCGGATCTCGTCAAAGGAAAACACATCCTGGAGGCTTTCCATGGGGTAAGGATGGCGCACTTCTTCAAAGCCTTCCAGTACGGCACCGATCACCCGCTGGGTGGGAGAATCGGGCCGGGCATACTGGGGATACTGAGCCTCCAGCTCCCGCAGGCGGCACTGCAATTTATCGTATTCAAAGTCGGAAATTTCCGGCGCATCCTCGTTGTAATACCGCCGTGCGTGATAAAGCAGCTGTTCGGTAAGCTGCTGCATCTCCTGTTGGATTTCCTTCATGATTTACACGCTCCTGTTGCTTACAGATGGTGATAGTATACCATGATTTTTGCCCGGTCGCAACCGTTTTACCCGCCGTAAACCAGCGGCACTTCCCCGCTCAGAATCACCTCTTCAATCGGGATCCGCTGATCGCATTGGATCCGTTTTGTGCGGCCCGGAAGCAAAATCGTCATTTCGGTCTGTACCTGCAGCATCACCCGATACAGCACCTGATTGATACCTGCCGACTGCAAATCAGAAGTTGCCGACACCTGTACGCTGCCCACCGGAACAAATCGAAAGGCGATCTCCGGCCCCCGATCCATCAGCAAAAAATTGGAAAATACGGTGCCAAGCCTCACCCGGTGGCTTTGTTCCCCCAGGCTTTCCAGCTTCTGCGTCAGCAATACGGATACATTGGTTTGAAAATCTCGGATCGCCGCGCTATTTAACTGGAAAGCATTCGTTTTATCAGTTTCTGTAAAGCACAATAACTTTTCACCGGTTTCCGCCTGTGAAACGGCTTCCATGGTACTTGTCACCACCAGATTTCGGCATTGATTTTCCCCATAAACAGCCACAAGATCGTTCATGCTCTCACAGCCCCGGATCGCACCGCTCAAAAGCAGTACCGCGATCAACCATTTCCACAGTTGCTCCAATCGGATCCGCAAAGGCCGCCGTTTTCGATACTTCATCCCGCTCACCTCGGTGTATTCTATGTAAATTCCTTCAAAAGAGTAACTGAATCAGGACTTGCAACAGACAAACCCTCGTCAGCCGCTGTCAAGTAAGGACTAATTATTTTTGAAAATTGTTTACAATTTCGGGGGTTAAGAAGCCGCATCCACCGTTTCAAGGCAGTTCAGCAGCTTTTCCAACTCGTCACGCAAGGCAAGCTCGATTTCAATGCCGCCGTCCTTGTAAACCGTAACACGCTTCACAACATCGTTTGCAATATCCGAAGTCAGCGTTTCAAGCTCGGTGTATTCCTTGTATTTCTCTATAAAGGCTCCACCTTGTTCGGTAGTGGTCTGTGAGGATTTTTCAAGGCGTTCCATTTTCTCGGTCAGCTCTTGCATCTGTGCTTGGTTGCTCGCCTTTTGGGAAAGGTAAGTATCCTTGTCGATGGTTCCGTCGATCAGCTTTTCATATAAATCTTGGAGAGATTTTTCAAACTGATTTTTTCTGCTTTGCAGTACGGCAAGCTCACGACGGGCTTGCTTTTTCTCTGCCTGGATACGCTCTTTCTGTAACAGAAGCAGGTGTTCCAAGCTGACCGCATAAGCGGCATAGGTGCGAATCAAGGTAACGACCATTTCGTGAATATCCGCTTGCAGAATACCCTCGGAGGTACAATCAAAATCTGTTTCCAGATGTGAAGTACGGCAATGGTATTTTGCGTTTTTCGTATTGGAGAGTACCATAGCGTAACCGCAGGTTCCGCAGATCACTTTACGGCGAAGCGGATTTCTTTCGGATACGCTCGGAATAAATTCCTTGTACTCTTTCATACGGCTTGCTACTTTCTGAAAAACTTCCTTTGAGACAATGCCCTCGTGGGTCTCGTCAACGACAATCCAATCGACCTTGCTGCGTTTTACGGTGTGCCAGTTGCCCACCATATCACGTTCACGCTTACCATAGACACATTTGCCGATGTAGCGTTCATCACGAAGAATTTTGAAAATCATGGTCTGTGTCCAGAAGTTTTCCTCGTGGATGCTCGGCCAACGGTCACGGGAGCAACCCGCAGCCCTTTTGTGCAGCATCGGTGTAGGAACGCCCTCACGGTTGAGCATAGCAGCTATTTCCGTGGGTCTCACTCCGTCAATCGTCAATGCAAAAATCTTCCTAACAATGTCTGCCGCTTCCTTATCAATAAGGAGGCGGTTTTTATCGACCGGGTCTTTCACATATCCATACGGAGCAAAGGGGCTGAGAAACAAGCCTTTTTCAGCTCGCATACGCTTTGCGTTTTTGACCTTGCCCGAAAGCTCTCGGCTGTAGAGGTCATAGATTAATGTTTTGAAAGAGGTATCAAGGCTGTCAATGTCCTGCGGTCTGGAACTGTCGAAACCGTCGTTGACGGCGATGAAGCGGACACCAAGGAACGGAAATACACGGCTGATGTAGTTGCCGACCACGAGATAATCACGCCCGAAACGGGATAGGTCTTTGACTACGATACAATGTATCTGTCCCTGTTTTACCTGTTCCATCATTCTGAGAAAATCCGGTCTTTCAAAGTTTTTACCACTCCAACCGTCATCACAGAACTCGGAGATTTCCCAACCGCTGAACTCGGAATGACTGCTGATGAAGTTCTTTAGCAGTCCTCGCTGATTGGATATACTTTCGGATTCGACTTTGCCTGTATCCTTTAAGTCGCCGTCCTCGCTGGACAGACGGAGATACATCGCCACTCTCATACAGCAGCCCTCCCTTCGATAAATTTCAGTAGTGCTATATATTCATCCCGATAACGCAGGCGAATATCAATGTTTTTGTCGGCATCCACATAGATGCGTTCCACAAGTGCGGAAGCCATTTCTTTTGTGAGCGTGTCCGTTCCCATAAAAGAACGGAACTCTGTGAGGAAACGGTTCTCGGAAGTATAAACCTTGCTTTCACGCTGTTCCTGTTCCAGTACCGCAATCAGCCGTTCGGCTTCTTCCGCTTCTGCCTTGTACCTTACTTTGAGCGTAACATACTCCTGCTCGGTCATAAGCTGTTCCACATAATTCTGATACAGACTGTCATACAGAGATTGGCTGCGCTTCAAGGTACGCCTTGCCGCTTCGAGCTTCGCTGCCACATCGGAACGCTGACGGCGAAACTCCGGCTGTGCGTTCAATCTCTTTACAACTTCCTCCAAGTCTGCGGCAAGTTGTATCTGTGCTTGAATCGTCGTGAAAATCACTTCGCTCAGTTCGTCTTCTCGTATGCTCACAAACGGGCAACGGGCAGGATCATCGGCATGACCGGGGCAGATATAGGTGTACCACAGTTTTTTGCCGTGACTTACGTTCTTGTAGCGAACCAACGGTCTCTGGCAGTAGGGACACCATACAAGTCCCTGCAGAATGTTTTCCGTATGCTCTAAATGAGCAAACTTGCCGAGCCTTTCGTGGTACTCCGTCTTTTTCTGCTTGGCGATCTGCTGAACCTTTTCAAAGGTTTCCTCGTCAATGATTGGCTCATGGGTATTACGGACGATAATCCAGTTGGCTTCGTCCACATAGGTCTGCCGCTTTCCCTCATAGAAGGATTGCTTTTTTCTTCCTTGAACCATGTGACCTATGTAAACTGGGTGCGAGAGCAGATTCTTTAAGACCTGCGTATGCCACGGCACACCCTTGTACTTTTCCGTCTTGACTTCGCCCGTCTCGTAGAGATAAGCAGACGGAGAAAGAATCCCGACATCGTTGAGCCTGCGCCCGATCTGCACAACGCTGATACCCTCGGAACGCCACTTGAATATCTGTCGAACCGTAGGAGCTGTTTCTTCGTTGATAATAAGATGATGCTTGTCGCCGGGGTCTTTGCGATACCCATACGGTGCCCAAGCTCCGATGAACTCCCCACGCTGTTGCTTTATGGTTAAGGCGGCATCTATCTTCTTGGATATATCCTTGCTGTAAACCTCGTTGATGAGATTCTTCAGAGGCACGATATATCCGTCCTGGGTTCTCTCTGCGGTCAGCGTATCAAAGTTGTCGTTGACGGCGATGAAGCGGACACCGAGGAACGGGAAAATGCGTTCCAGATAATTGCCGGTCTCTTTGTAATTACGACCGAAACGGGAAAGGTCTTTAACTACAATGCAGTTCACACGACCTTTTCGTACTTCCTCCATCATCTTTTCAAACTGTGGACGGTCAAAGTCCGTGCCGGTTCGCCCGTTGTCACAGAACAGGGCGACAAGCTCCATATCGGATTTACTTTCAATAAAGGACGTGAGCAGGGATTTTTGTCCCTCAATGGTATCTGCACCGGGCTTTCCGCTGTCCTCTACGGAAAGGCGAACATAAGCGGCTGTTTTGTATATCTTCCTCGCAGGAGCAGAGCTTTCCACTTCCTGCACAAGAGGATTTGTCTTTCGTTTCGTTCTTGCCATTTATACTACCTCCCGCAGTCTTGCACTCCGAAGAATGTCAAGCTGCCAAGCAAATTCATCCTGCCAACGATAGATGATCTCCACCACATCGTTAGAGTGAATCAGTATTTTATCAATCAGTGCAACCACAACGGCACGGTCAAGAGAAGTAAGCCCCTGTCTTTTGATGAACTCATTCATCCATACATTTTCCGTTCCGTGGTTGTGTATATCTTCAAGCTGTTCTCTGAGAGCATCCATCTGCTTTTCCGCTTCATCGGCACGAGCCGTAAAGCTCGCTTTGAGCCTTGTATATTCCTCACGGTCGATGATACCGTCCGTAAGGTTCTCATATAAGGACATCAGCAGCTTTTGGAGCTTTTCGTATTCCTCGTGCTTCTTATCGAGCTGTCTTTGTACCTTTTGAGCCTGTGCGGTTCGCAGCGGGGCTGTGTCGGTGATCTCTAACAGCTCACTCATATCCACGACCTCGCTGATATGCTGCTTCAAGCTGTCCAGTACAATTTCTTCTAAAATGGTGTCTCTCATACGGTGGGGCGAACAGCTCTTGTTTTGCTTGTGTGCGGAGCAGACGTAATATACATATTTCTTTTCGCCTGCGGGTACGGTCTTGCGAACCATGCTTGCACCGCAATCACCACAGAAAAGCATTCCGCTGAATAGCCCGACTGCCTTGCCTTCGGGACTACGGCGGGTATCGCATTTCAGCACCTTTTGAACGCTGTCAAAATCAATCTTGGAAATGATCGCTTCGTGGCTGTCGTTTATGACTGTCCACTCGCTTTCATCTTTGGTAATACGCTTGTGAACCTTATAGCTCGGCGTGGTCTCCTTGCCCTGTACGAGAACTCCGGTATAGATGGGGTTCTTCAGAATACGGATGACCGTTCCTGCCGACCATACGGCTTTTGCATTGGTCTTGAAAGAAGTGGTGAACTTCATCCCAAGGGAGCGTTTGTATTCCATCGGGGAAAGGACACCGAGCTTGTTCAGAGCGTCGGCTATATCCTGGGGGCTGACACCCTCCAGTTTCCATTTGAAGATGTCTCGGACAATATCGGCGGCGTACTGGTCAACAACCAATTTATTCTTGTTCTGCTCGTCTTTCAGATACCCGAAAGCGGCAAAGGAGCCGAGGAACTGTCCGTTCTTTCGCTTGATTTCAAGCTGTGAGCGAATCTTTACCGAAATATCTCGGCAATAGGCTTCGTTGATAAGGTTCTTGAACGGAATGATAAGATCATCGGAGGCTTTTTTATCTCCGAGACTATCGTAGTTGTCGTTGACGGCGATGAAACGGACACCGAGGAACGGGAAAATCTTTTCGATATACTCGCCTGCGTCCAGATAGTTACGCCCGAAGCGAGAGAGGTCTTTTACGATAATGCAGTCCGTTCGTCCTGCCTTTACGTCCTCAATCATCTTCTGGAAACTCGGTCTTTCAAAGGTCGAACCGGAAAAACCGTCGTCAACTCTTACCGCATACTCCCGAAATTCGGGTCTCTGCGATATGTAATCACGGAGCAGCTCACGCTGCCCAGTGATGCTGTTGGATTCCTCCTTATCGCCATCGTCACGGGACAGACGGAGATAAAGGGTGGCGTTCCAAATCTTATTCTGCGTATTCAGCATATTTGTACACTCCTTATCTCAGTATTCAGCAAAACTACCGAGCAAAAGAGCGTCGCTTTAGTCCTGCTTATATTTTACTTGTTCTGTCCCATTCTGTCGAGGATGTCAGCACTTGGAGAGAATGTACCCCGCAAGGCGTTCTTCCAAAGATACTTCTGTGTCGGAGAAACCAACTTTCACGACATACTTGCCGTGCTTATAACAGTAGGGATTTCCAATCTGGCGGATAAAATCAAGGGCACGTTCCCGTTTGGGAAGTGCCGTGTTGACCTTCACATCACGGATGTCCACCAGCCCATCACGGTCAACGGTGTTAAGGTCAATGTTTTTCATGTTTATGATAGAGGCAGGTTGCATTACAGCCCTCCTTTTTTCGGTCTCGTTCATAACTATGCGAATTTTAGCGGTTAAATGCGTGTAAAATTGGGCTGTTCCAGTCCAAGGCTGACTTTTACGGCTTTGTCGATGCCCTGCATCTGTTCCTCCGGCACTCTGCCGAGGTATTTCATCACACGAATTTTATCAATGGTAATAATCTGTTCCGCAAGAACCACCGAGGGGCTTGTAAGGTTCTGGATGCCCTCAATCAGAGAATGGGTCGGCTGCTTGGCTTTCTTCCAATACCGTGAGGAAATAGGGGCGACGATCAGCGTGGGACCGTAGTGGTTGCCCACATCATTTTGCAAAAGCAATACCGGGCGACACCCACCTTGTTCGGAGCCGATGTTCGTTCCGAGGTCAACAAGGTAAATATCGCCACGGCGATAATTCCAGTTTTCTTTCATAGGCTAAGTTCCTTTCTACATTCCAAAGCGGATATGTAAAAGCGACCGCACCAAAGATGCAGCCGCTATGGGGGATATATATTAGAATTTCATCGGGAGGGAGTATTTTTTGCTGTTGCCGTTATAGATACAGAGCAACTGGAACAGGTACTTCTTGTATCCCGACAGATTAACGCCCATAGCCCGTCCTTCTCTGTAAATCGTCAGAGGGTCGGAACGATGGAGCTGGCTCACAAGTCGCTGGGGGCAATACTGGTCGTGATACAGGTCAACAAAGTAAGTGATGGCGAGTACGTTTTCCGTCCGGAAGGAATCCGGTTCGCCGTCCCAGGCGGTTTTGAGAATGGTCATAGCTTCCTTATAGCGTTCCTCACCGATACGCTTGTAAGCGTTGAACGCCGTCTTGATACAGCCGATGCGGTCCAAGCCACGGGCGTGATCGTAGTCGAGCTGAAGCCCAATCGCTTCATTCGCTTCAAAGAAAGCTGAGGCAATGGGGTCGTCACCGAAAATCTCGGCTCTGATACGGGCACCTGCGGAAAGAGGAGCCGAAATGCCTGTCTGCTGTGCAAAGAGCAGGGCTTCTTCCTTTTCGGTCATTCCGTAGTACACCTTGCATTTAATAGGAAGGTCTTTGCCGCCGTTGAGCATCACACGGGCTGCGACGGTATGCTGACCGTCGAACACAAAATATCTGCCGTCACGGTAGCTGACCTTGGGTTCGTTGGCGATGCGCTCATCGAACTTTTCAGCGATCTCCTTCGCACGGGAGGAAGTGAACGGTCTCTGATAGGTCTCTCTGGGGATCACGAGCTGTGAAGCCCAAAGGCTCATCTGCTTGTAGTTATACTGATTTGTCTTCATAACGGAATTTCTCCTTTAAGTATTTGATTAAGATAATCCAACCCGTTCTCTGCGAGCTGATTGATTTTTGTGCGGTGTTCCTCTGCGGAAAAGTAGTCCCTGTTGTGGCTAAGGCATACCGACCAGCGGAAAGTAAAGGTATCCAGGGCATCCTCCAATTCATAGAGCATACTTTCCGGTGAAACCCTGCTGTTCTCGTCGGGCAGCTCTGCCGCAATCTGTTCCAATGTCAGCAGATTTCTTTCCGGCAGCACCTTCCTTTTTTCTTCCGGTGGTTTCCGCAGCTCCTCAACAAGTGCCGGTCTTTCTTCGGGGGCAGCCCTTGTAAGAGCCTGAACCTCCTCTTGCGTGGGTTTGAGCCTGCCTGCAAGAATTTCCGAACGGATACCTGGGTCAATCTCATCGGCAATGTCCACAGCCTTTGAGAAAACCTCGGCACGAAGAACGGAGTTCTTGCTGATGCCGTTTTCGCCTGCAATTCTTTCACAGGTCTTTTCCGAAGAAATCAAGTTCCCAACTTGGGAACTTGATTTTACTTCACTGCTTTTTCGGTCTCCACCATGCGATGCTTTCTCCGACTCATACTGCTTACCGATCAGGTATTTCTTCTGCTGAAAGGTAAGGTTTCTGCGACCGAGCTGGTTTTTGCAAATCCAGGCAATCGCTTCATGGCGGTCGTTGAAATTACGCTCGCAGGTGGTAAATCCGATGTGGGGGTGTTTCTCCACGATACGGAAACGGTTATGTCCGTCGATGATTACGCTGCCCCATACGATAATGGGGCTGATGATAACCCCGTCGGCTAAGATGTTTTCTTCAAGCTGCCGGAACTCATCATCGGTGAGTGGTGGAATCCTGCTTTCAAATTCCTTGTCTATCCTTAATTCCATAGTGCCCTCCTTATACGCTATGTAAAGAAGCGAACCGCCGAAGCTGTCCGCTTCCGAATGATTTTAGTAGTTACCGTATTTATCCCGTCCCCCGGTAGCGGGACTCACCAGACGACGGCTTGCGAAGCCGTTCCATAGGAATCTAACCTCCCCGCCTTCTTTGTGGCCGGGCTGCGAGTTACAGAAGTATCGTTAGCCCTGTGTCCGTCATCGCCGGTTCGGTAGCAAGCCGAATCTCGCAGGTTGTGGTGATTGATCGCTCGCCGCTTATGCGGGTCGTGGCGCTCACCCTGCCGTAGCTCGTGGTACACAGGAACGTATCTGATGAGTGGCTATGCAATTTTCAAGGAGCCTTTCATGCCGGAACTGTTGCTTTCCGATATGAGAAAGGAGCTTCAGAATTATGTCCCTTCACCTATCATCTTTTTGGGGGCGTTTTTACACCCTGTTTTTACGTTCCCGACGAAAATTTTTTTATTTTTTTCTCTGCGGCGATGATAGCCTTGGAAACCTGCTGCTGTGCCACGCCCTCAATCGCCGCAATTTCCTCCTCTGTCTTGCCATCAACGTGGTACATCCAAAGCCTGCGGAACTGGATTTCCGTCAGCTTGTCTTTGAGCTTGATGACCATTTCGGACGCAGCCCTGCGCTTTTCGGCACGGAGCTGGCGTTGTTCCAGAATCACGTCGTCAGACGGGACAGCCAATGCCGCCTCGGAAAGCCCGTCAATGGAAATGCGGTGCTTGTCCTCAACAACATCACGGTTGTCCTCTTTGTGGAAGTTTTCATCCGACCATTTCTTGAAAGCGAGAAATTCCTCCTCACTCGGAAAATCCTCACGGGTGATGCGGACGATCTCACCGGTCGCAGACGGATACACGATGGCATCCGGGTCTCTCTTGTTGAGCAGGTAGATACTTGATTTGTTAAACATTTGTGTTTCCTCCGAATTTCTGAAATTTGATTTTGGATAAAGTCAAATTCCAGCTCGGAGGAGAACGAGGAGCGTGTACCCTGCAGCGGAGGGCAAAAAAACAAGGGGTGCTTCTGCATTTTGCAAAAGCACCCCTGTCAAGGAATGTATTTCGGTTCAAAATTAAAACCCCCGTAAATCAGTTTTAAGAGCTTTTGCCCTTAAAGGCTAATTTACGGGTGTCGCATGAAAGTGGCATGAGTGTCGCATGGGAGTCAAATGACCCCTGTTTGCGTCAAATGAGAGTCAAATGGCGAAAAGAGGTGTCGCACGAAAGTCGCATAGGGTGTCGCATGAAAGTCAAATGGTCATTTTTCGACAAAAAAACAGAGGGTACGAACCTTTTTCGGGGTTCGTACCCTCTAATGAAAGGGATGCCTTTTCACGGCATCAAAAATCGCCTGATTTTAATCAAACAGTTGCCCGTATGGGAGCGATTCGTCCTTGCAGATGAATTTCTGGAGCGTGTCAAATTCTTCCGAGGTCAGACGGTTTTTAGCTATCTCTATTTCCCGCTTTGCGAGCACCACGGCACTTGAATGGTAGATGGCATAAACAAGCCAATATTGTGCCCTTACATTTTCGGGCACGAGCTTCAACGCCTGTGTCGCAAAGTGATGGATGCCGTCGTAATCTTCAAAATCGGCAAGGATGGATAATAGCTCATTAACCATAGCAATGTACTTCATTTTATAATCTGTAGCTATGCCGACAATCCAATGGTCATCACAGGCAGCCCCCAGGACGTGACCCTTGTATAGCTTGATTGCGTGCTTCAAGGAGTGGACTTTTTGCGGAATAGGAATGTCCTTTTGTACCTGCTTCCACAGTTTCTCAAACTTCTGCAGGTCGCTCATTACGTTCGCTGACGGATTCAATCTATAGCCGTTTGAGGTATATTCTATGAGCTTGTTCTTGCAGATCGGCTCAAACGACTTTCTGAAGCGGTAAATATAACCACGGATGTTCTTGTTTATAATGTCAATGTCAGAACCGTCTTCGGGATATAAGGCATCTGCGATAGCCAACGCAGAGTGAGCCGTTTTTCTGTTGAGCATAATGTACGCAACAGCACGGCTGCTTTTGGGAGAGTTGAAGTCCTGGTCTTTCCATACGCCTGCTGACGTTGTGATTTCCATTCCTCCGAAGAAGTTGATAATAACGTCGTTGTCGGTCTTGATTTCATCCGGCGTAAGAGCCATTCTGACTCTTTCCATAGTGTTCTTCTGGGCAATGGCACGATGAAGAACGTAGGCAAGGATATTGAGAGTGCTTGTCCGATTGTTATACTTTTGGGGATTTCGGACAGCTAAAAATCCCATCGGGTTCGGCCCGAAAGGTACGGCAATTAAAGAGCGAACGTCAAGCCGTTTATACACCTGGTACTCTTTCGGAGATGATCTTGCAATGTCCTCAACATCGTAAATTATAATGGGCTTCTGCTTTTTGATTGCATCAACGATGCTTGGCATAATCATCAAATTTTCAAACTCTTGCAGTTTTTCCAATTCTTTTACGTTGGGATCGGCGTTGTGCCACCAACCGGAAGCCCAGATGTTGAGTTCCAAATCCAGCTCGATAATGCCTGACCAGTCAGCACCATAAAATGCACACGCCGCCACAAGTGCCTGCTTTGCAATTACCTCCGGGTCATCACTTGTGTGCAGCCCCGCCTCCAGTTCACTGATCGTCTTTTCCTGCTCGATGCAGTATGTAATGTATTCATCCTCATACTGGGAAAAGCCCTGTGAAACGGACGGGGGATGAACGGATTGTGGCTTCTCAATCTTTTTGAGGAAACCGCCAAATAAATTAGCCATAACGCCAATTCCTCCTTTTTCATTTGAATTTTCTATATTATATCGAAAAAAGACCGCAAAACATCGGGAAATATGCCGATGCCTTACGGTCTTCTCTTGTCGGAAAGAATGTCGGCAAAGAAGATGGGTTATTTGTCTTTGTTCAGCCGACGCACATTGCTTATCACAAGCATTAAATCATCGTCGTCGAGTTTCTTGATTTCCTCCACGGCAGATTGAACCAGGATGGGGTTCTGAAAGGAATCGTTGAAAAAGTCACTTGGCGTCACTCCAAGGTACTCACAGATGTCAAGGAACTCCGCCATAGGAGGCAACGATTTACCGGAAGAAATATTGTATATGTAACTGCGGCTATGCCCAAGGTCATAACTCATTTTATATTCGGACACACCCTTCTGCATCCTTAACTGCGTAATCCTATCACGAATAAACTTAGTGTCCACTTGCCTCACCACCTATCCCACTATATATTGTAGGCGAAAAGGCGGTTTCAATAACCCAAGGGCTTACGCTTAATCCGACAGGATATTACAGGATTTTACGCTTTGTGCAAATATTCTTAGTTTTTAGCGTAAATAAGATGTCGCTAAGGGTCTGGTTTTGAGTTGCAAGCGTTATTTCCTTGCATACTGCGAGACGATTATGGATAAGCCCACTCACCGCAAACGCCTCGCATAATATTATATCACGATTTCAGTTCAACTTCTCAAAAAGAAAAATGAAAAAGCACGAATATTTTTGAAAATTCATTGTTCAAGCAGGATTTTTTGTGGTATAATATAAAAACAAGCAAAATAAACCTACGGTCTGTGAGGTGTTGGATATGAAAGTCAGTTATAAAAAATTATGGGTTATGCTTGCCGAACGGGAAATGAGCAAGGTGGAGCTTCGCAGGCTCGCCGGTATTGCTCCCGCTACGTTTACCAAACTTGGACGAAATCAAGAAGTCGCACTCTCTGTTCTGATGAGAATTGCCGATGTACTTGATTGCGATGCTGGCGATATGATGAGCTTTATTAAAGATGGCAATTCCGTGGACTGCATGGAACCGATGGAATAACAGGAGGGTTTGAAAATGTTAATGAACAGTAATGAATACCTGAACTTGGTTCAGACGGTCAAGCAGGAAATCAAGCAGGCGCAATACAAAGCAACGCTGAGTGTCAACAAGGAGCTGATTATGCTCTATCACGGCATTGGGCGGCTCATCAACGAGCACAAGTCCTGGGGCAACAAGTTCATCGAGAATCTTGCCGCCGACATCAAGCTCGCTTTTCCCGATGCCAAAGGATACTCCGTCCGAAATCTCAAATACATGGCAAAGTTCGCCGCCACTTACGAGGACGAGGAATTTGTGCAGACGGTGTCTGCACAAATTCCGTGGTCGCATAATACGGCGATCCTGGATAAAGTAAAAACGCCCGAACAGCGTGAGTGGTATATCCGTAAAACGGCTGAGAACGGCTGGTCTCACAGCGTTCTGGTTCATCAGATTGAAAGTGGGCTTTATCAGCGTCAGGCAGTCGCTGATAAGATAAGCAATTTTGAAAATCGGCTTCCTGCCCCGCAGAGCGAGCTGGCTGTGCAGACGATGAAAGACCCATATATCTTTGACTTCATTCCGTTCAAGGAAGATATGGTGGAACGGGACATTGAGCAGGCTCTCGTAAAAGACGTAACGAAGCTCCTTTTGGAGTTGGGAACCGGCTTTGCTTTCCTCGGCAATCAGTATCACCTTAATGTGGGCGGCGACGATTTTTATATCGATCTC
>JAFQHF010000083.1 GCA_017398105.1 Oscillospiraceae bacterium | reverse complement strand
GGATTTCCCGGGCCATTGGAAAGAAAAATCCCGTCCGGATGCAGCTGCTCTACGTTTTCTGCTGTTGTGTTCCATGGAACGATGGTCACATCACAATTTCTTTGATTCAGACTGCGGATAATATTGTGCTTGATCCCGCAATCTACAGCCACGACATGATATTTTGGTTTTTCTGCAGGGGAAACCCAGCTCGTTTTCGTGCTGACCTGCTGTACCTGATTTGTGGGGAGGTGCGTGCTGTGCAGTCGGGCGAGACCTGCCAGATTGGGGGTGGAACCTTGTGTGATCAGTCCTTTGCAGGTTCCTTTGTCGCGGATATGCCGTGCCAGACGGCGTGTATCTACCCCGGCAATTCCTGCGATTCCATGGCGCTGCATAACCTGTTCCAAGGTTTCTTCAGCCCGGAAATTGGAAGGCTGTTCATTGTATTCCCGGACGATCAAAGCGCTGATAGTCGGCACTTTCGTTTCATAGTCGTCAGTACAGATGCCATAGTTGCCAATCAGCGGATAGGTCATAACAACGGCCTGCCCGGTGTAGGAAGGATCCGAAAGGATCTCCTGATAACCCACCATGGAAGTGTTGAAAACCACTTCAACGATTTTTTCAGAATCGTCACCGAAACCGAATCCATAGAATTCGGCTCCATCTTCCAGGATGATCTTTTTATCATACTCCCGAATCATAATTGTTTCCTGCCTTTCACCAAGGATAGCTTCTGCTCAAACTGATCTTTTCTGGTATCTTTGGGGATTTCCGTAGGATACCGTCCGGAGAAGCAGGCACTGCAATAGGCTGTTTTTCCGCAGAGGTTTTCCAGATTTTCCAGGGGAAGATATCCCAGAGAATCCACACCAATGATTTTGGCAATTTCTTCTACGCTGTGATGACAGGCGATCAGGTGATCCTGAGAATCAATATCGGTGCCATAGTAGCACGGATACAGAAAAGGGGGAGCGGAGATACGCATATGGATCTGCTTTGCACCTGCATTTTTAAGCAGTGTGACGATTCTGGCGGAGGTGGTGCCGCGAACGATGGAATCATCGATCAAAACGACACGCTTTCCCCTGACCACACTTTCTACAGGGCTTAATTTGATCTTCACCTGATCCACCCGGTGATCCTGACCGGGAGAAATGAAGGTACGCCCTATGTATTTGTTTTTGATCAGTCCCATGCCGTAGGGAATCCCGGATTCCTGGGAATATCCCAGGGCAGCATCCAGTCCGGAATCCGGAACACCGATGACAATGTCCGCATCCACCGGATGCGCCTTTGCCAGAATGATGCCGGCTCTCCTTCGGGCATCATGAACGCTGATCCCCTCAATGACAGAATCCGGACGGGCAAAGTAGATATGCTCAAAGATGCAGAGTTTTTGGGGAGCGGTGCTGCAGTGCCGTTGATCGCTATGAACGCCGCTGCGGTCAATGGTCAGGATCTCGCCGGGAAGAACATCCCTTATGATTTCCGCGCCTACCGCATGGAGAGCGCAGCTTTCGGAAGCCACTATATAGGTGCCGTCAGCCATTTGCCCATAGCACAGTGGACGGAAACCATGGGGATCCCGGACGGCGATCAGCTTCGTGGCGGACATCAGAACCAGAGAGTAGGCTCCGTCTAATTTTTTCATTGCGTTGCTGACAGCTTCTTCAATGGAGGGAGCGGAAATACGCTCTCTGGTGATCACATAAGCGATGGTTTCCGTGTCAGAGGTGGAATGGAAAATCGCGCCGGACAGTTCCAACTCCTGCCGCAGGAGCAGGGCATTGCTTAGATTTCCGTTATGGGCTACTGCCAGCTTTCCTTTCAGATGGTTGACTTGAATGGGTTGGCAGTTGCTCAGGTTATTGCCACCGGTGGTGCCATAGCGAACATGGCCGACAGCAATCTCGCCTTTGGGAAGCTTCTGCATTTCTTCCTGGGTAAATACTTCGCTGACAAGGCCGAGTCCCTTATGGGAAGTGAACACCCCATCTTCATTGACCACAATCCCGCAGCCTTCCTGGCCGCGATGTTGGAGTGCATATAGACCGTAATAGACAAGACTGGCCACATCCTCGGTTGTTCTGCTATATACACCGAAGACACCACATTCTTCATGGATGCTCATGTTTGACCCTCCAGACTGGCTTTGATAAAACCTGCAAACAGGGGATGGGGCTTATTGGGACGGCTCTTGAACTCCGGATGGAACTGAACACCCACATGGAAAGCCCGGTCACAGAACTCAACGGTTTCTACCAGCTGTTCGTTTGGAGATACTCCGCTTAAAGTTAAACCGGCATCGGTAAGAATGGAACGGTATTCATTGTTAAACTCATAACGGTGCCGGTGCCGTTCGCTGATTTGCGTGGTACCGTAACAGCGATGCATGGTTGTATTGGAGACAATTGTGCAGGGATAAGCACCCAGCCGCAGCGTACCTCCCTTATTAATTTCATCGCTCTGACCGGGCATGAAATCAATGACCTTATGCGCTGCATCGGGATCAAATTCGCCGGAATTGGCATTCTGCAAGCCTGCGAACCGGGCAAACTCAATGACCATGATCTGCATACCCAGGCAGATCCCAAAGTAGGGGATATGATTCTCACGGGCGTATTTTGCTGCCAGAATCATACCTTCAATACCCCGGCTGCCAAAGCCGCCGGGAACCAGAATACCGTCTAATCCTGCCAGAATCTCGTTATAGGTTTCACAGGTTAACGTTTCAGAATCGATCCACCGGATGTCCACATCTGCATCCAGAGAAAATCCTGCGTGGCGCAATGCTTCTGCGACAGACAGGTAGGCATCGTGAAGCTGAACATATTTTCCCACCAGTCCAATGGTGACAATTCTGCTGCGGTGATAGATCTTTTCTATGAGTTCTTTCCATTCTTTCAAGTCCGGTTCGGGTGTTTTGATCCCCAGCTCCCGGCAGACGATTCCGGAGAAATTCTGCTTTTCCAGCATCAGCGGTGCTTCGTACAGAACCGGGATGGTAATATTCTCAATGACACAGTCTGGTTTGACATTGCAGAACATACTGATTTTCTGGAAAATGCTGTCTTCCAGGGGTTCATCGCAGCGCAGAACGATGATATCCGGCTTGACACCCATACCCTGCAGCTCACGGACAGAGTGCTGGGTGGGTTTACTTTTGTGTTCGTCGGAGCCACGGAGGAAGGGAACCAGAGTTACATGGATAAAGAGACTGTTTTCTTTTCCTACCTCTAAAGAAATCTGGCGGACCGCCTCCAGAAAAGGCTGGGATTCAATGTCACCGATGGTGCCGCCGATTTCTGTAATGACCACATCGGCATCGGTCTGTTTTCCTACACGGTAGACGAATTCCTTGATCTCGTTGGTCACATGGGGAATGACCTGTACGGTGGAGCCGAGATATTCTCCCCGCCGTTCCTTGTTCAAAACATTCCAGTAGACCTTTCCGGTAGTCAGATTGGAGTATTTGTTCAGGTCCTCATCGATGAAGCGTTCATAATGTCCCAGATCCAGATCGGTTTCCGCACCATCCTCGGTCACATATACTTCGCCGTGCTGGTAAGGACTCATGGTGCCGGGGTCTACGTTGATATAGGGATCCAGCTTTTGCGCGGCAACCTTCAAACCTCTGGATTTCAATAACCGGCCCAATGAAGCGGCAGTAATGCCTTTGCCAAGACCGGAAACCACACCGCCTGTTACAAATATATATTTTGTCATGTTTCTCACTCCACAGTTACGGATTTTGCCAGATTCTTCGGTTTATCAATATCGCAGCCGTTCTCCCGTGCTACATGATAGGCAAGTAGCTGTAAGGGGATGATCTCCACTGCTGCACTGAACAGGGGATGAA
>JAFQHF010000082.1 GCA_017398105.1 Oscillospiraceae bacterium | reverse complement strand
CCATTACCAATGAGGATATTGCTGGATTCTGCGGCATTTCCACCCGAAACAGTGTAAACCGCATCCTGCACCGCTTAAAGGAGGATGGGATCATCGATCTGCATGGCCAGCGGATTTTTGTGCTGGATTTGCAGTATCTGCAACAATATGTTCAAGAATAGCAGAACCCTCCGGCTAGGCGGAACTGCTCCCCGTCAAGTGGACAGTGCGCAAACGAAAAAACGCCCCCAGTTCCGAAAAACTGGGGGCGCGATGTTTAGATATAAAGATTTACCTGAATGTCAGTCCATTTGTGGACTCTGCGCTTACTGCTCAAGCTGTACATATACGCTTTTGCGTCCTCGCAGGTCACGGTTAGGCTTGCGAACTTCCGGTAATTCCTTAGTTCCTGCCATCCTTGATGGCAGCCTGTCCTGCATTGCAGACAGGTAGGCATTTTTATCCGTAGCAGCGCGGCATAGAGTTGGGTACTCTATAACCGCGCCAAAGGCAAGAGGGGAACAAGTCCCCTCCGTTGCGAAAGAAACAACAGCCTTGTTCTTTCTGCCCTCTACCGTCATACCCACATGGGTAGTCTGGTTGCCATCCAGATTCAGATGCCACTGGAAGTTGGTCTTGCCCTCCGGCACAATCTGTGCGACGAATTTGCGGATCAGATCCGGGCTGGGTGTGGGCTGGCTCAAGTCCAGAATTTCTTCCAGAGCTGCCTGAATCTTACCCCACTCCGGCTGCTCCATCTCGATGACGGGATTGTGAGCCTTGGAATCGTATTCCGCCTGCAGATCCTGTAACTCCTTATCCAGTTTCTTGCGCTGATCCAGGAACTCCTGTTTGGTGATTTCTCCATCCGTCCGCATTTCCAGAAGCATTTCCTTTTTGAATTTGATGCGCTCCATGCGGCCCACCAGATAAGACAGGGTAGCACCCTGGGGTCTGGATGTTTGCAGGCACTTCCGGATCATATCGCAGGTGTGGTCGATTAGTTCCCGCTTGTCCTGGAACACCAGTTCAAGAATCTTCTTACCCATCAGTTCCAGCTTCCAGTCTGCAATCATGGGTTGATCGCAGTAGCCGGTATCGTCGGCACCGGCCTTTCTGCGCTGATTGGCAGAACCGTTGTTCAGAATATTGTAGCACTGATAGGCATAGGTGTTAGGCTTATCATCATACTTGTGCCAGACATTCTTCCGGAAGCTACAACCGCAGGTGCAGCGCAGGCGACTTCCCCAAAGATCACGGTTCTCCTGGACACAATGGGTCGTTTTCTTTCCCTTCTTTGCGGAGAAGTTTTCCTTTACCCGCCCCGCCTTGATTTCCTGGGCACGGTACCATTCCTCCGGGGTCACAATGGGAGGGAAATTACCTTCCACACAGATGTAGCTGGAGGGAAAACTGTGGGGATTTTCAATGCCGCATTCATAGAACCAGAAGAAATTCATGCGTCACGCATCGCTGCGGCGATGCATTTTCAGAACACTATATCGTATTCTGTCGAGGGGTTACTTGATATATCCTATCTGCTTCAGATACGGCTCGTAGCGCCGGAACTGCACATCAATCATGGCATCGGAATTTACGAAAGCAATAAAATCCGCTTCGCTAATCCATTTGTAAGATACGGTTTCTCCCTCCTGGAGTTTGACGGAATCTTTATCACAATCGGTAACGCAGAGGAACGTTTCGTAGATCGTATCGTGGGATACAAATCGACCGATGTTTGTGAGTGTACCTGCATCGATGCCGGCTTCCTCCCGTAACTCCCGCTTAGCGCAAGTAAGAGCATCTTCGCCTTTCAGGGCGGAGCCGCCTGCGGTAGCTTCAAAGAATCCGCCGTAGTTGGGCTTGCGGAAATCCCGCTGCATCAGCAGATAATCGCCATCGGTATGCCGCACCAGAATCTCGCTGACCAGATGGTACAGTCCATCGGGAATCGGTTCACCCCGAACCAAATTACAACCAGCGAGGGTGCCATCAGCATGATAGGCATCCCAGATTTCCTTAGAGCGCCAATAATCCACCCACGCCATAACCTTATGTCCCAATTCCTCTGGGGTCAAGCCATCCACATCCAGCACATCCACATCGGGACGGTCAAGGAACCACGCCTTTTTCAGTGGCAGGAAGTGTCGCAAATAATGGTCAAAGAAATTCCGGGATCGGGTAGAATCATTCTGCTTATTCCGGCGCAGGGTTTCTTCCGACGCATTCAGAAAGAGAATTCTGTCCGGCATACAGGCTCTCAGAGCGTCCAGCTCCGGCTTCAGTGCTTGCTCTATTTCCCAGTCCATGCCGATGGTCTTGGGATAGTTCAGGGTGTAAAACTCGATTTCCTCCGCACCGAAGTCCATGATAGTGCAGGGATACTGCTGGGACTTTTCCCAGCGCTGTACTTCTTTCCAAAGCCACAGCTGCTGAATTTCCAGATAGTCTTCATATTTGTTCTTGTCCAGATTCCTCGCTTTGATTTGGGCAATCACATCGGAATTATCCTCATAGCTGATGTGGATTTCCGGGGCGTGTTCCTGCAAGTAACGGACTGCAGTGGTCTTTCCCACGGCCATACAACCTTGCAGTGATAGTATCATAACATTCTCCCTCCCAGTATGCTGTTATCTGATAGCTTCCAATTCCAAGCACTTCACATCTTCACCCATCAGGTGATAATACTCCGGCTCGTCCATGGGAACATCCTTAAATCCGGATGCTTTATAACAGTGGTAGGCACCAGGGTTGTTCTCCAGAACACCTAGGGTGACTTTCTGAATCTTTAGAATATCGAAAGCAAACGCAAGTGCCAATTTGAGCATTTGCTTTCCATAGCCCAAGCCACGTTTGGAGTCGTCCACAATAACAAATCCAAAGCGCAGTGCGGTCTTTTTAGCATCCGTAAAGCGCATAATTAAGTGCCCCACGATGCCGTTATCATCAAAAGCGGTCATGGGATAGAAGTTGTCCGGATCGGTACAGTCGCCGTTGCAGTCCATGTACTTGTGGTTCATATCCGCCGCCGTGATGGGATAGTGGGGATATCTGTCCGTGCTCCACTTCCGAAAAGCATCCTCATCCTTAATCCAGCCAAGGATTGTGTCGGCATCACAGGGCTTATAGGGTCTTAATCTCAGCATGTTCTTCATCCTCTATGTATTCTTTAACTGTTTGCCTAGCAGTCTGCCAATCCCTTTGGGGATTCTCCAGCACAAGGCTTTCCATCGGCAGCGTGGAAAGAATCCGCAGCTCCCATTCCTGCCGTTCGGTCAGGCACCGGATGTAGCCTTCAAAGCCTTCTACTCCAATGCTCTTTCCATATGCTCCATGCACATGATAGTCGATGGCAGTATCCAGCCAGCCGGGGCGTTCCGCCGCTGCCTTGCGGACAGAAGCTGCGATGTCCTCATTCTTAAGATAAATCACCACGGGATTCAAAGGGCGGATGATCTCAGCAATCTGCGCGATATACCGCCAGGATTCTTCCTCAGAAAAGCCAAAGCGCATCATAGTTTCGCACATAGGATTTTGCAGCAAAACGCAGTTGAATACATAGATCATGTCCTCCTGCGCCTCCCGGGCGAACTGCCGCCATTTTTCCAGCATGAGGGGCATCTCTGTTTCCCATGGCAGGAAATCGTAGATCTTGTGCTGCAAGAGTCGGTCAAACATCTCACCGGAATAGTCCTTGAGCGATACGATCTGCGATTCATCCGAAAGCAGTCCTGCCGGAGCCAGGGCGTGGAATTCATAATCCGCTGGATGATTTCCGGAGCCTTCATCCACAAAGAAGACATTTCCCTGCTGTTTCAGCAGCTCGGCAACAAAAGCAGATGTGGTGCTTTTCCCGGAACAGGGCAAGCCCTCAATGATGTATAATCTGTGGTTCATTCTGAACTCCTTATCTAAACTTCTCCAACCGATAGAGCTGCTCGGCATCCACAGTGGCAATGCCGTTCTTGTAATCGTAGCCCATCTTGCGGTAGAAAGCACAGGCAGTGATGGATGCCGGAATCTCGATTCGCTTTGCTCGGAGGGCGTATTCATCAGCTTCCAGCGTTTCGATGATCTTTCTGCCGATACTCTTACCTTGGTACTCCGGCAAGACAAAAATATTGAACAAGCTGCTCTCGGTTTCGCCACCCCAGTAGGGGCCGATAGCACCGCAGCCCACAATGCTTTCTTCATCACAGAAAACATAGAAATGTGTCCAACTTGCCCGCTCGATCACCTTCTCCGGGGTGAACTGCGCCACATCATTCTCAATGTATTCAGAGGAATAATCCTTGCTGTTTGTAATTCTCAGGGTTTTTATGATCAATGCAGATACCTCAGCGGCATCTGCGGTTTTGAATCTTCTTGCTGTAATCATTATTTATCGTCCCTTTGATATTGGTTCAAAAACTGCTCAGGGCTTGTCATCCCCAACTCCACAACTGCCCTGTAAACATCAATACTACGGTAAGTCTCAAAAGAGTACATACCCCGGCGGATGAGTTCTTCCTTGATGGCAACAATCTGCCGCTTTTGCTCTGGGGTTGTCTGCTGTGCGATAGAATCACAGTAATTTGTGGCAGCCCTAATCTTATCCTTATCGAAAAACCATATATCCACATTCCAAAGCTGGCCTGTAATCATGGTCTCAAAGCCGTGGAACCAAACAGTCTTGCCGTCCGGAGCGATCTCCTCCTTGGCTTCATACCATACCGGCTGAAACTTTTCCAGGATAAACGATGTCAGGCAGTATAGCTTTTCCATGGACATGCCGTCATTTTCGACATCCAGATCTAAATCGTTCCATGCCATCATATCCATGCGGTAGCTACCAATGGGATGTACTTTTCCATATTTCGTTAATTCCTCCAGCAATCCACAATCGTGTAGAAGATAGTCTGCTGTTTCTTTCCTCGTAAGATTTCTCACATACCTTACTTCCAGTGCGCCGTCAAATTCGCTGACACGCTCACTGCCGTCCCAATGGAGACCGTGCTTTTCATAGAACCGCCGAGCGCGGGTATTATCTTTAAATGCCCAGAGATTCACCGGGCGGTCACCGATCTGCTTTAAGGCTTCCGTCAGCATAGCGTGCCCAAGACCGGTGCCCCAACTTTCGGGCAGGGAGTGGATCGCTACGATCTCTGCACCATCCTCTGTTTCCTGCCAGCAGAGGAAGCCTTGGTCACCACCCATCAGGAAGTGCATCTTGCCCTCCTGATAAATGCTTTCCAGCATGGCACGGCAGTTATCCGGATTTGTGCAGGCATCCATGGTTGACCGGGACACAAAATCCGCAAAAGCTGTGCGGAAGGATGTAACCATAATGTTGGCTGCCAATGCCATATCTTCATAGCTGGCGCTGCGAATAGTACATTCTGTCATTTCAAATTTTCCTCAACATATTCCCAATATGGTCTGCGCATCACCGCATCCCGGTTCTGGCGGAACCATTCGTAGGATTTCCGCAAGCCCTCTGCCAGAGGCTTTACATTTGGCATCAGTCCCAGCTGCTTACTGACATCCAGATAGTAGTCGTAATCATGGAAGCAGAAATAGGCTCGCTGGGGATGACCTTCCACCTGGACGGTCTCCAAGTTTGCTCCAACCACATCATAGCATAGCTTCACCCATTCGGAGATGGTCACAGCATCGGGGTTACCTACATTGTAGATGCGTTCCTCCGGATGCTTCTCCAACAGGATCTCCATGAAGCGGCACAGATCCTCCACATGGAAAAATTGCAGCTTCATGCTGCCGTCGCCGGGGATATAGAACTTCCGTCCAGCTTCCGCACATTCAAAGACGAAGGGTTCCCGGTACACATTCTGCATAGGGCCATAGAGATAGGGTGGGCGCAGGATGTAGGCATTGGGAACTGCCTGTCGCAGATATTCTTCCGCCGCCAGCTTGTTGGTGCCGTAGATGCCCCAAACAGAGTTGGGACCGCATTCCTGCTCCTCTGTGAAAGGCTGGGGACTGGTTTCCGGGTACACTGCGCTGGAACTGATCATGATATAGTCGCCGAATTTCCCGAGGGCATTCACCAGATTCTCTACGTGTTCCTGGGTATAGGCGGTAATGTCCAGCACTGCGTCAAATTCATAGCCTTTCAACTTATCACCCAGATCGTTCCGGTCACCCTCGATCAGCGTTACATTGGGAAGCTGCGGCTTGGAGGCCCGGTTCAGGACATACACATCGTTGCCCTTTTGAGCGAAGTAATTGGCTACATACCGGCTGACAAATACCGTGCCACCGGTCACAAGGATCTTTTTCATTTCACAATATCCTCCAAATCGATGCTATATGTGTCATCAAGCAGAATATAGTCGCAACCGTTTTCCCCGCACAGCCGCAGGGCATTCTCGTTGTCACGGATCAATCTGTCCTTGTTCAGGCCACTGTCATCCAGCCGCTGCTCGATTTCACTACCGTGGCTTCGGATGTCCTCAAAGTGGCTTTCGATATAGTTCCGGGACATGACCAGGCAGCGGTAACGAACGTGTTTCCGATACTCCGGCGCAAAATCCTTTTCCCAGTCAAAGGGGATGTAACAGCCCTCCACGATCAGATTCTGTCCATTCTCGATGGCGGTCTTGACCATTTCCCGGACGATAGGCCAGAGGTAATTCGTCAGTTTATCGTCGTCCATGGGTGTCAAAGTGGTCTGTCCGCTGCGGATCAGCCCCATCTTCAGATGATCGATGGAAAGGTAGGGATAGTGGTACTTTTCCAAAAGGCGCTGCGCCAACACCGTCTTCCCGGTATGTGATGCGCCTGCTATCAGAATGATCATTTGTTAAGCTCCTTCAGATACATGATCTCATCCGCTTCCTGTTCAGGGGGTAGGAATGCACCGATACGGCGGTAGCCCAGCTTCTCATAGAAATACTTGGCGGTTTCATCCTCCTGGGTGGAGAGCATCACATAGGGATATCCCATGGCTTTCATAGTATCTTCCCAGTCCTCCATCATCTTTCTGCCCCAGCCTTGACCGCGATAGGCTTCGTCGATGAAAAGCAGATCCAGAAATGGGATGGACTGCCAGAACAGATTCCAGCGCAGAACGCCAACGATTTTATCGCCGTCGCACAGCACATCCACCTTTCCATTGAAAAATACACTCGCCAACTTTGTTGTGGTGAATGTGACAATCATATTTCAGAATCTTCTTTTTGTCTTTTGCGACTGCTAAACGGATTTCCATTTTATTATTGCACCCCATTAAAATCGGTTTTACTATCAAAGGGACGATTGAATGAGCCGATCTCAATCAGATTTCCCTCTGGGTCTGCGATATAGCAGGTGCGCTGCCCCCAAGGCTCCGTGGTAGGCTCCAGCACAGACCGGGCACCCTTAGCGATTGCGTTTGCATACTGTGCGTCCACTTCCCCGAAGGTATCCACATACAGCGCAATCTCAAAATGACCGTTTAAGCCTTTCAGATACTCATACTTCCGGCTGGTCATTTTCTCAAAATTCTTCCGCTCGTACAGCATAAAGAGGGTGCCATCCTT
>JAFQHF010000081.1 GCA_017398105.1 Oscillospiraceae bacterium | reverse complement strand
ATGCGAATACGTAAGATTTCTCTGCACAATCCCTCCGTCTCGCCTTACGGCGAGCCACCTCCCTTTACACAAGGGAGGCTTTGGGTGCTGTGCATTTTGGTAAACTTTTACGTGTAAATCTACTTTTTTGACAGTCTGAGGGCACGCATAACGCGTGCCCTCATGTTATCGATATCTTATTCCACAGGGGTGCAGACGAATTCCAGGATCTCTCCGGTTTTTTCGTTCTTCACGATGTCGCAGCTGGCCACCTTGATCAGGGACTGGTACTTGTCCTTCTTGGGGCCGGACTTGGAGTATTTCCACAGGGTGTCCATGGTATAGCTTTCATCCTCGGCCTGACCGGCGGCGAAGGCTTCCTCGTCCAGAACATACACCGCAACGGTATAGTCGGTGTCGGATTCAAACAGGCCCCGGTAGGCGCTGTCCACAATGGTGATCACAGTCTCTTCGTCCCAGTCGTCGGTCTTTTCCAGAACCAGGTCGGCCATGGACTTCTGGATCGCCACACGCTCTTCGGTCTTATAGTCGGCAGACCGGGAGGAGGTGGAGTAGCGGTAGGCCATGTAGCTGACGGCAGAGACGCTGCCCACCAGGATCAGGCAGACCAGGGTGATGATCTGCTTCTTATCGAACTTCATGTCGCTTTCGGAAGAGAACACCAGCCGTGCCCGCTTGCACACCGGCATCAGGAAACGCAGGAACAGTGTCAGCACCACGGCCTCAATGGGGAACATGGCCAGATTCTTAAAGATTCTTGCCACGGTCATGATGCCCAGGATCTGTTCCTTGGCCTGCTCGGGGTTGCCGATGTAGGTGTACCACCAGGCGTAGATGAACTGCTGCAGGATCACATTGACGAAAAGGCAGATGCAGAAGCGGCTGAGCATCACCCGGATGGGGGTCACCTTCTCCGCCCGGTACAGGAAGATGGCGTAGAACATGGTGGATGCGATCTCTGTCAGCATGAAGGGCAGGAAGTAATCGCCGGTGGGGTAGATCATAAAGCCCACGGTGTCGGAGATCATGGCGGCGGGGATGGCCACCACAGGGCCGTAGATCATGGCGCCCAGAGCGGTTGCCAGCATGGCGGTCTGGATGCTCAGCTGGGGACCCAGGGGGATTGCCAGGGGCTTCAGGGCCACACGAAGGGCGATCATCAGGGCGGTGACCACCAGCATCTTGGTGTCCTTCAGCTCAGCGGCGGCGTCCCGCCAGTAGGCTGCGGAGAATGGGGTTTTGTAGACAGCGGTTGATTTTTGGATTCTTGACATAAAAAAGCCTCCTTAATGATAAGCAACGGAAGGCTTCTGCCAGTACGGGTATCCGAAAAACAAAAAACCCCGGCGGCAAAAACCGCTGGGGAGTTGCATTTCAGATCCGGATCACCCGTGGGAAAGGCAGCAAGGTATGTACAGCCGACCAATTGCCCGACCGAGTATCGTTGCTACATAAAGGAGGATGTCCCATATGCAACAGCGGGTGCGGTGACCCCATCGTGGAAAAGCTTTCCTTCGTCCATCGGGCAACTCCCCGTCCCGTCGGCACTTAACGCGAGGTCTCCTACTCTGTTCAGGGACTACTATACACGATTTGACAAAAAAAGTAAATACCTTTTTATCGATAAATTTATGCAATACAATACCGTAGGGCGGGGGCATGCCCCCGCCGGGAAGCTGCGATCTTTGAGCAGCAAACTTTATGCGCAGTCTTTGACAATGCCCGGCGGAGGCAGGCCTCTGCCCTGCAATTTTCAAAAATCCTGTCGGGTAAATTTATCGGGACGGCTATCTGTTTTCGCTGTTCTTCCCAACATCCAGGGGCTAAAATGGAACCACTTGAATCTTGAGGAGGACGGGCAATGCATTGCCAGAAGCTGAAAACCTACATGGAAACCGGTCGGGTGGTGTTTCTTCCCACCCGCGCCATCCAGCCCAACCCGGCACAGCCCCGGAAGGTCTTCCGGGAGGATGCCCTGGACGAGCTGGCGGACTCCATCCGCCGCCATGGTATTCTGCAGCCCCTGTCAGTGCGCCGCCGGGGCAATGGCTATGAGCTGATCTCCGGGGAGCGGCGGCTGCGGGCTGCGGAGCTGGCAGGGGTCACGGATGTGCCCTGCATCCTGATGAATATGGACGATCAGGAATCGGGACTTGCGGCCATGGTGGAGAATCTGCAGCGGCAGGATCTGGACTTTATCGAGGAGGCCATGGGCCTGGCCCGGCTGGCCCGGGACTACGGCATGAGCCAGGAGCAGCTGGCCCGGCTCCTGGGCAAAAGCCAGAGCGCCATCGCCAACAAGCTGCGCATCCTGCGGCACAGCGAAGCGGTTTTGAACGCCCTGCGCCAGGCAAATCTGACAGAACGCCACGCCCGGGCTCTGCTGAAGCTGCAAAGCCAGGAGCAAACCCTTGCCGCTATCAGCCGCATTGCCAAAGAAGGCATGAGCGTGGCCCGGACGGAGCGGTATGTGGAAAGCCTGCTGGCGCAAAGAGAGGAGCAGCCCAAAAAGGCAAACGTAGGCGCATTCCTCAACAGCCTGACCCAGAATCTGCAGAAAATCCAGCTTTCCGGCATCAGCGCCGTATCCGAACGCCGGGAGACCGACAGCCAGATCGTGCTGACCATCACCATCCCAAAGTAGAGGCGGATTTTCAATCCGCCCTCAGTGTGTCAATAATCCCCTTCAAGGCTTTCCGTGGGTTTTCTGCAGTCTGTTCTGCGGATCATGCGGCTGCACAGACGGGTGATTGGTGTTACGTAAACAAAATTTTTCCTTTCCTGTTGATTTTATCCGTCTGTTATGGTAAACTGAATTAACATAACTTCCTGACCAGAAGAGAGATGAAGAAAATGAAAAAGCTGCTTTCCGTGACCCTCATCGCCCTGCTGCTCCTGGCTGCTGCCGGAGCGGTATTCGGCTTCCTTCTCCCCTATTTTATGGCGGATACCGCCATGCCCCAGGGGGAAATGACCCTGCAGGAACAGTCCGACGGCGCGCTGCTGCTGTCCTGGCCCCAGGCGGAGGGGGCTGACCAATACCGCGTTGAGATCTTCCATGGAGAAGAGCTGCTGTACCGGAATTTTACCGACAGCCACAAAAATTTCCCCATGCCCCAGCTGCCGGAGGATCTGGAGCTGACGCTGCGCATCTCCTCCGTTGCCGGGTACAAGACTCTGGTGGGAAAGAGCATCCGCATCAGCGATGATGTGCTGGAAGCCCCTCTAGAAGGCACCTTCCCCGGTGTCCGGGTGCTGGAGACCTATATGGATGCAGGCCGGCAGGCCGTCAGCATCGTGGTGGACCCCCGCAATGCCGATGCCTGGCAGTGCCGGATGCTGGATGAGCAAGGCAATGTGCTGCTGGATCAGATCGTGGAGGACCCCTTCCTGGTGCTGCAGTTCGGTGACGCAGGTCTCTCCCTGCCTCCGGAAGGTCAGCGCTACTATTTTAAAGCCAGCGCCCTGCGGGAAGACAGCGGTATGCTGTACTACGGCGCGGAGGCCCCTGCCGGTTCCTTCCTTGCAAAGGATCTGACCCAGTGGAATCTGGCTGTCAGCATGGAGGTTCCCTCCAAATACAAGCGTACCCTGCACTGGTCGGAGATCCGGGGCTGCAGCTATGAGGTGCAGCGCAGCACCGGCAGCGGCTGGGAGACGGTCAAGACCGTTGCCGCCGGAGAAAAGAGAACCTATGCAACCCCCTGGCTGAATCCCGGTAAATATGAATACCGGATCGTGGCCGTGGACCCCGGGGACGGTCATGAGGAGGCAGTTTCCGACAGTGTGCCTTTCACCGTCCATAAGCTGACCCAGTACGCGACCATCTGGGCGCTGAAGGATCTGCCGGTGTACGCCGATTCCGGCTGGCTCCGGATCGCCGATCATGTGAAGCAGGGCGAGGCCTTCTGCGTGCTGGAGGAGACCAACGGCCTGTTTGCCATCCGGGTCAACGACCGGATCTGCTACATCGACAGCAATTACTGCATGATCAACCTGCCGGACTACCTGGGAGACCTGTGCAGCTACAACATCACCAACAGCGTCTATTCCATCTATGCCGTCCATGAATTCGGCATTCCCGATGTGACGGGCGTGGTCAGTCCCGGCTATGAGAATATCTGTCAGGATGACGGCTCCTTCCTGGTGCCGCTGCTGTATCCCACCGCCCAGAAGCTGATGAAAGCTGCCCGCAGCGCCCAGAAGGAGGGCTTCCGGCTGAAGATCTACGATTCCTTCCGGCCCTATATCACCACCCGGGATATCTACGACCGGACAGAGAAGATCCTCAACGATCCACTGCCGGAGGTGACCTATACCGGCGAACCCCGGTCCAGCATCACAGATCTGCCGGAGGAGCCCAGACGGGACCTGGACTATCTGACCTACGGCTGGGTCATGACGGGCTACAACTATGTGCTCAACGCCTTCCTGGCAAACACCGGCTCCATGCACAATCTGGGCATCGCCCTGGATCTGACCATCGAGGATCTGAAGACCGGCGTGGAGATCCCCATGCAGAGCTCCATGCACGATCTGAGCCAGTACAGCGTCCTCAGCCGCAACACCGAGGATGCCAAGCACCTGAGCAAGATCATGACCGGCGCAGGCTTCGGCGGTCTGGTGTCCGAATGGTGGCACTTCCAGGACAATGACGCAAGAGATAAGCTGGCCCTGATCAAGGTCGCCAACGGTGTCAGCGCCCAGTGCTGGGTCAAAGACGATACTGGCTGGCGGTGGCGGGATGCCAAGGGAAACCTGTTCTCCGGCAAGACCCTGGAGATGAACGGAAAGACCTACACCTTCGACAGTAAGGGCTATCTGGCGGAGTGACCCGCCGCAATTTCACAGAACCGGGAGGGGATGGCATGGCCGTCCCCTCTTTTTGCAGGGAAACTTTCGTTTCGAAAACGTTACCGGAGAAATTGGAAAAAATGCAAGAATTTTTTGTAAAATGATTTGCAATTTTTGTATATACGTGGTATACTGTATGAGCGTTAATAGAACCGATCGAAAAATACAATTTAACAGGCGAAAATGGCACGCCTGATCAATTGAAAGGGGTACAAAAGAATGTCTCACAAGTATGTCTACCTGTTTACCGAAGGCAACGGTAAAATGCGGGAGCTGCTGGGCGGCAAGGGTGCAAACCTGGCCGAAATGACCAACATCGGTCTGCCTGTCCCTCAGGGCTTCACCATCTCCACCGAGGCCTGCACCAGATACTACGAAGACGGCCGCAAGATCGCTGACGAAATCAAGGAAGAGATCATGCGCTATGTCGAT
>JAFQHF010000080.1 GCA_017398105.1 Oscillospiraceae bacterium | reverse complement strand
TGCTGCTATAGCTCAGCCGGTAGAGCGCATCCTTGGTAAGGATGAGGTCGCCAGTTCAAATCTGGCTAGCAGCTCCAAACCGTTGAAATCCATTGGGTTTCAACGGTTTTTTCTGTTTTAACGATAAAATCAGACTACATCCTTTTACGCCATTTTACAGGAAAGGATGCGGTCTATTTGCGTCAGAAAATTAACATCTCCACACATCTTTCTACATCTCTAAAAGCAGTCTAAGAATACTTTATCTGGATGAAGAGAAATATACACCAATTTTTCAGCAAGCACCCCAAAAATCAAACTTGCCGATAGCAGCTCAGTAATGGTATATTTATCTTAAAACTGGGTGTGGGAAATGCTTCCCACACCCAGTTTCACTCTATGTAAAGCCTTTTGCTGTTATTCCTGTGTCAGCACCAGGCGCATCTTCTTCAGATATTTCAGTCGCAGCAGGCCAAGGGGAAGTTCCAGCAGAACCACGATTCCAAATGCGATTAGAATAATTGTGTCCTCTAACCAACCGGCGCCAACACCAAGGAGGGTAACGGCAATGGAACCGATTCCGCCGATGAGTCCTACAGCAATCTCCCAGTAGAACAGAGAATTCCACTTATCTGCCAGATAAGTATCCTTCACGACCAAAAGCTCCGCATGGGCGGTGTATTCCTGATAGGTAGCAACAATGCCGCAGATCCCGGCAGCGGTGGTCAGCAGGGTGGTACCAAGAAATGCCTGAATGATGCCGCCGATAAATCCCGCCAGATAAAAGTGCGCCGCTTTCCGGTAACGCGGATTCGCAGCAGAGAGCTGATACAGAGAAATCAGAACGGCTGCAGATATTGCCCGCGTGATCCAGCCTGAAATACCATCCAGGGAGCGAAACAGGCCAAATACAGGCGTTATCAGTGACACAATCTGTGCCAGAATCATAATGTGCAGCCATTTTGACAGCAGATCCTTCCGGGAAGAATCATCCTGTACGAATAATTCCGTATTATCTTCCATAGTAACACTCCTCTCTGAATATAAAAACACATTCGTTTCATTTTCATTATAATTGGACAGGTAAGGCATGTCAAGCTGATACAGGAAAAAGCTTCTTGTGCAATTTTTTGTTGACATTTCCAACCATTTGCGGTAAGATTCGACTGTTATTTTATCTTTAGAGGTGTTAACCGTGATTGGACTCGGAACGATCATCAATACAGCCGCCATCCTGGTGGGCGGTTTGCTGGGCGGTCTGTTTGGCCGCTATTTAAGCGAAAGTACCCAGGAAACGCTGACAAAATGCTGCGGTGTCAGCACTCTTCTGATCGCTGTGGCCGGCACCATGGTGGGGATGCTGACCATTGAAAACGGACAAATCGAAAGCACCGGCGCCATGCTGGTGATCATCAGTCTGGCAGTGGGCGCCATCATCGGAGAATTGCTGAACATTGAAGGTGCCTTTGAACGCTTTGGGCGCTGGCTGAAGGTAAAGTCCGGCAATGCAAAGGATAAGCAGTTTGTGAACGCGTTTGTTACCGCATCCCTGACGGTCTGCATCGGTGCCATGGCCATCGTCGGCTCCATTCAGGACGGTCTGGAAGGGGATTATTCCACTCTGGCTACCAAGGCGGTGCTGGATCTGATCATCATTATGGTCATGAGCTCCTCCCTGGGCAAGGGCGCGGTTTTTTCTGCCATTCCTGTCGCGGTGTTCCAGGGGAGCATCACCGCCCTGGCGGGGCTCCTGCGGCCTCTCATGACGGATGCGGCGCTGGCAAACCTTTCTCTGGTTGGCAATGTGCTGATCTTCTGCGTGGGCATCAACCTGGTCTGGGGCAAGAAGGTCAAGGTCGCCAATCTTCTGCCTGCCATTGTGGTTGCAGTAGCTGCGGCATTTCTGCCGGTATAACGAAATAACTGCAGTAGGGCGGCTTGCCCTCAAGCCGCCGCGATGAATGCCCTTCGTATTTGTCACGGCGTTTTGAGGACAGGCCGCCTTACAGATTCTTTTTTGTGGATACGGATTGCCAAACGCTGTCGAATCTGTTAGAATATTTTTATCACAAAAAAGAAAGAAGAGATATTCATGGCATGGCTTGAAAAACTGCATCATCCGGAAGATTATGTCAAGACTTTCCTGAAATGGGGAATCCTGGGCGTTCTGATGGGCGTTCTGGGCGGTCTGCTGGGCGCCGGCTTCCACCATGCCCTGCACTTTGTCACCCACATCCGAAGTGAACACACCTGGCTGATCTTCCTGCTGCCTGTTGGCGGTCTGCTGACGGTGCTCATCTACCGGCTGTTTGGAATGCAGGGCAATAAGGGCACCAACGAGATCATCGATGCAACCCTGGACGGTCATCCGGTGAGTCCCATGGTGGCGCCCTCCATCTTCCTGGCAACGGCCATTACCCATCTGTTCGGCGGCTCTGCCGGACGGGAGGGCGCAGCGCTGCAGCTGGGCGGCTCCACGGCTTCCATGCTGGCAAGGCTCTTCCGTCTGAACAGTGAGGAACGTAAGGTCATGGTCATGGCGGGCATGAGCGCGGTATTTGCGGGTCTGTTCGGTACGCCGCTGACGGCAACAATTTTCTGCATGGAATTTGAATCTGTGGGCACGCTGTTCTCGCCTGCACTGCTGCCTTGTTTCCTGGCGGCATTTCTTGCCAGCCGGGTATCCCTTGCCCTGGGGGTTCATGCCGAGACGTACATCCTGACGGAAGCTTTTTCCCTGACCATCACGAATTTCTGGCAGTATCTGCTGCTTGCGGTACTGGTATCCCTGCTGGGAATTGCCATGTGCACCATTTTCCACAAGGCAGAGCATATGGCAGCCCATTATCTTCCCAATCCCTTTGTCCGGATTGCGGTGGGCGGTGCTGTGATCACAGTTCTGACACTTCTGGTGGGCGATCACCGGTTCAACGGCGCGGGCATGGACATGGCCCTGAAGGCCGTGGGCGGAGAGGCAGACTGGTATTCCTTCCTGATGAAGCTGCTGTTTACGGCTGTGACCCTCTCTGCGGGCTTCAAAGGCGGCGAAATCGTGCCCACCTTCTGCATAGGCGCTACCTTCGGATGCGTTTTGGGAAGCCTTCTGGGCCTCGACGCGGGTATGGCGGCGGCCCTGGGCCTGATCGGCCTGTTCTGCTGCGCCACCAATTCTCCCTTTGCATCCATCGTGCTGAGCATTGAGATGTTCGGCAGCACGAATCTTTATCTGTTTGTCTTCGTTTGCGTGGTCTGCTTCGTCCTGTCCGGAAACAGCGGCCTGTATGCCAGTCAGATCATCCGTTTCTCTAAAGCGGGCGTTCTGGGCAACCATATTGAAGAATCCGTATAAGTGAAGAATGCGCGGCTGCACAGCCGCGCATTTTTTGTGGAAAAATGCGGATTGAACCCTAACGGAAGCTTTGATATAATCATGCAGAAGTTTTTGAGAGGGGTGCGATTATGGTACATCTTCTTTTGGCGATCATTTATTTATCCTTCATCAGTCTGGGTCTGCCGGATGCCCTGCTGGGTGCTGCCTGGCCCATGATGTGTCAGGAGTTTTCTGTTCCGGTTTCCTATGCGGGAGCCATTGCCTTTATCATTGCCATGGGCACAGTCGTTTCCAGCCTGCTGTCCGATGCCATGACCAAGTGGCTGGGTACGGGAAAGGTCACAGCCATCAGCGTTGGCATGACCGCGGTGGCGCTGTTTGGTTTTTCTGTCAGTGATCAATACTGGCACTTGTGCCTTTGGGCCATTCCCTACGGCCTGGGCGCCGGCAGCGTGGATGCCAGCCTGAACAACTATGTGGCATTGCACTATGCCAGCCGCCATATGAGCTGGCTGCACTGCATGTGGGGCCTGGGGGCAAGTGCTGGCCCCTACATTATGGGCATGGCACTGACCGGCGGCATGGGCTGGAATACAGGTTACAGAATCATTTCCCTGCTTCAGGTGGTTCTGACAGCGGCGCTGTTCCTGAGTCTTCCTCTGTGGAAAAAGCGCAGGGACGAGCCGGGGGAAAACGGAGAAAAGGCAAAGCCTCTGACGCTGAAGCAGATTCTCGGAATCCGGGGCGCAAAGGAGGTTTTGATCGCCTTCTTCTGCTACTGCGGCCTGGAACAGACCTGCATCCTCTGGGGCAGTTCCTATTTGGTGATGCACAACGGCCTGAATGAAGAAACAGCCGCAAGCCTTGCCAGTCTGTTTATGCTGGGCCTGACTGCAGGACGGTTCTTAAGCGGCTTTCTGACCTACAAGCTGAACGATACCAATATGATCCGCCTGGGCGAAGGGATCATCTGCGCAGGTGCCGTGGCAATGCTGCTGCCTCTGGGAAATATGGCAGCCATGACCGGCCTGACACTGATGGGCCTGGGCTGCGCGCCCATTTATCCCTGCATCATCCATTCCACGCCGGAGCACTTCGGAGAAGAAAATTCCCAGGCGCTGATCGGTGTTCAGATGGCAAGTGCCTATGTGGGCATCTGCTGTATGCCGCCCCTGTTCGGCCTGATTGCAAACCACATCAGTGCGGGGCTGATGCCCTGGTATGTTGGGGCGATCAATGTGCTGATGATCGTGATGATCGAGAAGCTGAACCGCAAATGTACGCTGTAACCGAATATGCAAACAAAAAAACCGCAGTTCCGGAATGGAACTGCGGTTTTCAGACTGTAAAGAAAGGCTTCGCAGAATTTGCCGCCAAAGCGGCAAAGCCATCTGAATCATTTTTGGCCGCGGCGTGTACGTGGACAAAAATACATCTCAGGCTGCAAGTGTGCGAGTTGTGCGACTTCGGCGCACAAGGAGTGCGCGCAGCAGACTGCAAAAAGCTGTCGGAAAAGCCCGAAGGGATTTTTCGACAAGCTAAAAACCGCAGTTCCGGAATGGAACTGCGGTTTTGCTATGTTGTCAGGCTTCGTAGCGGCCGCGCTTTCTGGGGGCCAGCTTGGGAGCGACCTTTGCGGCAAGGGCATCGCCGATGAAGGCGAACAGGATGCCGGCAAAGACGGAGAAGATCACGTCAGTAGGGTAGTGGACATACAGATAAAGGCGGGAGAAGGCGATGATCACAGCCAGGATCATGGCGGGAATACCCATCTTCTTGCTGTTCTTCAGCAGCACGGTGGCGGCTTCGAAGGAAGCAATGGTATGTCCGGAGGGGAAGGAGAAGTCGTGCTGCCGTTCAATCAGCAGATTGATGATCACGCCGAATTCTGCTTCCTGGAAATCGTAGGGACGGGGACGGCCAACCAGGGGTTTCAGGGTCACATTGCACACCAGCAGACCCAGGATCAGGGCGAAGCCCATACCGAGACCGATCTTGCGGGTCTTGGGGAAAAACAGCAGCAGGATTGCCCAGGCGATCCAGAAGATGCCTGCGTCACCCAGAAGGGTGACGACGGGCATAAACGCGTCCATAAAAGAGGAGGTCATGTTTGCCTGAATCCAGTCCAGAATGGGCAGGTCAAAGGAAACGGCCAGGCTGTTTAAGATATCCAGCATATATTACGCTCCTTCCGTTGTTTCAGCGGGGGCAGTTTCGGCGGGGACTTCCTGAGGCTGCTGAACCTCGTTTTCGCCCTGGAACCAGGCGAACAGAGTCATAGGCTTCAGGGTTGTGCCGTCGGGGATCGCCACAGTGCCGGTGGCATCGGGCTCGAACTGGACATTGTAGACGGTAGCGCCGGTCTCATCCTCTTCAATGGTGATCCAGCCGGAGAACACCTGACCCTCGGGAACGGAGATCTTGGGGGTGATGACTTCTCTGGAATCGGTCTCGTAGAAGCGGGAGTCGATCAGGGTATCGCCCTGCATGAAGGTCAGACGAACCTTGCCCACAGGCTCGGAAACATCCACGTTGGTGGAAACAAAGCACTTCCACTTGCCGCTGTCGCCCTTCTGGAAGAACATGGACTGATCGTAGTTATGCTCCTTGACGGTGCCGTTGGTACGGGTCACGTTCAGCTGCAGCTTGACGCGGACGGAGAAGATATTGTCGGAGTAGCGGGCGTAGTTGGTTACGGATTCGTTGGCGAATTCGTAACCGTTGTGGTTCTGCATCCACAGCTCGGTGGTCTTGACGATGGAATTATAGATATCGGAAGTGGGATCAAAATACTTGGCGATCTCACCGCGGTCCTTTTCCTCTTCGATCATCCACAGGCAGTAGACTCTGGCGGCTTCCAGAGCCACCTTTTCTTCTTCTGCGCTCATGGTGTTGCTTTCGGTACGGGCAGTAAAGGTGCGGGTCTCCTCGTTATAGGTGACTTCCACAGCCTTGCCGTCCTTGTCGGTGACGGTGACGGTGGGCTTTTCCATCAGGCCGGTGATCTGCTGGGTCTCCATGGTAAAGCCGGTGGTACCGGCGGGCAGGTAACGCTCCGCGGCGGTGGTGGCCTTCTGGATGGTGAAGCTTTCGTCCAGGGCCACGCCGTTGACGGAAACGGTATGGCTGTCCATTTTCTCAATGAGGAAGCTTTCCTCGCGTTCGAAGAAGACCTCCACAGCGCCCAGCTGCCAGTCGGGAATGTCGGTAACGGATTCCAGATCCTCCAGATTTTCCAGACTGCTCAGATCCAGCTTGCCGACATTGTTTCTGTCCACCAGGGTGAAGGATGCGACCTTCTCGTCCCCCAGACGGACAACGTACTTCTTGTCACCGGACAGACCGGCGGAAGTTTCCATAAAGGTCAGGGGGGTGGTGCCGACCTTTTCTTCCATGTAGGCAACATACTGATCCTTGCCTTCGTAAGCAGAATCCTCTGCGCCAGCGGCATCATACAGGTCACCCCAGTTGGGATCGGTGAAGACCTCATTGAAGACCTGCTGGGCCTTCAGTGTGGGCTGTGCAGCCTCATAGTCGGACAGCCAGCCGTGGAGCCACTGCAGACCGAAGTAGGTGCCCACAAAGAAGATCAGGATAAACATGAAATACAGGGTATAGAAGATCACACCGCCGATGCGGGGGCCCTTCTTCTGCTTCTTTGCCTTTACAGGTGCTTCGTCGGCTACAGGAGCCGGCTTTTTGGGAGCGGGCTTTTTGACGGGGGCTGCCTCTGCGGCTGCCTCCGGCTTGGCCATGGGCTTCTTGACAGGCGCCTTCTTTGCCGGTGCGGCAGGCTGCTCGGCGGCAGCTTCTGCGCTCTTTTTGGTGGGTGCCTTCTTTGCAGGAGCCTTCCTGGGAGCAGGTTCCTCCTGGGCAGGGGCGCTCTTTTTCTCAGGAGCGGGCTTTCTGGCGGGCGCTTTCTTAACGGGAGCGGGAGCCTGCTTCACGGGCGCGGGTTCCTCCAGGACGGATTCGTCCAGATCGTCCAGGAAGCTCAGGTCGAAATCAAGACCCAGATCCAGATCGGCATAGGACTTCTTCTTGGGGGCTTCCTCAAGAACCTCATCCAGCTCGTCCAGCTCGTTCAGATCGTTTTCAAAATCAAAAGTATCGTTCTTCATGACTTACCTCCCTCACTTAGCGGCGCGAACCATCCAGAAGTTGGGCATACGTCTGGGCTCGGACTGCAGCAAAGAGTAGTTGTTGATCATCTGGACTTCACCGGCGGTGCCAAGCTTGCCCAGGGTATCCCGGTACATCATAACGGAGGAGGAGCCGCCGTCCATGTTGCAGGCGTTGACAGCGCCGTATTCCACCATGATGTTGATGATGTCGGCGTAGGTGCCGCCCATGGAGCCAACCTGACGGCCGTCGATGCAGACGAAAATGACTGCACCGTCAGCACGCTGACCGATGGCGGTACGGGGGTTCCAGCCGGAATTGTTGTTGTAGGCTTCCATGTTGACTTCGTCATTGATGATCAGGGCAGGGCCGAAGCAGCAGCCGTCCCGGATCTTCTGTTCCTCGGCCTGAGCCTTGGTCAGATTCTTGGTGGAGACCACCAGAACGTTGTCTTCATTGAAGCCGGCGAAGCCTTCCAGACCGGGCTGCTTGCCGCTGGACCAGACACAGTTGCCGCCGGCCATGACCAGACCCAGGGGATAGCTGCCCACGGTTGCGCTGGCAGTGCCGTCGTCAAAGAAGGCGCCTGCATTGATGGCGGCAACGGCATCGGGGTTGGCCTGCATCATCTCGGTGATGCGCTTGCCGGGGATATTGGCAGAGAACTTCTCGGAGGAAGTGCCCATATAGACGGTGGAGGGGTCGCGGATGATCATGACATGGGCATTGTAGGTATCGCCGGGGACACGCTCAATGCGGATACCATCAGGATGATCCTTCCATTCGTCCGTGGTGGCGGTCAGGGCGGAGCCCTTCTGGATGACTACCTTGGTAATATCGGTAACATCGCTGGACGGCTTCACATCGACGCTCTGCTGGATCTCGGCCACACGCTCCTCACCGATAAACAGGGCAGGCACCCATTTGGTGGCGCTGGCTTCGATCAGGGACATGGTCAGAATTTCCTGAGCGGCAGGGGAGGGGCCGTTGAAGATCATGTTCATCACCAGCACCAGTGCGGCCACAGCCAGGATGACAACGGTAAACAGCACCAGGAAGAAGCGGCGGATGATCCGGCCCAGCAGGCCGCTGCCCTTCTTCTTTTTCTTGGGCTGCTTGACGGTTTCAGCAGCAGTTTCGGGGGTAAGATTCTTTTTGCTCATACTCTCAACCTCTTATTTGGATTTTTGCGGCGCAAAGACCCAGCGCTGCTGGATCATATAGCTAAGGAAATACAGAACGGTCATGACCACGGCATAGATCGCGGTGCGCAGGAAAGCAGCCGTATCGGGAATTCCGAACAGGGCATAGACACCCTGGGTCAGCAGAACCTGGGCGGCCATCTGGGGCAGAGCCAGGCAGTAGTAGCGAACCATGGCTTTTTTGGTATCCACATTGGTTTTGAACACCAGCTTTTGGTTCATGAAGAAATTCAGCAGAGACGAGATCACTCTTGCGATCACGCCTGCCGCGGCAGTCAGGGCAAAGCCGCTGAAGATCCCGGAAAATGCCCAGGTTAAGAAAGCGTAGGCGCCGGTGTCCACCACAGCGCTTGTCAGGGAGCTGAGGGTGTAGCGGAAGAAGTGGGCCAGGATCAGCTTGTAGATTCGCCAGGAATCGTGGATCACCCGGAAATGGGAGCTCTTGTTTTCCTCGATGTAGACGGTGCGGATCTTGACCTCATCGAATTCTATGCCCTTGGTCTTGAAGCACAGCAGCATATTGGTCTCGTATTCGAACCGGTCGCCATAGACATCCACCAGCTCTTCCAGAACAGGGCGGGGAATGGCCCGCAGACCGGTCTGGGTATCGGAAATGGTCATACCCACGAAGATCTTGAAGATTGCGGAGGTGGTCTGATTGCCGAAGCGGCTGCGCTCGGGCACATGCTCCAGCGTAAAATCTCTGCAGCCCAGAACGGTACGGCCTGTCTTCAGCATGTGCTCACAGCAGGCCCGGGTATCTTCGGGATGGTGCTGGTTGTCGCCGTCTACGGTAACAACGCCGAAGCCGTCGGGACGGTTTTCCAGGAAATACCGGAAAGCATTTTTCAATGCCGCACCCTTGCCCTTGTTGACCTCGTGGTGCAGCAGGTGGATTTCCGGGTGCTGTGCTGCCAGATCAGTGAAATAATGGAGATTTTCCTGCCTGCTGCCGTCGTTTACCAGGATGATATCGGAAAAACCGTATTCCAGCAGACCGTCAATGACGGCGATCAGCTTTTCATCCGGGTCGAGGGAGGGCAGGACTACCGAAATTTTGGATAAGTCTTGCATATTTTAAATCGCCTCTTTCGAAATTTGCGCATAGATAGTCATATTAAACTTAGGATACTATATCATATTTCTTCCGATTTGCAAAGGCTTTTCATAAAATCTTAAAAGAAAATGTCGAAGGAATTTGTTGACATAAAATTGTGGATGTTGCCAGTTTTGGGTGCGCGTCCCCGGAGGCAGGGAATACTTGACACTTTTGCCGGTTTTGTGGTACAGTACCCATAAGAAGCACAGTACGTCCGGCCATGACAGGGTGCCCTGACGGCAGACCTGTTTGGCGGATGGTTCCGATTTTTCTGTTTACAAAGAAGGGAGAACTGATATGCTGCATGATCTTTATACGGCCCGCGCAGAGAATCTGACCGGCACCCCCTGGACGGTGTATCCACGCCCTCAGATGCGGCGGGATTCCTGGTTGAATCTGAACGGGGAATGGGACTTCGCGGTCAACGAACCGGTCTTTGACGGAAAGACCATCCGACTGCCCTTTTGCCCGGAATCTCTGCTTTCTGGTGTGAAGACCCATTATCCGGAAGGAACGCCGCTGTACTACCGGCGGAAGGTGACTCTGCCGGAAACCTTCAACCGGGGCCGGGTGCTGCTGCACATCGGTGCGGCAGATCAGATCGCGGATGTGTTTGTCAACGGAACGGCAGTCTGCCATCACGAGGGCGGATACGAGGCCTTCTGCGCGGATATTACGCAGCAGCTGCAGCCGGAAAATGAGATCATGATCCGCTGCACGGATGATCTGAATGATCAAGCCTTCCCCTATGGAAAGCAGGTAAAGCCGGAAAAGCGGGGCGGCATGTGGTACACGCCCGTATCCGGCATCTGGCAGACGGTGTGGCTGGAAAGCGTACCGGAAACCTATATCCGGGAGCTGAATATGGAAAATCGGGGAAACTCCGTTACCATTTCCATTCAGCCTGCCCTGAACGGAAAAGTTACCGTGGCAGGGCTGGGAGAATACACGCTGGAAAACGGAAGCATTACCATTACCCCGGAAAACCCCCGGCTGTGGAGCCCGGAAGAGCCTTACCTGTATGACATTACCCTGGAAGCGGGAGGCGACCGGATCGAATCCTATTTTGCGCTCCGGACGCTGGAAATCAAAACGGTAAAGGGCTGGCCCAGACTCTGCCTCAACGGGAAGCCCTATTTCTTCCATGGTCTGCTGGACCAGGGCTACTGGCCGGAGGGTATTTTCACCCCTGCTGCGCCGGAATGCTATGCAGACGATATTCTGGCAATGAAAAAGCTGGGCTTCAATACCCTGCGCAAGCATATCAAGGTGGAGCCGGAGGAATTTTACTACCAGTGTGATAAGCTGGGGATGATCGTCTGGCAGGATCTGGTCAATAACAGTGACTACAGCTTCCTCCGGGACACGGCTCTGCCGACCACCGGAATCCAGAAGCTGAACGACAGGCACTGGCACAAAGATGTGCGTTCCCGGGAGATGTTCAAGGCCGCGGCCAGAGCGGCGGTGAATCAGCTGAAGAACCATCCCAGCATCTGCTACTGGACGATCTTCAATGAAGCCTGGGGACAGTTTGACAGCGACAATGTCTATGAATGGTTCCGCACCCTGGATGACACCCGGTTCATTGATTCCACCTCCGGCTGGTTCCGGCGCAAGAAGACGGATGTGGACAGCCGCCATGTATATTTCAAGAAGGTCGCACTGAAGGGCGATGGAAAGAAGCCCCTGGTGCTTTCCGAATTCGGCGGCAAGACCTACAAAGCAGAGGGACATCTGTTCAACCCGGACAAATCCTATGGCTACGGCGGCTGCGATACCCTGGAAGCGCTGAACGAAGCGGTGGGCAGGCTTTATCTGGATGAGATCATTCCCTGCATCGGAAACGGTTTGTGTGCCTCCATCTATACCCAGGTCAGTGATGTGGAGGATGAGATCAACGGTCTGCTGACCTATGACCGGAAGCTGGAAAAGCTCCGTCCGGAGACCATGCTTCCCATTGCGCAGGCGCTGCAGGCGGAAGTTTTGAAATAAAGCCGTTGCAATTCCTTCGGGAATGGGGTAAAATACCAGAAAAGACAGGAGGTGACCCCCATGGGTATTCCGGAAAAAGAGATTATGGATTTTATCGGTGAGCTGTTCAAGGGCTTTGCAGATCCCACACGGGTGCACATCCTGTATTTGCTGGCAGATCAGGAGCAGTGCGTGTCCGATATTGCGGACAAGGTGGAGCTTTCCCAGAGCGCCATTTCCCATCAGCTGCGGATCTTAAAGCAGATGCAGCTGATCAAATTCCGCCGGGAGGGAAAAAATATCCTCTATTCTCTGGCGGATGACCATGTGAAGACCATTCTGGAAATGGGTCTGGAGCATGTGCTGGAATAATAAAAACAGAACGTTCACAACAGTTTGCTTTGTTGTGAACGTTCTCGTATAACGGGCATGGGGATATCCGGGCCTATAAACAGAAATTTGGAAAAGGTGCGTGACTGCATGAAACGATTCCGTATCCCATTGGCCCTTCTTCTGGCTGCCGCGGTGGCGGTGCTGTCCTTCTTTGCCGGAAACGATTGGAGCCGCAAGGAACACCTGAAAGACAGGGCGCGGCAGTTTGACAAATACATTTCGATTGCGATCGGTATTGTTGAAGAAAAAGGTCTGGTCACGGACGGTGCCCAGGAGGCAATCGCCAGCAACCTTTGGGTGGCCCACGAGCTTTGCGACGATCCCGAAATCTCCGCAGAACTCAGCAATCTTTGGAATATGCTGGTTTATGAGGTAGATACCCTTGCCGGCCAGGAAGCTGCGCTGGCATCACAGCTGAAAGAGATTCAGGAAAGATACCCCTCAGATGCACATTATTTCGGGAGGTCATAGTATGGAAGAACGAGATCAGATACTCTGCAATTATGCCCGATATATGGAGCTGGAGGGCGGCATCCCGGAGCTGGAAGCACAACGAAAAGAACTTCTGCCGGAGGTTCGGGAAAGAAAGCTGGACTGCGACTGGAAGGAACTGGAACTAAAAAATCGGGAAAAGCCCGGTTTCTTCCAGCGTCTTCTGGGGAACGCGGAGGAGAAAAAGGAAAAAGCCTATTTTGAATACCGGGAAGCCCTTGCTGCCTGGGAGGAAGGGAAGCGGGAGCTTGCCGAATTGGAAGCCCGGCTGGAAGAAGAAGGAAAGCAGCTGCAGTCTCTGAAGGAGAGCAAAGCGGCCTATGACCGGGTCAGCGGGGATTATACAGCAGAACAGAAAATCGATGTTTTTGGAGCCGCGGCAGTTCAGGCGGCCAACCGGTGCATTGAGGCGCTGGAGAATGCCAGAAAATGGATGCGCCAGGATGCGGTGCGCAAGGGCGTCCGTGCAGATAACCGAAAAATGGAATTTCTGGCTCTTGCAGAGAAAAATGCCCGGCAGCTGAAGGTAATTCTGGAATTGATCGGTATGGAATCGGTTCCGGTGGGAACCTACCTGAACTATCCGGACAGCTATATTACAAACGTCACATCGGAATTTAAACAGCTGGACAGGCTGGAGACGGCACAGAATCAGATTCGCGCCTGCCGGGATGCCATTCGGAGCAGGATATAGGAAAACGGCGGGGAAAGCTCCCCGCCGTTTGTCGTTTATTGAGTCAGTAATGTACCAAAGTCATTACAGGAGTCGCCCCAGAATTTGTTTGGGGCATACATGGAATAGGAATAGCCGTTGCAGGAGATCAGATACAGCCATTCGGTGCCGTTGCTTTTGAAGGTGATGGTTGCCTTGTCTGTTTCTGTGACGGTGATGGAATCATAGGTCCGGTAGTCACCACTGAGGTCCTGACCTTCTCCCGGCTGCTGGCGGACGGTAACTTCAAACGCACCATCCCGGTAGACCACTTCCATAAGCTGACCTGCCATGACCCGGAAGGATTCCGCCTGATAGGAACCGGCGACGATTTCCGGCAGAGTGAAGGAAAAACCGACAGCCTCCTCTGCTTCCTGCATGGAATCATAGGAAACCCAGGGATTGCCGATCATCATATGTTCCGGTTCGGTGGCGGGAGGGACGGTGGTTTCTGCCGGTACAGCAGTACCGCAGCCAGTCAGAAGCAGACACAGCAGAATCAGAAAAAGACTTGTCCTCATATGTTATTCCATGTCTGCAGATGCCGCCGCCAGAACAGCCGCAGCAGATCCCGGGCACTGGCGAACAGGGGATGGGACACGGGATGAGGCTGGAAAAAGCTGGTATCCCGGGTGTCGTTTTTGGGGAAGGTGCCGGTGTAGATATGGTAGGCACTGAGACGATCTGCAATGGCGCCGATGGTATAAAACCGGTTAGGATCAAAGTCAAATCCCAGACTGCTCAGCACATTCACGGTAAATTCGGCGCAGGTAAAGGCCTTGCGCACCCGGATCTTGCAGTGTAGCGGTGCCACCATGGCAGACAGGTGATTGTACAGATAACGGTCAGCATGTTCCTTCATATCGTCCAGCATATTCTGCAGCCGCTGCCATTGCGCGGTGGTCAGAGGCAGGCGGTAAAGCCGGATCTTTGCAGTACGGCCGTTATGACGATACCGGCAGGGGTCTTCGGAGACAAAGCCGCCGTAGAAGGGGGTACAGTAGTACCGGCGGGCGAAGGAATAGATGCTGGTAAGATCCTCTCCGGTGGCAATGGAGACATGGTTGTAGGGCTCACCCGTAATGGTGCGGATCATGCGGCCCATGCGATAGGGAGTGGCGGAAAAGAGGACGTACAGATATTTCTGCTCATTCATTACGGATTCACCTCCATTTTTCAAAGAATCCTAAGGATTATAGCATGATTCTATGGAAAAAGCAATTCCTCCGAATGGTTTTTTTACCGTTCGGAGGAAATCTTAAGGAACTTATAAAACTTTGGACAGGAAATCCTGAAGTCTGGGATGCTTGGGATGACCGAAGACCTCTTCAGGCGTGCCCTGCTCCACGATTTTGCCTTCATCCATAAACAGAATCCGGTTGCCAACCTCCCGGGCAAAGCCCATCTCGTGGGTGACGACCACCATGGTCATGCCTTCGGCTGCCAGCTCCTTCATAACGGACAGAACCTCACCGACCATTTCCGGATCAAGGGCGGAGGTGGGCTCATCAAACAGCATCACCTTGGGATTCATGGCCAGAGCGCGGACAATGGCAATTCTCTGCTTCTGACCGCCGGAAAGCTGGCTGGGATAGGCATCAGCCTTTTCTTCCAGACCGACTCGGCGCAGCAGCTGCATGGCCAGCTTGTCAGCCTCCTCCTGGTTCATCAGTCCGGTGCGGACAGGAGCCAGGGTGATGTTCTTCTTGATGGTCATGTTGGGGAACAGATTGAAATGCTGGAACACCATGCCCATCTGACGGCGGACAAAATCAATATTTGCCTTGGGGTTGGTGATCTCATGGCCGTCGAAGATGATGGTGCCCCTGGTGGGCTCCTCCAGCAGGTTCAGACTGCGCAGGAAGGTGGATTTGCCGGAACCGGAGGGGCCGATGATGACCACCTTGTCACCCGGGTAGATATGCTCGCTGATGTCCTTCAGAACCACATGGTCGCCAAAGGCTTTGGTCAGATGTTTAACGTCGATCACTTTGACGCAGCCTCCTTTCCAGAATGCCGACTAGCCAGCTGAAGATAATGACCAGAACCAGATATACGCAGGCGATACCGATCAGGGGGAACATCTGTTCGTAGGTTCTGCCATAAATAGCCTGGGCGGCGTATACCAGCTCCTTGCCGCCGATGACCGTGATCAGGGAGGTATCCTTCAGCAGGATAATAAATTCGTTGCCCAGGGAGGGAAGAATTGCCTTGAAGGCCTGAGGGATAATGATAAAGCGCATGGTGTCGATGTAATTCAGACCCAGGCTTCGGCCTGCTTCCGCCTGGCCGGGGTCAAGAGCCATCAGACCGCCGCGGATGATCTCAGCCACATAGGCGCCGGAGTTGATACCCAGCGTCAGGGCACCGACCATGGTGTAGTTACGGGAAGAAGAGAAGATAACGAAGCCCATGATCAGCAGCTGAACCATCATGGGGGTACCACGGATCACCGTAATATAGACCTGACACACAGCATTCAGAATGCCGAGAATGGGATTCTTTTTGCCGGGACGCTGCTGGTCGTAGGCTGTACGGATCATGGCTACCAGAACGCCAAGAAGCACACCGATGGTAAGCGCCATGGCGGTGACCATCAGCGTGGTGCCAACGCCGGTTAAATACTGCTTCCAGCGGTCGCCTTCGACGAAGGCCTGAAAGAATTTGACGTAGAATTCCTGCCATGCGGTTGCCTCACCGGCACGCAGCAGGGCTTTCCATGCCTGATATTGTTCCACTTGCTTCACTCCTAATATATTCTGATTTCATTGTTTCCGAAAAAATGCCGGGTAACGGCAGTTTTTCGCAGACAATCAAAAAAACAGGGATATAGGGGCGGCTTTGGCCGCCCCTAAACATTCTGCGAGATTATTCAGCGGTGATGTACTTGTCGACGATGGCCTGCAGAGTGCCGTCGGCAGTCAGCTCAGCCAGGGCAGCGTTGACAGCATCCAGCAGAGCGGTGTTGTCCTTGCCCATGCCGATGGCGTAGAACTCCTCGACCCAGGTGCCTTCCAGGATGGTCAGACCGGGGTTGGCAGCCACAAATTCAGCAGCGGGAGCGGAGTCGATGATGACGCAGTCCACCTGGCCGTTGACCAGAGCCTGAACAGCGGAAGCACCGTTGTCGTAAGCAGTCACATGATCCTCACCGTAGCCGCCGTTCTCGGGGGAGTCGGAAGCGTAGATGTAACCGGTGGTGCCGCGCTGGCAGCCGATCATCTTCTCACCCAGGTTGTCCATGGTGACATCGGAGCCTTCCTTGACGATAACGACCTGCACGCCGGTGGCGTAGCTGTCAGAGAAGTTCATGACCATCTGACGGTCCTCGGTAACGGTGACACCGGCCATAACCATGTCGGACTTACCCTGCTGAACAGCCAGCAGAGCGGCGTCGAAGTCCATGTCATCAATGACCAGCTCCAGGCCCAGCTTCTCAGCGATGGCACCTGCAACTTCCACATCGATGCCCTCGAAGGAGCCGTCATCGGCAACCATTTCGTAGGGAGGGAATGCAGCGTTGGTGGACATGATCAGCTTGCCTTCCTCGATGGTGGTGAAAGCAGCTTCTGCAGCAGCATTGGTCTCAGCGGCGGCAGCATTGGTCTCGGCAGCTTTGGTTTCCTCAGCAGCGCTGTTGCCACAGGCGGCGAACAGGGAGCAGACCATCAGAACAGCCAGAGCCATGGAAATAATCTTCTTCATATTTCTTAAGTCTCCTTTTCAAGAATCAGACCCGTTTTTACACAAATAGGTCAGTGTATGAATTATACTGCTGATTATCCCTATCGTCAATTAGGCGAATACACAACAAACCGGAAAAATTCAGGGTTTGTATAATGAAAATGCACAAAACCAGGGAAAAATGCATGGAATATTCAAATATACGCTGATAATATTCGCAAAGCTCGGTGAATAATATCCGCAGTATTCGTATATTTCTGCATATTTTCCTCTTGGACAGGCAGCGCGCACCTGGCAAAATGCGGAAAATATGAACAAATATTGACTTGATTGTGAACGTTTGCTATAATTGTTGAAAATCCAACAAAAAGGAAGGAAGTGTAGTGCGTGAAGACCACCATCCGGGAAATGGATTACGATAAGGTCATGGCTCTGCCGCGGCCCCAACACAAGCTGCCCCGAAAGCCCCACATGTTCTGGCGCACCCTGATCCGGGCACTGACAGTCGTCGGCATGGCCGGTACAAAATTCAAATACGAAACAGAACGGTTTGAGCTGCTGGAGAAGGGGGAACCGTGTCTGATCCTGATGAATCATACCTGCTTTCAGGATATGGAAGTGGCGTATCAGATCATGTACCCCCGGCCATTTAACATTGTCTGCTCCAACGACGGATTTATCGGCTTCTTTGGTCTGATGGAGTGGCTGATGCGCACCATCGGCTGTGTTCCTACCCAGAAGTTTGTTTCCGATCTGCGTCTGGTGCAGGATATGGAGTATTGCTTCAAGACCCTGAAATCCAGTGTGCTGATGTATCCGGAGGCCTGCTATTCCTTCGATGGAACAGCCACCACGCTGCCTGCCAAAATGGGCATCCTGCTGAAAAAGCACGATGTGCCTGTTGTGATGATCGAGACCTTCGGTGCATTCGGACGGAATCCTCTGTACAATGAACTGCAGATCCGCCGTCATGTGCCCATCACTGCCAAAGCAAGAGTCCTGTATACCCGGGAGGAAATTCACGAAAAGAGTGTCCGCGAGCTCAGCGAAGGCGTGGAAAAGGCATTCGGCTTTGATCATTTTAAATGGCAGAAGGAGCAGAATCTGCACATTGACCAGAAATTCCGGGCAGATGGTCTGCACCGTATCCTCTATAAATGTATCCACTGCGGAGCGGAAGGGGAAATGGAGGGCCGCGGCACCTGTATTACCTGTAATCGCTGCGGCAAATCCTGGGAACTGACCACCCTGGGCGAGCTGAGAGCCACGGAAGGGGAAACGGAAATTTCCCATATTCCCGACTACTACCGCTGGGAGCGGGAGCAGGTTCGTCAGGAGATCCTGGACGGAAAGTACCTGCTGGATACGGATGTGGATATTGCCATGCAGGTGGATAACAAGGCTATCTATAAGGTTGGCTCCGGCCATCTGATCCACGACAACAGCGGCTTTACCCTTACCGGCTGCGACGGACGGCTGAATTATACCCAGAAACCACAGTCCAGCTACGGTCTGTATGCGGATTATTACTGGTATGAAATTGACGATGTGATCTGCATCGGCGATACGGAAGTACATTATTTCCTGTTCCCGAAGAACAAGGCACCGGTTGCCAAGATCCGTCTGGCCACCGAGGAAATGTATAAGCTGTTCAAGGCCAGAAAATTGAATGTGACAAAGGAATAAAGACAACTGCAGGGCGGGAACAAGCTTTCGCCCTGCAGTATTTTATCAAAAAAATTCCCCCGCCGAAGCGGGGGAATTCTCTTTGTTGGAATCTAACTTACGTCAGATCAGGAACTCAGGGCAGCAGGGGCAGGTTGATGTTCCAGTTGACGTAGTAGGTGCCGATCTGGCCGACGACGGTGAACTCATCGGGATACTCGACCTTCATGGTCTCGATATCGTTGGTGGGGCAGTCGTCGATCATCTGCCAGGTGTCGTTCTTCCAGTTGGTCAGCTGGTTGTTGGCATCGTCAGACAGGTAGTTCTTGATCTCAGCCATGACAACGTTCTCAGCATCCCAGTAGTTCTCGTTCTTGGTCAGGGTCATCATGGAGTTGTGATCCCAGCCAGTCAGAGTGTAAGCACCGTTGGAGACGTAGGTAGCGGGATCGGTTGCCCAAGCTTCGTTGGCAACAACATCCTCGCGGACGGGCAGGTAGGTGGGGAATGCCAGCAGCTCGTTCCAGTAAGCAACAGCGTTGTTCAGGGTGACTTCCAGAGTGCGGTCGTCCAGAGCCTTAACAGCCAGCTCGGCGCCCTCTTCCTCAGCCCAGACTTCGTTGTAGCCCTTGATGACTTCGAACATGTAGCAGTAGTCAGCAGCCAGCTCAACGGAGGCAGCGCGCTTCCATGCGAACTCGAAGTCAGCAGCGGTCAGGGGCTGGCCATCGGACCAGGTCAGGCCTTCGCGCAGGGTGTAGGTGTAGGTAACAGTGCCGTCTTCGTTCACAACGCCTTCGACCAGCTCTTCAGCGCAGTCGGGAGCGATGATCAGGTTGCCGTTCTCGTCCTGATCCCACTTTGCCAGGCCGGCGAACAGGTGGGAAACCAGGGTAGCGCCGTCAACGGCGGAGTTCAGAGCGGGGTCAATGGTGTCGGGCTCGGAGGACAGGCAGATAGAGATGGAGTCGCCGGCACCGTTCACGGTAGCCTTGTGGAAGTACTTGTAGCCCAGGGGGTTGACCATCATGCCGTCAACGGTCTCGTCGATGACATAGATGTCGGTGTAGAAGTACAGGGGAACGATAGCGCCGGTGGACATCAGCAGGTCCTCAGCCTTGTGCATCAGAGCGTAGCGGGTGTCGTTGTCGGTGCAGGACTTGATCAGGGGGATGATAACATCATAGGTCTCAGCCCAGGTGCCGTTCTCAACCTTGACATCGTAGCCCAGGTCGGTCAGATCCAGGCTGTAGACAGCCAGATCCTTGTGAGCGCCCTTGCCGAACTGAACGTCGTTGTTGCCGGAGCCAGTGGTCCACATATCCAGGAAGCAGATGGGATCGTTGTAGTCAGCCAGCCAGCCGTTACGGGCGATGGAGTAATCGCCGTTCTTACGGGTGTTCAGGAAGGTGTTCCACTCCTGGTTCTCCAGGTTCATGGTGATGCCGACAGCTGCCAGAGCGGACTGCAGGTACTCACCGATGGCCTTGTGACCCTCGGAGGTGTTGTACAGGTAGGTCAGGGTGGGGAAGTTGGTGATCATGCCGTTCTCGTCAACTTCGTAGTACTTGGTCAGGATCTCGTAAGCCTTGGCGTAGTTAGCCTCGAAGCCTTCCTTGGAGACATCGTAGTAGCCAACATACTCATCGGAGTCACCGGCGTTCATGTAGAACTCGGAGCCGTCGGCATCGGTCATACCCATGGCGACGAAGGAGGAAGCGGGAACCTGGCCAGCCTGGCCGATTTCCTCGACGATGTAGTTACGGTCCAGCAGCAGGCCCAGAGCGTAACGGATTTCAGCCTCAGCGGCTGCCTTCTCAGCGGCGGTCATTTCGACTGCTGCTTCGGTTGCGGGTGCTTCAGTAGCAGCGGGAGCCTCTGCCTTGCCGCCGCAGGCGACCAGAGACAGAACCATGACCACTGCCAGAAGCATGGCGATCAGTTTCTTCATTTTTTTCATTTCCTTTCGAAAATATTTTTATTCATAATCCGCGCCCCAAAGGTCATTCAGGGGACAGACGATGAAACAGGGGAAATTAACCGAACTTTTCCAGATTGTGGCAGGCCACGAAATGACCGGAGGAAACCTCCTTGAATTCGGGCATGCTTTCTGCGCAGGCATCGGTTGCGTAGGGGCAGCGGGTGCGGAAGGGGCAGCCGGAGGGGGCGTTCAGGGGAGAGGGGATGTCACCGGAGAGCACGATACGCTTGTTCTCTCTTGCCTTGATGGGATCGGGCAGGGGAACGGCGGACATCAGGCACTTGGTGTAAGGATGCAGGGGATGGTTGTAGATCTCGTTGGCATCGGCCATTTCCACCATCTTGCCCAGATACATAACGGCGATCCGGTCGGAAATGTGACGGACGACCAGCAGGTCGTGGGCAATGAACAGATAGGTCAGGCCCATTTCTTCCTGCAGCTCATCGAACATGTTGATGACCTGGGCCTGGATGGAAACGTCCAGAGCGGAAACAGGCTCGTCACAGACAACAAACTCAGGACCCATAGCCAGGGAGCGGGCAATACCGATTCTCTGACGCTGACCGCCGGAGAACTCATGGGCATAGCGGCTGGCGTGCTCGGAGTTCAGACCCACACGGGCCATCAGCTCCAGAACCTTCTCCTGACGCTCCTTCTGGGAGGAATACAGCTTGTGCACATCCAGAGGCTCCGCAATGATGTCGGAAACGGTCATTCTGGGGTTCAGGGAGGAGTAGGGGTCCTGGAAGACCATGGCAGACTTCTTCCGGTACTCCAGAATGTCAGCCTTGGAGACGATCTGCTTGCCGTCGAACCAGATTTCGCCATCGGTGGGCTTGTACAGGTGCAGCAGGGTACGGCCGACGGTGGTCTTGCCGCAGCCGGATTCACCGACCAGACCCAGGGTCTCACCCTTGCGGATGGCGAAGGAAACATCGTCAACAGCCTTCAGAGGCTTGGTCTTGAACAGGCCGGTGTTGATGGGGAAGTATTCCTTGAGGTGCTTGACCTCTACCAGATTCTTGATTTCACTCATGCTTCCTCAACCTCCTCCAGTTCGCCCTTTTCAAAGGCTTCTTTCACATTCATCCAGCAGGCAGCCTGATGCATATCGTTGATCTGCATTCTTTCGCAGCGCTGGCGCATGCAGATCTTCATGGCGGCATCGCAGCGGGGCGCGAAGGGGCAGCCCTTGGGCATGTTCAGCAGGTCGATGGGGGTGCCGGAAATGGGCTGCAGACGGCTTCCGTCGCTGTCCACGGTGGGGATGGAACGCATCAGACCCTTGGTGTACTCGTGCTTGGGATTGTAGAAGATTTCGTCAGCGCTGCCCTGCTCACAGATGGAGCCGGCGTACATGACGATGACCTCGTCGCACATCTGGGCAACAACGCCCAGGTCGTGGGTGATCATGATGATGGCCATGCCCAGCTCCTTCTGCAGGGACTGCATCAGCTCCAGGATCTGAGCCTGAATGGTCACGTCCAGAGCGGTGGTGGGCTCGTCGGCGATCAGAATATCGGGCTCGCAGGCCAGTGCCATGGCGATCATAACTCTCTGGCGCATACCGCCGGAGAACTCGAAGGGATACTGGTTCATACGCTTTTCGGGCTCGTTCACGTTGACCAGACGCAGCATCTCCACGGCACGCTCATGTGCCTGCTGCTTGTTGCGGGGGGTGTGGAGCATAATTGCTTCCATCAGCTGATGGCCGATGGTATAGGTGGGGTTCAGGGAGGTCATGGGGTCCTGGAAGATGATGGAGATCTTGTTGCCGCGGATGGACTTCATGCCCTTCTCGCCGATGCCCACCAGCTCCTGGCCGTCAAACTTGATGGAGCCGCCGACGATCTTGCCGGTCTTTTCCAGAATCTGCATGATGGAGTAGGCAGTGACGGACTTGCCGGAGCCGGATTCGCCCACAATGCCCAGAACCTTGCCGTGATCCAGATTGAAGGACACGCCGTTGACGGCCTTCACTTCACCTGCGGGGGTAAAGAAGGAAGTGCGCAGGTCTTTAACTTCTAACATTGCCATTGCTTATTTCCTCCTTATTTCTTCAGCTTGGGGTCAAATGCATCCCGCAGGCCGTCGCCGAACAGGTTCAGGGACAGCACGATCAGAGAGATCACGATGGCGGGGATGATCAGACGGTAGGGGTAAGTGGCGTAGCCATTCAGAGCATCGGAAGCCAGGGAGCCCAGGGAAGGCATGGGAGCGTTGACACCCAGGCCCAGGAAGGACAGGTAGCTTTCGGTGAAGATGGCGCTGGGGATCTGCAGACAGGTGGAGATGATGACCACGCTGATACAGTTGGGCAGCAGATGCTTGCGGATGATCCAGCCGGCCTTGGCGCCGGTGGCCTGGGCTGCCAGAACGTACTCCTGCTCACGCAGGGACAGGATCTGGCCGCGGATCAGACGGGCCATGGAGCACCAGTACAGCAGTGCGAAGATCAGGAACAGGGAGACCATGTTGGTGCCCAGCTTTTCCAGGATGGTGCCCTCCAGCATGGGGCCCAGAGCTTCCTTCATAACGGAGCCCAGCAGAATGACCATCAGGGTATCAGGCAGGGAGTAGATGATATCCACGATACGCATGATCACGATATCCACCTTGCCGCCGATGTAACCGGCAACAGAGCCGATGGTCAGACCGATGATCAGAACGATGATGGATGCGAAGAAGCCGACAGCCAGGGAGATGCGGGTGCCGTAAACAATACGGATAAAGTAGTCACGACCCTGGGCATCGGTGCCGAAGATATGGGGGAACACATCCTCGCCGGCAGCGATCCGCTCCTGCTCGGTTTCGCCGTATTCAAAGGGAGCCAGATTGTTGTAGGAGGGGTCCATGGGCTTACCGGGGGTATTGCCCAGCATCTTATCGTACTTATAGGGCCAGAAGAAGGGGATAATGATGGAACTCAGGGCAATGATGATGATCAGGAACATGGAGATCGCAGCGATCTTGTTCTTCATCAGGCGCTTCATACCGTCCTTGAAGAAGGTGGTAGAGGGGCGCATTTTTACCATATATGCCTTTTCTTCGTCGGATGCCGGGAGGAAATCATCCACATCCACATGCATGGAGAAAATTTTCTTTTTCATGGTTTGTCTCCTTACTCCAGGGTGATTCTGGGATCAACGACCTTGTACAGGATATCGCTGACCAGGTTCATAACGACGATCAGACAGGCCAGCACGATGGTGGTGCCCATGATCAGGGGATAGTCACGGTTGGTGATGGAGCTGACGAAAGCTCTGCCGATGCCGGGCACGGCGAAGATCTGCTCAACCACCAGAGAGCCGGTAACGATGTAGGCCAGCATAGGGCCAAAGTATGTGATGACGGGGATCAGGGAATTCTTCAGGGCATGGCCGAAGATGATCTTCATGGGGGCAACACCCTTGGCTCTTGCAGTCCGGATATAGTCCTGGCCCAGCACGTCCAGCATGGAGGAGCGGGTCAGACGGGTGATGTAGGCCATGGGGTACAGGGACAGGGTGATGATGGGAAGCACCAGACCCTCAGCCGTGGAGCCGTTGGCGGGGAAGATGGGGATCAGCACGGCAAAGCACAGCAGCAAAAGCGTACCCATGATAAACGAAGGCATGGAAACGAATGCAGTGACGATCACCATGATGATCTTGTCCAGGAAGGTGTTGCGGCGCAGGGCAGCAACGGAGCCCAGCACAATGCCGCAGCCCAGAGCCAGGAAAGCGGCGATGACACCCAGCTTGACAGAGGTCTTCATGCCGTCAGCGATGACGTCGATGACCATACGGCCTCTGAGCTTCAGGGAGGGGCCGAAATCCAGCTTGGTGACGATATCCTTCAGGTAGGTGAAATACTGCTCCATGACAGGCTTGTCCAGACCATACTTGGCTTCCAGAGCAGCCTGCGCGGCTTCGGAGACGGCCTTCTCACCCATGAAAGGACCGCCGGGGACGGCTCTGGTAACGAAGAAGGTGACCGTGATGACCACCCAAACCGTCAGAACCGCCAGCGCTATGCGCTTGAGGATGTACAATAAGGTTTTGGAATTCATAGGAACTTTCCTTTCTGTGTAGTGCCGGAAAGCGGCCGGTCATTTCTATGAGAAATGACCAAAAAGTGGTGTACACCACTTTTTATTCAATTTTGTTCCGTTTTTCCGGAAATATCCCGTCACATACGAATATAGATTAAATTATATTATAGACAACGTCAATTTTCAACGAAGCATTTAGCTGAAAATTCTCACTTTATTCACAAATATTTTGTGATTTTTGTACACGGACACATGTTTGCGTGGGAAAAATAGTGAATATTGACCAAAATTTAGCGAAAAATGAAAGAAGCCCGGATTGGTTGACCAGACCAAACCGGACTTCTTTCAGAGAAAAAGAGAGGTAAGAAAATGAAAAAGAATGAAAATCTTTATTTGCCTATATTATATCCATGGGGTATTAAAAAATAAGGGTGAAATTATTAAGAAAGTCTTAAGCAGGTAGAAAATGAAAAACCGGTTTTGTACACTTCGACAATATCCTGCCGCCGCTGCATTTGCGGCGGGCGCGGCTGATGCATAGAGCTGTTTGGATTGTAAACAAATTGTGGCATTGGGGATAGAGGACTTGACTTTTTTGCAAAATGAGATATAGTGAAGACAAACAGATTTAGCACTCGTTAGATTAGAGTGCTAAAATTCGAAAGGAAGGATAGCTATGAATCTGAATACCTATACCCAGAAGTCTCTGGAAGCTGTCCAGAGCGCGAGAGATCTGGCTGTGCAGAATGCCAATCAGCAGATGGAGCAGATCCACCTGCTGACCGCCCTGCTGCGGCAGGAGGGCGGCCTGACCCGTCAGCTGCTGCGGAAAATGGAGATCACGGTGGAAAGCCTGGAAGCTGCCGCCATTGCCGAGCTTCGGAAGATCCCCGGTGTGAAGACCAGCCGGGATGCGGACCGGTTCTATATTTCCGCGGACATGGATGCGGCCTTTACCGCTGCGGAGGAACAGGCAAAGCTCATGAAGGATGAGTTTGTTTCCGTAGAGCATCTGTTCCTGGGCCTGCTGGATACGGCCCGGGGAAGCGTGAAGAATTTGTTTGAGACCTACCGCATTACCAGGGAGAACGCCCTGAAGGCGCTGCAGAGTGTCCGCGGAAATCAGCGTGTCACCTCCGACAGTCCCGAAAGCACCTATGAAGCCCTGGAAAAATACGGAACCGATCTGGTCAGGCGGGCAAGGGAGCAGAAAATGGACCCGGTCATCGGCCGGGATGAAGAGATCCGCAATGTGGTGCGGATTCTCTCCCGGAAGACCAAGAACAATCCCGTGCTGATCGGTGAGCCCGGCGTGGGCAAGACTGCCATTGCCGAGGGCCTGGCCCAGCGGATCGTGAAGAAGGATGTGCCCAAATCTCTGCAGGACAAAACCATTTTTTCCCTGGATATGGGTGCGCTGATTGCCGGTGCCAAATATCGGGGAGAATTTGAGGAACGGTTGAAGGCGGTTTTGAATGAAGTAAAGGAATCCGACGGGCGGATCATCCTCTTTATTGATGAGCTGCACACCATTGTGGGCGCGGGAAAGACCGAGGGCAGCATGGATGCGGGCAATCTGTTAAAGCCCATGCTGGCCCGGGGCGAGCTGCACTGCATCGGCGCTACCACTCTGGATGAATACCGTCAGTATATTGAAAAGGATGCCGCCCTGGAGCGCCGGTTCCAGCCGGTGCTGGTGGACGAGCCCACTGTGGAAGATACCATTGCCATCCTTCGGGGACTGAAGGAGCGCTATGAAGTCTTCCACGGCGTAAAAATCGCGGATTCTGCCATCATTGCCGCATCCACATTGTCTCACCGGTATATCACCGACCGGTTCCTGCCGGACAAGGCCATTGACCTGGTGGACGAAGCCTGCGCCCAGATCCGCACGGAGATGGATTCCATGCCCACGGAGCTGGACACTGTTTCCCGGAAGATCATCCAGATGGAGATCGAGGAAGCGGCGCTGAAGAAGGAAGAGGATGAATTGTCCAAAGCCCGGCTGGCAGATCTGCAAAAGGAGCTGGCCGAGGAGCGGGACAACTTCAATGCCATGAAGGCCCAGTGGGAGAACGAGAAGAACGCCATTGAAAAGGTGCAGCAGCTTCGGGAGAAAATCGAAGACCTGAACCGTCAGATCGAAGCGGCAGAGCAGAACTACGACCTGGAAAAGGCAGCGGAGCTGAAATACGGCCGACTGCCGGAGGCTCAGCGGCAGCTGGAGGAGGAGGAACGCCGGGCCCAGTCTGCCAAGGAAAGCAATATCCTCAGAGATCGGGTCACCGATGAAGAGATTGCCAGAATCGTGGAGCGCTGGACAGGCATTCCGGTGTCCCGGCTGGTGCAGGGAGAGCGGGAAAAGCTGCTGACTCTGGATGAAACCCTGCACAAGCGGGTGGTTGGTCAGGAGGAAGCGGTCCAGGCGGTTACCGAAGCCATTCAGCGCAGCCGCGCCGGTATCCAGGACCCCAACCGGCCCATCGGCTCCTTCCTGTTCCTGGGCCCCACCGGTGTGGGCAAGACGGAGCTGGCCAAGACCCTGGCGCAGGCGCTTTTCGATGACGAGGCCAACCTGGTGCGGATCGATATGTCGGAATATATGGAAAAATTCTCCGTATCCCGGCTGATCGGTGCGCCTCCCGGCTATGTGGGCTACGAGGAAGGCGGTCAGCTGACGGAGGCTGTGCGCCGGAAGCCCTACTGCGTTGTCCTCTTTGACGAGGTGGAAAAGGCCCACCCGGATGTATTCAATGTATTGCTGCAGGTTCTGGATGACGGCCGGATCACCGATTCCCAGGGACGGACAGTGGACTTTAAGAACACCATTCTGATCCTGACCTCCAATCTGGGCTCTGAGTACCTGCTGGGCGGTATCCGGCCTGACGGCAGTATTGATGAGAGTGCAAGGATGCAGGTGGAAGCTCTGCTGCGTCGGTCCTTCCGTCCGGAATTCCTGAACCGCCTGGATGAGATCGTGTTCTACAAGCCTTTGACGAAAGCGAATGTGACGAAGATCATCGATTTGCAGATCGCCAGACTGAACCGGCGGCTGGAAAACCAGCAGATTCGGGTGGAGCTGACAGAAACTGCAAAACAGGCAATCGTGGATGCTGCCTATGATCCCCAGTACGGTGCCCGGCCTCTGCGCCGGTATGTGCAGCACACGGTGGAGACCATGCTCAGTAAGCGTCTGCTGCGGGGCGAGGTTCTGCCGGGACAGACCGTCACGGTGGATGCTGTAAATGGGGAACTGATTTTCAGCTGATATATTATAATAAGGAAGGGCACCCCGTTTGGGGTGCCCTTTTCAGCAGGAATTTATTATTGCAAGTTTTTTTCATCAATGCTATACTGAAAAAACAAGTATTCCGCAGGACGGTTTCCTGCGGTGACAATTATGATACGGGGTGTTATCCTTGGAACAAAGACTCTTTTCCAATCAAAAGCTCATTAAACTGATCATCCCTCTGGTGATTGAGCAGGGTCTGACCATTCTGGTGGGCATGGCGGACGGTGTGATGGTTTCTTCCGTTGGCGAGGCAGCCATTTCCGGTGTTTCTCTGGTGGATATGATCAATGCGGTGATCCTGGTGCTGTTTGCGGCCCTGGCCACCGGCGGTGCGGTGGTTACCAGCCAGTTCCTGGGTGCCCGGAACATGGAGAAGGCCCGGAAAAGTGCCGGTCAGCTGGTGCTCATGGCAACGGCGCTGGGCATCATCACCATGGTTCCCTGCCTGATCCTTGATGAAGAACTGCTGATGCTGTGCTTCGGTGCCATCGAAGCGGATGTGAAGCAGGCAGGACTGCAGTATCTTCGTATTACGGCCCTGTCCTTTCCTTTTATTGCCCTTTACAATGCCGGTGCTGCCATTTTCCGCAGCGTTGGCAACAGCAAGGTGTCCATGAAGGTCAGTATGCTGATGAATATCATCAATGTGGCGGGTAATGCCTTCTGCATTTTCGTGCTGAAATGGGGCGTTTACGGTGTGGCAGTGCCGACGCTGGTCTCCCGCGCTGTGGCGGGTATCTATATGATGATTCTGACGGCGAAGCCCGGTCAGGAGCTGAGCCTGAGCAGAGAGGGCCTGACCACCGTCGATCAGAAAATGATGGGAAATATCCTGCGCATCGGCATTCCCTCCGCCTGCGAAAACTGCTTCTTCTCCCTGGGGCGGCTGATTGTTGCCAGCATGATCACTCTGTTCGGCACCTCTCAGGTTTCCGCAAATGCGGTGGCGGGCAATATTGACCGGATCGGCATTATCATGGGTCAGGCCATGGGCCTTGCTATGGTGACGGTGGTCGGTCAGTGCGTAGGTGCACGGGATACGGATCAGGCGGTGTATTACATCAAAAAAATGCTGCGCTGGAGCTATGTGATCCAGGGTGCCAGCAATGTGCTGATCCTGATTTTCCTGAGCCCCCTGGTAGGTTTGTACGGCGCACTGTCCCCCGAGACCCGGGAACTGGCCATGACCCTGTCTGCCATCCATGCGGGTATGGCGATCTTCTTCTGGCCGGTGTCCTTTGTGCTTCCCAATGCCCTGCGGGCTGCCAATGATGTGAAGTTTACCATGTGGGTGGGCATCGGCTCCATGCTGGCCTGCCGGATCTTCGGCTCCTGGCTGCTGTGTGTCCATTTTGGGCTGGGCGCAGTGGGTGTGTGGATCGCCATGGTCACCGACTGGGTGTGCCGCACGTCCTTCTTTGTGCCAAGAACCATCCGGGGCACCTGGAAGACAAAATACCGTCCCGATTAACATAGAAAAATGTAAGGCGGGGGCCTGCCCCCGCCTTACAAATTTATTTTGCCCAGTCAGGGAATGCTTCAAAGGTTTTCGTTTCCTTACCCCAGGGGAAGGTGATCCGGCAGGAAAAGAGCATGGGAGCTGTCCGCTCGTCCCGGGAACCGTATTTGTGGTCTCCTACCAGAGGAAAACCCCGGCTGGAGAACTGGACCCGGATCTGGTGGCTGCGTCCGGTGTGAAGCCGGATCTGCACAAGGCTGGTTTCTCCCGCAGAAAGGCGGCGAAATTCCAGTCTTGCTTTTTTGACACCGCCCCGCATCCGTTTGACTACGAAAACCTTGTTCTTTTTGCTGTCCTTCCACAGCAGGTCTTCCCAGTCTCCGGAGTCCGGAGGGGTTCCGTGCACGATGGCAACGTATTCCTTGACCATCCGGCCTTCCTGAATGGCTTTGGAAAGGGAAGCGGCGGCCTGCCTGGTGCGGGCATAAACCATAACGCCGCCCACGGTTTTGTCCAGTCGGTGAATGGGGAAGATCTCCCCGCCCAGCTGTTCTTTCAGTGCAGCCGGAACCTCTGCTTCGGAATCCAGTCCCACAGGTTTGACGCAGACGGCAATATGCTTGTCGGAATAGAGAAGCTCCATAAACTGACCTCCGGTTGAAAAGTAATTCGATTATAACACAAACTTCACGGTTACGGAAGTCTGGTCATTGAAACCTTGACAGATTTATGTATAATAGAAGGTAAGAAATGGAGGATTGCATATGACCACAAAAGACTATCAGCAAAAATCCCCTCTGGCGATTTTTCTGAGCTATTTTAAAAATCACAAAAAGCTCTTTGCCATCGACGTTTCCTGTGCGGTGGGCATTGCGGCCATTGACCTGGCATTCCCGCTGGTGACCCGGAGCGCCCTGTATGATCTGCTGCCCAATCAGCTGTACCGGACCTTCTTTACCATCATGATCGCGGTGGTGTGTTCGTATCTGCTGCGGTCGTTCCTGAATTTTATTGTTGCTTACTACGGCCACACTTTTGGTATCCGGGTGGAGGCAGACATCCGAAAGGATCTGTTTGCCCATATGCAGGAACTGAGCTTTGATTTTTACGACCGGAACCGCACCGGCAAGCTGATGGCCCGGCTGACATCCGATCTGTTTGAACTGACAGAGCTTGCCCATCATGGCCCGGAGGATCTGCTGACCTCTGTGCTGACCATCTGCGGCGCCCTGGCCGTTATGGGCTCTATTCGCTGGCAGCTGGCGCTGGTGGTGGCGCTGACCATTCCGGTGTTCCTGATCGTGGTAATGACCATGCGCAAGCGGATGGGCCGGGCCTCTGCCGCGGCCAAGGAAAAGACCGGACATATCAATCAGGAGATCGAAAGCAGTCTGTCCGGTGTCCGTACCGCCAAGGCCTTTGCCAATGAGGAAACGGAAAGCCGCCGGTTCAATGCGGCCAATGACCAGTTTAAAACCTCCAAGCGGGAATTTCACAAGGCCATGGGCATGTTCCACAGCAGCGTGGAATTCTTCCTGTGCAGCCTGAACGTGATCATTATTGGCCTGGGCGGCTATTATGTGATGCAGGGCGAGATGGACTACCGGGATCTGATCACCTTTAACCTGTATATTGCCTCTTTCGTCAGTCCCATGCGCAAGCTCTCCAGCTTTTCCGAAATGTTTGCCAACGGCTTTGCGGGTCTGAACCGCTTCGTGGATGTGATGCGCACAGAGCCCACCATTCAGGACAGGCCGGACGCAAAAGTTCTGGAAAATGTCCGGGGTGAGATTAAGGTGGACAAGGTTTCCTTTGCCTATGACGGCGACCTGGCGGTGCTGCATGATGTGACTGTCACGGTACATCCCGGCGAAACCATTGCCATCGTGGGCCCTTCCGGCGGCGGCAAGACAACGTTGTGCCAGTTGATTCCCCGGTTTTACGATGTGTCTGCCGGTTCCATTTCCATTGACGGTCTGGATATCCGGGATGTGACCCAGAAGAGCATCCATGAGAATATCGGCATCGTGCAGCAGGATGTGTTCCTGTTTGCGGATACGGTGTTTGAGAATATCCGCTACGGCAAGCCCGATGCCACCATGGAAGAGGTCATCGAGGCAGCGAAGAAGGCGGAAATCTACGAGGATATCCAGGCTATGCCCGAGGGCTTCAACACTTACGTTGGTGAACGGGGCACCCTGCTGTCCGGCGGTCAGAAGCAGCGCATAGCCATTGCCCGGATTTTCCTGAAGAATCCGCCCATCCTGATCCTGGACGAAGCCACCTCCGCGCTGGACTCCGTGACGGAAGCCAAAATTCAGCGGGCCTTCGACAATCTGGCTGTGGGCCGTACCACGCTGATCATCGCCCACCGGTTGAGTACCATCCGCAACGCCAGCCGGATCGTATCCATTGCCGACGGTGTTATCACCGAATGCGGCACTCATGAGCAGCTGCTGGGCACCGGCGGCATCTATTCGGAGCTGTACAGAACCCAGAATGCACTGGCGCTGGAGGCTATGAAGTAAAGAGCCTGGCAATTGGCATTTAAAGGAGGAGAAACTATGTGGCTGTTATTCGGAATGGCTGCAATTATTACAGCAACCTTAAATGTTGTTTGGACTTTCCGGCACCGTGAAGCAAAATGGTTCAGATTTGTCAGCTTATCGTTTACAGCATTCACCTTATGCGCTTTTTTGAGTGAAGCCAACGGATGGGTTTTGATCGAAGACTGGAGCGCGTTGATGGATGTTCTGCCCGGAACATCCAGGGTGCTGTGGGTTCTTACCGCAGCTTCTGTTGGTATCAACGGTATTTCTTTATTTCGGAAGTAAACAAACAGAATAAGGAAACGATAAAAGCCAAGCTGCTTTCTTTGCAGCTTGGCTTTTGGTGTATATACGGAAAACTTATGCCTTCTCCAGCAGTTCCTTCAGGTAGGCAATGTTCTCTTCCAGCTTTTCACGGGTGGGCTTCTCGTTGGAGAAGTCTTCCACGGACAGCCAGCCGTCGTAGCCGACCTTCTTCAGGGCCTTGATCAGGGCAGCCAGGTTGGCGGAGCCCTTCTTCATGGGCATCCAGGACTGGTTGTACTTGGTGGCGCCGAACTCGTCCTCACCGGCGGGGGTCAGGGCAGCGTTCTTCACATGAACGTGAGCCAGATATTTGCCCAGCATCTCGAAGCCCAGCTGATAAGCCTCATAGCCTTCGTAGACCATGTTGCCGGGATCGTAGATCAGGCCGAAGTATTCGGGATCGAAACCGTCCAGAACACGCAGGGCAGAGGAAGCGGAGGAGATCATCATGCCGTGATGGGTCTCAATCAGGAACTTGACGCCGTACTTCTTCAGCAGAGGCTCGCACTCCTTCAGGTATGCGCGGTACTCGTTGAACTGATCCCAGTAGGGACGGTTGGGATCGTAAGTAGCCATGGGGCCGCGGACAGTCTTGCAGCCGATGGCAGCAGCGGCGGCGATGGTGTTCTCCATCTCTTCGGGAGCGCCCTTCAGAGTGGTAGCCAGGTTGCAGATGGTCAGACCTGCTTCGTCGCACAGAGCCTTGACCTTCTTGCACTCGTTCATGATGTCGTCCACATTCAGGGTGGAGTGGTTGTCGGTCCAGTAACGGAAGGCGTACTGAGCCTCCTTGGGATAGTTGGCGAACATAGCCTTCAGGGGGGACTCGCCTTCGGTCTTGTCAACGCGCCACTCGACACCTTCGTAGCCCATTTCCTTCAGGACGGCAACGGACTCGGCCAGATCATATTCGGGCAGGCTGACGGTATAAACTGCTAATTTCATGGGGCATCTCTCCTTACTTTTTTTATAATTCCATACCCATTATATCGGATATTCCATGTGACTGCAATGGTGCAAAATGGCTGATTTTTTCTATTCGGATTTGGTATACGGTATAGAAAAAGAACCGCCCTCGCGGGCGGTTCTTGGAATATTTACATCTTTTCCGGTGCGCTGAAGCCCAGAATGTGGATGCAGGTCTCCAGAACATTCTTGGCCAGGGCAATCAGGGCGATGTGACCGGCCTTGACCTCCTCATTTTCCTCCTTGAGGATGGGGGTTTCGTGATAGAACTTGTTGACGCAGCCGGCCAGCTCGTAGATATAGGCGCAGACCAGGTTAGGCGCGAAAGACTTCAGTGCGCTTTCCATGGCGGGGCCGAACTTGGTGATGGCCAGCATCAGATCCTTGGCGTACTGGTTGGCAGGAGCCTGGATGGGAAGGTTCTCCCAGGCACCGTAACGGCTCAGAATGGACTTGATACGCACGATGGTGTACAGGATATAGGGGCCGGTGTTGCCTTCAAAGGCGGCAAAACGGTCCATGTCGAAGACATAATCCTTGGTGGGCTGGTTGGAAAGGTCGCCGTACTTCAGGGCAGCCAGGGCGATCTTTGCGGTGGTGGCATCCACTTCGGATTCCTCCACGATCTTGTTCTCCACGACCTTGGCCCGCACGAAGGCGGTCATATCGGCGATCAGCTGCTCCAGACGCATAACGCCGCCATCACGGGTCTTGAAGGGCTTGCCGTCCTTGCCGTTCATGGTGCCGAAGCCCAGATGGGACACGGGGAAGCCTTCGGGAAGAATGCCGCCCTTCTTGGCAGCCCGGAAGACCTGCTCAAAGTGCAGGGCCTGACGCTTGTCAGTGATGTAGAGCATTTCGTCGGGCTTGAAGTCCTGCATACGCTGAACCATGGTGGCAAGGTCGGTGGTGGCATAGATGGCGGAACCGTCGGATTTCACCAGAATACAGGGGGGAACTTCCTTCTTGTCGCTTTCCTCTGCCACGGGAATGACCAGGGCGCCTTCGCTCTGCACAGCCAGACCCTTAGTCTTGAAGTCCTCGATCATGGCGGGGATGAAGGGATCGGCATCGCTTTCGCCCAGCCAGGACTCGAAGTGAACATCCAGATTGTCATAGATCCGGGTCATGTCGGCAACGGACAGCTTCATGATGTGCTGCCAGATAGCCCGGTAGCCCCGGCGGCCGTTCTGCAGCTCAAAGGTGGCGGTGTGGGCCCGGTCTGCAAAGTCTTCATCCATCTTCTTCTTGGCGGAAGCGGCGGGATAGATCTCTTCCAGCTCGGAAATGGTGAAGGGAGGCTCAGCAGGATACTCGCCGGTGTAGTCAGGATCAAAGTAGCACAGGTCGGGCTGACGCTCCTGGAGCTCCGTGATGATCAGACCCATCTGCAGACCCCAGTCGCCCAGGTGGATGTCGCCGATGGTGTTGTAGCCGAAGAACTTGTACAGACGCTTCAGGCTTTCACCGATGATGGCAGAGCGCAGATGGCCGATGTGCAGGGGCTTTGCCACATTGGGGCCGCCGTAGTCCACCACGATGGTCTTGCCGGTGCCGGTCTTTTCAATGCCGAAGCTGTCGGAAACGCGCATCTGCTCCAGGTAATTGCGCAGGAAGGCATCGGAAAGCTTCAGATTGATGAAGCCGGGCATGACGGCATCCACCAGGTCATAGTCGTTGGCATCCAGCTTTTCGGCAACAGCCTTGGCAATCTGGATGGGGGCGCACTTATAGGTCTTGGCAGCGGCCAGGGCGCCGTTGCACTGGTATTCGCACAGGTCAGGCCGGTTGGAAACCGTTACCCGGCCGAAGGATGCATCATAACCTGCATCAGCAAAAGCCTGCTGCATCTTTGCGGTGATGATATCTAAGATTTTTTCCATGATTTATTCTCCTTATATGGAATAAATACTGTAGGGCGGGATTTACTTCTTGTTCTGAGCCATCCATTCCAGGTAATCATCGTAAGTGCCGTACTTGTCGATGATGGTGCCGTCGGGCTGGAAGGCGATGACGCGGTTACAGGTGGAGGTCAGCATTTCGTGGTCATGGGAAGCAAGCAGCACAACGCCGGGGAAGGCTTCCAGACCCTTGTTGACAGCCTGGATGGATTCCATGTCCAGGTGGTTGGTGGGCTGGTCCAGCAGCACCACATTGGCACCGGAGAGCATCATCTTGCTGAGCATGCAGCGGACCTTCTCGCCGCCGGACAGAACGTTGACGGGCTTGAAGACATCTTCATTGGAGAACAGCATCCGGCCCAGGAAGCCGCGCAGGTAAACGTCATCCTTCTTGGCGGAATACTGGCGCAGCCAGTCCACCAGCTCCATCTTGTTGCCCTCGAAGTATTCGGAGTTATCCTTGGGCAGGTAGGAACGGATGGTGGAAACGCCCCACTTGATGCTGCCTTCATCGGGCTCCAGCTCGCCCATCAGGATCTTGAACAGAGCGGTCTGTGCCAGCTCATTTTCACCCACAAAGGCGATCTTGTCGGTACGGTTCACGGAGAAATAGACCTTGTCCAGCAGCTTTTCGCCGTCGATGGTGACGGAAACATCCTTAACGGTCAGAACATCCTTGCCCAGTTCCCGCTCCTGCTGGAAGCCGACGAAGGGATAGCGGCGGGTAGAGCAGGGCATTTCCTCAACGGTCAGCTTGTCCAGCAGCTTCCGGCGGGCAGTAGCCTGCTTGGCCTTGGACTTGTTGGCGGAGAAGCGCTGGATGAACAGCTGCAGCTCTTCGATCTTTTCCTGGTTCTTCTTGTTCTTGTTGCGGATCATGGCCTGAACCATCTGGGAGGATTCGTACCAGAAGTCGTAGTTGCCCACGTACATCTTGATCTTGCCGTAGTCGATATCCACGGTGTGGGTGCAGACGGTATTCAGGAAGTGACGGTCATGGGAAACGGCGATGACCATGCCGGGGAAGTCCAGCAGGAAGTCTTCCAGCCAGTTGATGGCTTCGATATCCAGGTTGTTGGTAGGCTCGTCCAGCATGATGATATCGGGGTCGCCGAACAGTGCCTGGGCAAGCAGTACCTTCACCTTCAGACGGGGGTCGGTATCGGCCATCATGTCATAGTGCATATCGGTGCCGATGCCCAGACCCTGCAGCAGGCGGGAAGCATCGGATTCTGCTTCCCAGCCGCCCAGTTCAGCAAATTCTGCTTCCAGGTCGGCAGCGCGCAGGCCGTCTTCGTCAGAGAAATCGGGCTTTTCGTAGATGGCATCCTTTTCCTTCATGACATCGTACAGGTGCTGGTTGCCCATGATGACGGTGTCCAGAATGGTGTACTCGTCGTAGGCGTTCTGGTTCTGCTTCAGAACAGAAACGCGCTTGTCGGGGTCGATGCTGATGGAACCGGTGGTGGAATCCAGCTCACCGGTCAGGATGCGCAGGAAGGTGGACTTGCCGGCGCCGTTGGCACCGATGATGCCGTAGCAGTTGCCGGGCAGGAACTGCAGGTCAACGCGCTGGAACAGCCACTGGCCGCCAAACTGCATACCGAGATTAGATACTGTGATCATTTCATACTCCTTATATATTCATATTTTAATTAACAAAATAACGTTGGCGCATACTCATACAGTATAATGATACCATAAAATCAGAAATAATCAATCCAATAATCTGAAATTGTTTCGAATGGAAATTGTACAAATGTTAATAAAGAAAGAACTTTTTTTGAAAGCTATTGCTTTTTCTTTCAGGTGCGCTATAATATTAGCACTCTAACAGCCTGAGTGCTAATACGAAAGGATATGAATTTACAATTATGGAAAAGCAGCAATTCAAAGCAGAGTCCCAGCGGCTGCTGGATCTGATGATCAACTCTATCTACACCCACCGGGAGATCTTCCTGCGGGAAATTATCTCCAATGCAAGCGATGCCATCGACAAGCTGGCCTATACCGCCCTGACCGATGACAAGGTGGGGCTGAATCGGGATCAGTTCGCCATCACCATCACCCGGGATGCGGAAAACGGCATCCTGACCGTTTCCGACAACGGCATCGGCATGAGCCGGGCTGACCTGGAAGAGAATCTGGGAACCATTGCTAAGTCCGGCTCCCTGGGCTTCAAGCAGGCCATGGAGAAGCAGGAGGATATCGACATCATCGGCCAGTTCGGCGTAGGCTTCTACTCTGCCTTTATGGTGGCTTCCTCCATCACCGTCATCACCAGAAAGTACGGTGAGGACAAGGCCTGGAAGTGGGTCTCCGACGGCGCGGACGGCTACACCATTGAGGAAACCACCAAGGATGCTCCCGGCACCGATATCATCATGGTTCTGAAGGAGGACAGCGAGGAGGACAAGTATTCCGATTTCCTGGAGGAGTATGAGATCCGCTCCCTGATCCGCAAGTATTCCGACTATATCCGTTACCCCATCAAGATGGAGGTCACCAAGTCCCGGAAGAAGGAAGATTCCGAGGAATATGAGACCTATCAGGTTCTGGAGACCCTGAACTCCATGGTGCCCATCTGGCAGCGGGCCAAGAAGGACGTTACCGAGGAGGAATATGAGACCTTCTACCGGGAAAAGTTCTTCGATTACAACAAGCCCCTGCGTACCATCCATTCCAGTGCCGAGGGCAGCGTTTCCTTCAAGGCACTGCTGTATGTGCCCGGCAAGGCACCCTATGATTTCTATACCCGGGATTTCAAGCACGGCCTTCAGCTGTATTCCTCCGGTGTTATGATCATGGAGAACTGTGAAGACCTGCTGCCTGAGCATTTCCGCTTTGTCCGGGGTATTGTGGACAGCCAGGATCTGTCTCTGAACATCAGCCGCGAGATGCTGCAGCACAACCGTCAGTTGACCATCATCGCCAGAAACATTGAGAAGAAGATCAAGTCCGAACTGAAGTCCATGCTGGAAAACGACCGGGAGAAGTACGAGGAATTCTATGCCGCCTTCGGCCGCCAGCTGAAGTACGGCACTGTCAACGAGTACGGTGCCCATAAGGATGCCACCAAGGATCTGCTGCTGTTCTACAGCAACAGAGAAGGCAAGCTGATTTCCCTGAAAGACTACGTGGAGGCTATGGCCGAGGGTCAGGAGAAGATCTACTTCGTCCCCGGTGAAAACAAGGACCGTCTTGCCAAGCTGCCCCAGGTGGAGGCGCTGAGCAGGAAGGGCTACGACTGCCTGCTGTTTACCGAGGATGTGGATGAATTCATTCCCCAGACCCTGATGACCTACATGGAAAAGTCCTTCTGCAACGCTTCCTCCGAAGACCTGGGTCTGCAGACCGAGGAGGAGAAGAAGGAGGCCGAGGAAAAGGCAGAGGAGCTGAAGGGCTTCCTGACCTTTGTCAAGGAGACCCTGGGCGAGCAGGTGAAGGAAGTCAAGCTGTCCTCCAATCTGGGCAGCCATCCCGTATGCATGAGTCCCGAAAACGGTATGAGCTTCGAAATGGAAAAGTACATGAAGCGGGCAAATCCGGAGATGGCCTTCACCGTGGGCCGCATTCTGGAACTGAACGCCGACCACGAGGCGGTTCAGGCCATGCAGAAGGCTATGACGGAAGATCCCCTGAAGGCGAAGGACTATGCCATGCTTCTGATGTATCAGGCTCAGCTGATGGCAGAGCTGCCTCTGGATGATCCCTTTGCTTACACGGAGCTGGTCTGTAAGCTGATGAAGTAACCAATCCAATACGCAGCAGGCACAGCAGAAAGGAAACTGCTGTGCCTGTTGTAGTATTTGCAATTTTGTGATAAAATGGTATCAAAGAAGTGGAGAAAGTGGAATTTGACGGAGGAGATAAAAATGAAACTCGACGGGTTCGGCTTGTTTGTTAAGGATATGCCCACAATGGTGCGCTTTTACCGAGATGTCCTCGGTTTTGAAATTTCCCAGGGAGAAAATGCGGAAAACGTGTATCTTATCAAAGATGGAACACTTTTTATGCTTTATGAACGGAAGAATTTTGAGAAAATGACCAGCAGAAAGTATGAATACATCAAGGGGTTCAATGGCCATTTTGAAATTGCCCTGTATGTCGATACTTTTGATGAAGTTGATTTGGAATATGCCAAGGCTGTAGCAAAAGGCGCTCATGCTATCCTGGAACCAACAACGGAGCCTTGGGGACAGCGCACCTGCTATATCGCAGACCCTGAAGGGAATTTAATTGAAATTGGTTCTTTTAATCGCCCCTTCGAGAGTAAAACGGATTTCAGCGGGGTACAATGACCATTCTGCCCAATCGGGATTGCATACAATGTATTTTTCAAAAATTCTTGCACAGCTTCTGATCCTGTGGTAAACTATCCCCAAAGAGAAAGAGGAGGATTTTTTATGGCATTTGCGTATGAGGGAGATATTATATTTGGCATTCTGACGGCTCTGGCGGCATCTCTGCCTTCCATGGCGTTTGGAATGGCATCGTATGTGCTGTCGGCACTGGCAATATACGTGATCGCCCGCCGCCGGGGGCTGCACAATCCCTGGCTGGCCTGGGTGCCGGTGGTGAATGTGTGGCTGCTGGGCAGTTTGTCTGACCAGTACCGCTATGTGGTTCGGGGCGAGATCCGCTCCCGGCGGAAGTGGCTGCTGATGCTTTCCGTGCTGATGAGCGCGCTGACCACTGCGGTGCTGGCAATGGCAGTTTCCATGATCGCAGCGGTGGGAAGCGGCCTGCACGGTTTCCATGGGGATATGGTGAACCGGATGATCGGCTCCGTGCTGTCTCTGCTGGGTCTGGTTCTGCCGCTGCTGGGAACGGTGATTGCGTATCTTGTGATCCGGTTTATGGCGTTGTATGACGTGTACAAATCCCTGGACCCGGACAATGCGGTGCTGTTCCTGGTGCTGAGCATTTGTTTTGGCGTAACGGAGCCCTTCTTCCTGTTCTTCAACCGGAATAAGGATAAGGGAATGCCGCCAAGAAAGCAGGAGCCGGTGTACACCCAGGAGGAACCCCAGTGGCAGCCGCCGGAACCGGAGAAGCCTTTCTGGGAAACGGATTCAGAAAAAGATTACCTGTAACAATAAAATAAAACAGGGCGTGCGAATGAACTTGAACTGCACGCCCTGAATCATTATGAACTTATCGGATGGTGACCCTGCCGGTGCATTCCATGACCGTATCGCCAAGGATAACCTCGCCTACGGAATCTGCGATGATCTCGCCGGAACGGGGATTCTTAATGGAATCCACGCGGCCGATAATGGAAGCTTCCACATCGGAATACTCGAAGGCAAGATCGGTTTCCTCCATGACGCAGTTTTCAAGCCGCAGATTTTTGCAGTAGCAAAGGGGCTGGGTGCCGATGATTTTGCAGTTGATCAGCGTCAGATCTTCAGAGAACCAGCCAAGATATTCTCCCTTCACCAGACAGTTTTCCACTGTGACATGTTTGCTGTGCCAGAAGGCATCCTTGGTGTCCAGAACGGAGTTTCGGATGGTCAGATTCTCCATGTACTGAAAGGAATACTTGCCGTGCATCTCCACCTTGTCCAGGACTACATCCCGGCTGTCCAGAAACAGGTACTGGGCATTCAGGGTGCTGTCCGTAACAGTGATGTTCGCGCTTTTCCAGCCGAATTCTTCAGAGGTAATGGTGCAGTCCCGGATCTGAATGTTTTCGCATTCCCGCAGGGCTTTGGTTCCGTGGATATCGCTGTCGGTGATCAGACCATCCCGGCTGTACCAGATGGGGGCACGGGTGGCCTCGTCCATTTTTGAATCATGGATATGGAATTTTTCCACATGCCACAGGGGATACCGCAGGGAGAAAACGCAGTTTTCCAGCTTCACATCCCGGGCTTCCTTCAGTACAGATTCGCCGTCAGCGGGGCCTGCAAACACGCAGTCCAGCACATCGGTATTTTTCAGATTATACAAAGCACGTTCTTCATCAAACTGCTTTGCGATGATTTCTTTTCTCATGTCTATGTTTCAGCTCCTTGGGCTGTAAAATTCTTCCGCAATTATAGCGAACTGCGCGTAAAGAATCAAGATGTGTTTTCACCATAGACTTTTGGAAAAAAGGGATGTATAATAGCAATAACGTACAAAAAAGGAGAAACTGGTTTATGTACTTTGCTGAATATCCTTCGCCTCTGGGGACGCTGCTGCTTACCTGTGAGGAAAATGCGCTGACAGGTCTTTGGATGCAGAGGCGGCCGCCGGAAACCGGGCGCAGGGAGGATCACCCTGTTCTGAAGCAGGCAATGCAATGGCTGGATGGCTATTTTCGCGGAGAAGTACAGCCGGTTCTGTTTCCGTTGAATCCGGAGGGGACACCCTTCCAGAAGCAGGTCTGGCAGCTTCTGCTGACCATTCCCTATGGCACCACCCGAAGTTACGGCGATATTGCACAGGAAATGGCCGGGCTGTTGGGGAAAGAAAAAATGTCCGCCCAGGCAGTCGGGCAGGCCGTGGGAAAGAACCCCATCAGTATCCTGATCCCCTGTCACCGGGTGGTGGGCGCAAAAGGACAGCTGACAGGCTATGCCGGGGGACGGGACAAAAAGGTCTGGCTTTTACGCCATGAGGGCTGGAAAGGAGCAGAAAAATGACCATCAATGAATATCAAACCCTTGCCATGAAAACGCTGAATCCGGAGTTAACGCAAAAAGATGTGCTGATTAACGGCGTCATGGGCCTGTGCGGGGAGTCCGGCGAGGCCATCGACATTGTGAAAAAATGGCTGGCCCAGGGGCATGAACTGGATCGGGAAAAGCTGGCAAAGGAATTGGGAGACATTGCCTGGTATCTGGCGGAAACCGCGTATGCGCTGGATATTCCCCTGGAAGAGATTTTGAAGGCCAATATCGAAAAGCTGAAAAAGCGGTATCCGGAGGGCTTTTCTTCCGAACGCTCCATAACCAGACAGGAATAATACGAATTCCGGATAAAAGGCCAACTGCCGTTTAGCCAAAAACCCGCATAAAGAAAGCGCAGGGTGAAAACCCTGCGCTTTTGCTGTATGGAAATTAGTACTGAGCAGCCAGATCCTCGTAGAAGGCCATCATTTCTTCTTCGGTGTCGAAGTTGGCAACGTACATCTGGTTTGCCATGGCGCCGGACAGAGCGTCGGGGATACGGCCCCACATGACCATCTTCTGGCCGTACTTCATCATGACTTCGTAGTCATCCAGACGGTAAGCCTTGCCGTCGCGGCGGCCGTAGAAGGCGCAGTAGTGGGAATTGCCGATGCTCTTGGTGTTGTAGTCGAAGGCGATCATGTCAGCCCAGATCTTGTAAACGTCGGTCTCCTGGGAGTAGTTGTACATCTCGGGAGTGAAGCCGCCGGCGGGACGCATGTTGACCTCCAGACCCAGAACGTCGCCCTTCTTGCCCAGACCCTCCTGGTCATCGTTCAGAACGAAGAACTCCAGGTGGATGAAGCGGGACTTGACGCCGAAGGCCTTAACGGTGGCCAGACCTGCCTGACGGATCTTCTCGGGCAGCTCCTTGACCAGGTAGTAGACGGAGTCACCGTTGTCGTTGACGATGTCCATCAGGGACAGGGGGGTGATGTTGCCGGATTCGAACAGCATATTGCCCTGGGAATCCACGATGCCGTCGTAGGTCTGGACATAGCCGTTGACGAACTCTTCCATGATGTAGATATTGTCGTCCTTGGTGTTGATGAACCAGTGGACATCCTCGTCGCACTTCAGCTTGTAGGTGTTGGAAGCGCCGACACCGTTGTCGGGCTTGACAACAACGGGGTAGCCGACCATGTGGGCAAACTCCAGAGCGTCGTCCAGACCCTCAACCAGGTGATAGCGGGCGGTGGGCAGGCCGGCCTTGGCATAGTATTCCTTCATGGCAGACTTGTACTTGATTTTGTCCATCTCGTGCAGCTTGGGGCCGGTGGTGATGTTGAACTCGGTACGCAGCCATGCATCGCGCATCAGCCAGTATTCGTTGTTGGACTCCAGCCAGTCGATCTTACCGTACTTGAAGGTGAAGAAGGCGACGGCCTTGAAGACCTCGTCGCTGTTTTCCAGGGAGGAGACCTTGTAGTATTCGTGCATGGACTCCTTCAGCTCCTGCATCAGCTCATCGTAGGGGCAGTCGCCGATGCCCAGAACGCGCATGCCGTTGTTCTTCAGCTCGCGGCAGAACTTCCAGTAGGTCAGGGGGAAGTTGGGGGAAATGAATACGAAGTTTTTCATTGAGATTTCTCTCCTTTTTATAAAATTCGTTGTAAATTACTGTCATTGCGCACCAGTCAGACTGGTGCGGCAATCTTCAGAAAAATTGGGGATGATCCGCCTGAAAAGAAGATTACCACGCCAGTGTGCGCACTGGCTCGCGATGACATGTTGATTGACTGAAATTCCGGTTATCCCAGCAGCCAGGGCAGGTAGGTGGGAACCATCTTGTGCCACCAGGGCCAGTCGTGGTTCACATCATGACCCCAGTACTCGAAGCGGGTGGGGATGCCCTTCTGGCAGCAGACGGTGTCCAGCTTCCGGGTGGATTCCAGCAGGGGCTCTTCCCAGGCACCCTGACCGATCACGATCAGGCTCTTCTGGCTGCGGTACATGTCCATGTAGTAGTGATCCTGGGGCATGTTTGCCAGGTAGAAGACAGGGCAGTTGTTGTAGACCAGGTCATCGCAGTAGTCACCGAAGAACTCCTTGTTGTCATACAGGCCGGAGATGGCGAAGCAGCGGTCGAACAGGTCGGGACGGCGGTAGTACAGGTTGCCTGCGTGCATGGCACCCATGGATGCACCGAAGGTCATGATGCCCTGGTCATAGCCGTTTGCCAGACCGGCAATGTGCTTGATGGTGGGAACCATTTCGTTGACCACATAGTTGTACCACTTCTCGTGGTTTTCAATGCGCCAGCGGTTGTCGGCACCCTGTGCGGCCCAGGCTTCGTTATCGATGGTGTCGATGGAGAAGACCATGACCTGACCGGATTCAATCCAGGGAGCCCAGGTCTGATGCATATTGAAGCCCTCGAAGTCCATAAACCGGCCGGCCTGGCAGGGGATGAACAGAACGGGCTTGCCGGCATGGCCGTAGACCTTGAATTCCATTTCGCGGTTTAAGTAACCGCTCCAGTGCTTTTCGTAGCGAATTTCCATATTGATATATTTCTCCTAAAAAAATAGTTTTCTTTGTTTATGTTCTGGTTCAGGAACTGTCATCCTGAGCGGAGCGTAAGCGGAGTCGAAGGATCTGCGCACCGATTTTTTGAAATCAGTTCCATTCTTTGGATAAATCCTTCCAATCCGGATTCATGTTGCTGATTAAAAAGTTCTTCTTTTCACGCGTCCATTTTTTAAGTTGCTTTTCACGGGAAAGCGCGCTGTATACATCGTTTGTATACTCGTAGTAAACTAATTTGTGAACATTGTATTTTTTCGTAAATCCATCTGCTAGACCATTGCGATGCTCATACAAACGCCGTTCCAGATTGCCTGTGACACCAATATACAGTACAGAATCATCCCAGTTGGCAAGAATGTATACAAAATACATACTCTATACTCCTTTGGTAATATTGTACTAAGAATCGGTGCCAAGATCCTTCGACTCGCTTTGCTCGCTCAGGATGACAAACGGGAGGCAGTCATAGCCCCAGGCAATCCATAAAAATGGGGATCTGCTTTTCCCAGCTGGCTTCTGAGTGGTTGCCGCCGGGGACGATCCGCAGGGCCAGATTCACCCGCTTGGTCAGAAGCAGATGGGCGGTGGAGATCATGGACTCCTGGGTAGCGGCGTGGTTGAACATTTCCAGTTCGCCGTAGTCCATATAAATGGTGGTATCCCGGCGGATATGGGCCCGGGCCACCATTTCCAGCACCTTGCCGGGGGATACCCACAGGCTGGGGGACAGGCAGGCGCCCCGCTGGAAAATGTGGTTGTAGACCGTTGCGCCGTACAGGGCGATGAGACCGCCCATGGAGGAACCGGCGATGATGGTGTTCTTCCGGTCGGGCAGGGTGCGGTAGTTGGTATCGATATAGGGCTTCAGGGTGTTTACCAGCCAGTTCATCATGATGCTGCCCTTGCCCTTGATGTGGCCGTGTTCGGAATTGGTGTACGTCAGGGGAGAATATTCCACCAGACGGCGGTTGCCCTCGTGGTTGCACTCCACACCCACGATGATCAGTTCTTTTTTGCTTTCGCGCATATATTTCGCCATGCCCCAGGACTTGCCGTAGGTGGCGTCTTCATCAAAGAACACGTTATGGCCGTCGAACATATACATGACGGGATAACGCTTGTCCTTGCTGGTATCATAGGATTCCGGCAGACAGATATAGGCCCGGCGGGGCTTGTCTGCGGAGAGCTTTGGAATGGTGACATTCCACTTTTTTACCATGGATTTCAGGCCTCCGAAAATGCATATAAATCTCAAAATACAGAGTTAGTATACCTGTAAATTCACAAAATGTCAATAATTTGCAGTGTAAAACGTGCTTTTCCATAAAAAGCACCTGCCCACAGGGAATGGACAGGTGATAATGACGATAATCTATGCAATGTGCAGAGCAAAATGATGGAAGAAGCTGTTATTTGGTTTTCCCCAGACCGTAGGGAAGATTCTTGGGAAGACCAAGCAGATAGTCGGCACTTACCTGGTAATATTCGCATAGAGCGATTATTTGAAAGGGCTTCATATCATTTTTTCCGGTTTCATAGCGGGAATACACGGTTTGATTGATTCCCAGATATGCTGCAATTTCTTTTTGGGTTTTGTCCTGGTCTTCACGGAGCTGCCGCAATCTGGTTTGATATGTCTGCATACAAAAAACTCCCTTCGATATTTTTGTATAGCTTATCATAGAACAGAAAAGTTCTATTGACTTTAGAACTAAAGTGTTCTAAAATAGAGTAAAATACAAAATAGAAGGAGTGTTTTTTATGGCTATCCATCTTGATCAGGTTCTGGACTATCTGGATGCGCAGTGCATCTGCCGAAAAGCAAAGGATGTTGGCTCCCTGATGGAGACCTTGCAGGAGACTTACGCACACCACAGCGGTACGGATGCTGCTGCGATCCGGGAAAATTTCCGGCAGCTGCGCCGGGTATTGACGCAGCTGCCGGAAGAATATCGGGATCTGTTTTTTGACCGGGTATGCGCTCTGTGCACGCAGTATGAGCAGCTGGCCTTTTCTCAGGGGGTCGTTGTGGGGATGCTGCTGATGACAGAGGTAAACCGGGTGCGGTGATCACAGCTTGTGGAATATGGGTGTCCGGTTTTCGAAGGTGCACATATATCCGAAGATGTCCTTTAAAATCCCGCAGGCTTCGGCGGAATACTGTCCCACCCGGTCAGCCCGGTGGGCATCGGAGCCGATGGTGACGATCTGGCCGCCCAGCTCCCGGAACCGGCGGAAATATTCGGCCGTGGGCAGGAAGCCGCCGCAGCGGTCCACGCCGCTGGAATTCATTTCCAGCCCCTTGCCCTTTTGGGCCAGGACCTTCAGGATCTCATCAATCAGTTCCCGGTGCGCTTCAAAGGGAACAGGGCGGGGGGCGGGATGACTGTGGGTTTTGGCAATATAGGTCAGGTGCGCCAGCACATCAAAATCATCGTGCAGCTGCACGCATTCCAGCGTCGCTTCCAGGAACCTCCGCTCTGCCTGGAAAACAGTCTTTCCGCGCCACCAGGGTTCCATATATACGTCCAGATCATCCACAAAGTGAATGGAGCCCAGAACGAAATCAAAGGGCCGCCGCTTCAGATCCGCCTTGAATTGGGAAAGATTGTCCGCAGTCATGCCGAATTCCATGCCCCGGCGGATCTTCAGACCGGGAATTTCCAGGGCATCATATTCTGCATTGTAGGCCTGCGTATCAAAGGCCATACAGCCCATCTGCTCCAGCGGGTCATAATCCAGGTGATCGGTAAAGCAGATCTCTTTCAGTCCCTTTTCCAGTGCGGCTTTGGCCAGAACTTCTCCGGTATCATGCCCGTCGAAGGATACCCGGGAATGCATGTGGTAATCAAACATCTTGAATCTCCTCCCAAAACTGACGGAATGCCGTAGGCAGCGCCGCCTGTGTATCGATCTCTTCTTTGGTAAACCAACGGAAATTGCCTGCCGTGTCGGCAGTTTCCAGGTAAACACCCTTCATATTCCAGATAATATGGGTAAAAATGTGCTTTTTCTCCACTTCACGGAAAATTTCCCGGGGAGACAGCCCCATCTGCCGCAGGGCATCCAGCGCCTGCGCTGTGCTCAGGTGTCCGGATATGTTGGGAAACTGCCACAAACCGGCCAGCAGTCCTTTGGCAGGCCGTTTTTCCAGAGCGTAGCGGCTGTCGCAGCTGAGAATGAAGACAGTCCGGTCTTCCTGACGCTTTTCCTTTTTCGGCGCTTTTACGGGCAGAGCTTCCGCTGTTCCGTGGGCACAGGCCAGACAAATCGTCCTGCAGGGACAATTTTCACAGTCCGGCTTCCGGTTGGGGCCGCAGACGGTAGCACCCAGTTCCATCAGCGCCTGGGTAAAGTCTCCGGCCTCCGACGGATAAATTTCCGCCAGCGCCTGAGTCACCCGCTGCTTTGTGGCGGGCAGGTCAATGGGGGAGGGATCGTTCCACAGACGGGAGACTACCCGCAGAACATTGCCGTCCACTGCCGGGGTGGGCAGGTCATAGGCGATGGAGCAGATGGCACCGGCGGTATAGGCGCCGATCCCCGGCAGGGCCATCACCGCATCGTATTCCCGGGGGAATACGCCATCGTGCTGCTGAAGAATCACCTGTGCGGCTTTTTTTAGGTTCCGCACCCGGCTGTAATAGCCCAGTCCCTCCCAAAGCTTGTGCAGAACCTCATCATCGCAGGAGGCCAGGGCATCAATGGTGGGCAGGACATCCAGAAATCGGGCATAGTACCCCTTTACTGCCTCCACCCGGGTCTGCTGCAGCATAATTTCCGACAGCCAGATATGGTAAGGCTCCCGGTCGGCACGCCAGGGCAGCTGCCGCCTGTGCTCCCGATACCAGGGGAGCAGAAGCACCGGCAGGGAAGAAAACCGTTGATCCATCCGGCACCTCCTTTTTTCGACTATTTTACTATAGAGAAAAGTAGCCGTCAAGGCGGTAAAATCAGCCTGAAAAAATAAATTTAAAAAATTTGAAAAAAGTACTTGCATTTTCTGAAAAGATGTGTTAGTATATCCCAGTCGCCAAGACATGCGCCGATAGCTCAGTTGGATAGAGTGACTGACTACGAATCAGTAGGTCGGGGGTTCGAGTCCCTTTCGGCGTACCAAAGAAGAATAATCCGAACCACATTTGTGGGTTCGGATTATTTTTATATCTTGATGGACGAGAACAATAAAATGCGGCGCGGGTGAGCGCCGCTCGCGAGGGCTAGACCGAGCGAATCCTTAGTGTTTCGAGTCCCTTTCGGCGTACCAAAAATCCAGATACCCATTCGGGTGTCTGGATTTTTGTTTTATCGGAAAGGACTCGAACTATTAAATGCAAATGTACGGTGGACATTTGATCGATTCCGGCTCGACGGAATCGACACTATAGTGTAACGAGTCCCTTTCGGCGTATGTCATTTTATTTTATATGTATTCAAAAGTCCGAACCGCAGCAGGTTCGGACTTTATTATTCCTGATCCCGTTTCCTCAGGGCAGTAAAGAAGACTTTCAGAAGCGCTTCCGCGGATTCGTATTCTGACGGGCTGCATTGGTGCAGCATCCGTTCGATTTGCGTATCGGAAGTGGTATCGCTGTCACCGAAGAGGATATAATCCGTGGATAAGTGCATCGCACGGGCGATGCGGCAAAGTGTTGGGACAGACATTCCTTTGACACCCAGTTCGATGTCTGAGCAGAACTTTGGTGTTACTTCGATCAGCTCGGCAAACTGTTCCCGGGACAGGCCCATGTATTCCCGCTGCTTTCTGATTCGGCTGCCAACTGCGATCCAATCCATGATACCCCTCCTGCAATAATGTTTTTGTTAGTTTACCACTGACAGTTGTACTTATAAATAAACTTACAGGGTTGCAATTTTGGAACTTTCAGGGTATAATTTGATGTAACAATAAGGGTGCGGTAAAACTGAAAACAGGCTGAGTTCTTTTTCGGGATAACACTGGCATTCTTATGCAATATATGTTATACTTACCATACAAACTAAAATGAAAAGGAGTTTGGCATATGGAAATTCTGAAACGAAGTCTTTCCGCGTTCCTGGCGCTGGTTCTGGTGCTTGGCATGATGCCCATACCTGCGCATGCAGCGGAGCTGGAGATTCAGGAAATGGCGGAAACGGAAGCTGTAGAAACTGCTGCTCCCGTGGAAACGGAAGCGGCGGAAGAGACTGCGGCGGAAACAGAGATTCCGGAAACCACGGCGGCTGCTGAAACGGCTCCTGCCGAAACGGTTCCGGAAGAAACGCAAACGCTGGAAACACAGCCTGCTGTGACTGAGCCGGTGGAAACTGAGGAGCAGCAGACGGTTCCTGAGGAAACGGAGTCCGAAATCGTGTCTGAGGATGAAGCCAATGCCGACAGCGCGGATGACAGCGTCAGCGCATCTTCCATCACCCAGACGCAGTTTGATGCGCTGCTGGCCGAAGCCAAGCGAACCGGCTTTCTGAATCTGAATGATCAGGTCACCCTGACCAAGAATGTGACCATTCCGGAAAATGTCCAGTTTAATATTGACTGGGCAGGCGGAGTCGTGGTTCCTTCCGGCAAGACCCTGACCATCTGCGGCCGAGGCAATATCTACGGCACTCTGCAGGTGCAGACAGGCGGCACGCTGGCAATTGCCGGAGAAATTCCGGTCTGGGTTTGCAGCGGAGCCACTGTGGAGATTCAGGGCAATTATACCCATGGCGAGTACCTGGGCATCCTGTACCGGTATGCGGAAAACGGTGAGTTCCGGCATACTCTCACCGGTGTCAGCGACACGGAGATCGGTTCCTATATTCAGGTGCAGGATGACAGCAATTGGGCAGGTGTTCTGGATATTTTCCGGAATCCTGACTACATGTATGTTACCATCGGTGTTCAGGGCAACGTGACCTTGCCTGAGGATGTGACGGCAGGTGTCAACAGAGCCATCTGTGTGGAAGGTATGACGGGCAGTACGCTGACCATTCCGGAGGGTGTTACCCTGACCACCAAGAGTGCCATAACGGTTTACAACAACTATAACCTTGTGAACAACGGCCGCATTGTCTTCAATACGGATAACGGTCAGAGTTTCCAGATCATGGGCAACGTGACCAACAACGGCACGATCGAAACCGGCCGCTTCTGCTGGTTCTATGTGAACGGTGAATTGACCAACCATGGCAGGATCGTTAACGGATGGGACATCTATGTTAACGGTAAGCTGGTCAACTACGGTAACATCGACCTGATTGATACGAAAACGGCTGATTATTATGCCCTTCTCCAGGTAGAAGAAAGCGGCCGTGTAGACAACCGCGGCAGCGTTGACTGCTACGGCGCCGGCACGGTGAATGTTGTGGGCACCTGGACAGGCAATGATCCTGTGTACCACAGCCTGCCCCAGCCCATCAACCTGTCCTGGCACAAGATGGCCCGGCAGGGTTCTGTTCAGACTGCCAAGGGCCATATCTACTGGCAGGCAGTGAATCCCCAGGACAATGGCAATGACCGCTATCAGATTTACATTTACAATGCGGACACCGATGAAGTGGTCTATCGGGACAACTGCAGCTTCGGCGGCTTGCAGACCAATGACCGCAGCCTGCCTTCCTTCATTGAGGCAGACCTGCCCAGCGGCAATTACTACTTTACGGTGACTGCCCTTTCCAACAGCGATGAGTACGAAGACAGCGCACCGGTCCGGTCCGATGTGTTCAGATATACCCGTCCCGCGTCTTCCATCGGCGGAGCCCGGAATCTGCACTGGAACGGCCCCAATGCCTGCTGGGATCCTCCCAGCAAGGCGGACAGTCTGACCAGCTATGCGGTGCAGTGGTTCTATGCTCCCGATGCGGACAGCGAGCCTCAGATGCGTGGCGGTGATATTAATGTGTACGGCACCAGCAAGAATCTGCAGCCCTGGATCGTGGAAAGCTGCGGCGCGGGTTACTATTCCTTTAAGGTTCGTGCCATCCCCGGCGACGGCACCCGCTATACCGTAGGCGACTGGATGGAGAGCGGGCAGTTCTATTACGATCCTGCCACCTTTGCCTATGATGAGAGCTATCTGGTGAATCTGCACTCTTCCCGTCCTCCTCAGATGGACGAGAGCATGGACTTTAAGTTCCTGCAGGATCGGGTGGTACTGCAGAACGATCTGGCTCTGCCGGAAAATACCTTCCTGGATATTAACCGGGGCGGTTCCATAACCGTTCCCGCCGGAAAGACCCTGACACTGAACCATGCAACCCAGGTCTACAACGGCGGTAAGCTGATCGTGGAAGAGGGCGGCAAGCTGATCGTCAACGCCTATCTGTGGCTGGGCTTTGACGGCACTCTGGATGTCCAGGGCGAGATCGAATTTGCGCAGAATCAGTGGATTTATGTGAATTTCGGAAATGACTTCAGTCTGAACGGCGTTTCCGATGACAAGGTCTTCAAGGAATTCCTGTTTGATCCCGGCCTGGGCAGAGTGGAAGACCTGCTGAATGAATTTGAAAACAGCACTTACGGCTGGAACGTCATGCGGGTCGAGGGCGAGATGACTCTGCCTAGAAGCCTGACTTCTCCTGTCAATTCCAATATCCTCATTACTGTGGACAGCAGCCTGATCATCCCTCAGGGGAAAGTTCTGACCATCGCCCGGGGCGGCGAGATGCATGTGGCGGGCAAGCTGTATAACAACGGCACCATTCAGGGTCTGGAACAGGACAGCGGGCATGAAGCTGTGCTGTTCGTTCCTGCAATGGGCTATGTCCGCAACAACGGCCGTGTCATTGCGAACACCGGCACTGTGGTGGATGTGGCTGGCACCTGGGAGGGCAATGCCCCTGAGAGAAACGGCGGCACTGTCAATATGATGATGTCCTTCCAGGACTTTAAAAAGCAGGTGGAGGAAGCTGCCAAGCATGGCTGGCAGGTTGAGCTGAGCAGCAGCGTTACTTTGGAAGCCAGTCTCACGATTCCCCGGAATGTGAATCTGCGCATGGTCAACGGTGCCCGGCTGATTATTCCCAAGGGCAAGACCCTGACGCTGAACGGTCTGGGCAACTCCATGATGAACGACTGCCAGCTGATCGTGGAAGAGGGAGGCAAGCTGGCTCTCAACGGCGATATGAGCCTGAACGACAATGACAGACTTATCGTTAACGGCAGCTTCACCGCAGGCAAGACCGTCAACGGTGCGCTGGGCAAGATTCAGATGTATTACGGCAGCGGCTGTGAGGTCGCCGGCGTTCCCATGGCGAACCAGGCGCTGAATATCATGGTCAGCGGCAGCTTCGACGGCAGCTGGGACGGGTATCTGGATGCGTTTGCAAACAACGATTACGGTGTCTGCTATCTGCAGATCCACACCAATGCGGTTCTGGATCAGGAGATGGTGATCCCTGAAAACGGCGAACTGTGCATCTGGAGAGATCAGACCCTGACCAACAACAGCACCATCATCAACAACGGCAAGATCAATGTTTATGAGGGCATCCTCGACAACAACGGTGAGATCCATGTCCACGACGGCGCTGCGCTGCAAAACTACGGCACTGTGAACAACAACGGCCATGTTTACGCCTACTATGGCAGCAGCATCAGCAATGGCGGGCCTGGTATCGCCGCCGTCTGGAACGGCCCGGGCGCTGAAAATAAGGACTTTATGACCCAGGATCAGCTGGAAGCGGCTATTGCCAACAGCGATTCCTATGAGCTGAACAAGGTGGTGGTTCTGGAGCGGGATCTGGTTCTGGCAGACAAGGAACTGGTCATCGGCGCAGAGGGCCGTCTGATCGTTCCCGGCGGAAAGACCCTGACCATCAATTATGCAACCAACGTCCGGGGCAAGCTGGAAGTGGAAAAGGGCGGCAAGCTGGTGCAGAACGACTGGCTGCTGGTCTATCCCGGTGGCACAATCCTGAATGCGGGCAGCTATGTTGCTCCGAAGAATGAATGCTTCCTGGAGATCTACTCCAAACAGGCAAGCCTGCCCAGAGTGGAGGGCATTGCCAAGAAGTATCAGCGGGTGCAGTTTGACGACGTGGATGTGGATCTTCTGAACTACGCCATCGGACTGCAGAAGGAAGGCTATGCAGCCATCCGTCTGTACAGCGAGGGTCTGACCCTGGATGCGGATGTGACCATCCCCAAGGTCATCACCCTGGTGATCGGCGGCAGTGACAGCAGCGCGCTGACCATCAACGGAAATCTGACCCTGAACGGTGCCATTGTGCTCGACCGGGATGCAGTTCTGGTCAACAACGGCAGCTTCACCATGAACAAGGGCAGTGAGCTGTACTTCTACGGCACCTGGGAAGGCAGGCAGCCTGTGAACAAGGGCGGTATTACCTATCCTCATGCAACGGCAGCTGTCATTGCCGGAGAGGATACCCTGACCCTGGATGTGGTGCAGGCAGCCGGACTGGAGCTGGCAGTCAGCGTCAGCGGCAATAATACACCCCAGTACGGTTCCAATTACCTGCAGTTCGTCACCTGGACTTCCAGCAACAAGAAGGTGGTCGATCCTGCGGATATCATCTTCGAAGACGGCGTTTACAAGATCACCAGGGCCGGTGTGGGTACCACCAAGCTGACGGCAGCCTCTGTGGCTACCGATGCCAAGGGCAAGACCTTCAGCGATACCGTGACTCTGACCGTGACCGACATTCAGGCCACCGGTCTGACCCTGGCCCATGACGCAGGGGAGAACAGCACTCCCGAACAGGTCATCCTGGTGAAAAACGGCGAAGCAAAGACCTTCACCGTCACCCCCGAGGCGATGACCGCCTATGGCACTGCAAAGCCCCTGACCGGCAAGAATATCAAGTGGACGGTTTCCAACAGCAAGCTGGCAGCCATCAAGGCCAACGCCGACGGCTCCGCCACAGTGACCGTCAAGGCAGGTGCCAGCGGCGAAGCAGTCATCACCGCCCAGCTGACAGCACAGAAGGATATGACTGCCAACCTGGATCTGGCAGTTATGGACTACCAGCCAAGGCTGGAAAAGAATGCCTTCACCATGAATTCCAGACAGGAGAACCCCACTGTCACTACCCGGCTGACCGAACAGGAAAAAGCCGTTACGGGTATCCGCCTGTATGAGTACAGCAAGGCACACAAGGGTTATCTGGAAACCGAAAGCCAGCGGTTCGAGGCTGTATACGAAAACGGCCTTCTGACCATCACCAAGACCGACGGCGCAGAGGAGAAGAACGCGGTTCAGCTGCTGATGCAGGTTGACTGTGAAGGCGTGGAGGAACCCTTCGGCTATGAGCTGAAGATCACCATGAAGAACGCTGTTCCTGCGGTTACCGTCAAGCAGCCCGCCAAGTTTAACCTGTTCTATACGGACAGCCGGACCGGACTGGAGATCACCGCCAAGGATGCCCGGGTCACCAATGTGACCATCCGCAATGCGGATGCAGAGCAGTTCGCGGTGGAATCCTTCAATGCGGAAACCGGAATTCTGACCCTGAAGCTGAATACCTACAGCAAGAAGCCGGACGCAAAACTGGATCTGCTGGTGGAACTGGAGGGCTTCGGGGAGCCTGTGGTGAAGTCCGTTTCCGTGGGCACCGCCAGCGTCAAGCCCAGCCTGATTCTGAGTCCTGCTTCCAGTACCATTTATACGGTCTTCGGTGCAGATGAGTACTACTTCTCCTTCAAGGTTTGCGACAAGACGACCGGTGCTGTGCTGGACGACTGCTTCGGCACCATCCGTTCCAAGACTCACAAGATTGAGGCCCCCTTCGAAGGCGGCGAACTCAATCTGACGACTACCGCCGAAATGGCTGACACCCTGACCGTGATGGTTCAGAAGGAGAACTGGAGCGAGGCAATCCAGCTGACCCACAGCCTGAAGGTGGACAAGAATGCCCCCAAGATCAAGCTCAGCACTTCCACGGTCAAGTTCAATACCTTCTTCTATAATGAAAGAACCGAGGAATGCACTCAGGTGCAGACCGTTCAGGTCACGCTGGACAAGAATGCTTCCGGTATTCAGGTGGTGGATCTGCTGATCCCCAATCTGGAGGAGGATGCGCCCGTTGACTTCCGGTATGACCCGGATACCGGTGTTCTGACCCTGCGGCTGAAAGATGCGGCAAAAGCAAAGTACACCTATACCCTGGTGCCCGTGATCTCTGACGGTGTCAATATCAAGACCCTGGACGAGAAGAAGAACGGCATTAAGCTGACTGTCCAGGCGGAGGAGAAGACACCCAAGGTCACCCAGAGCGCCAAGGGCAAGCTGGATGTGCTGGACCCCGACAGCGAGGTCGTCTACACCATCAGCAAGATCAGTGAAGCCACTGGGCTGGTCACGGATGTGAAGCTGCTGCTGAGCGACGGCACGAAGGATGCCAAGGGCAAGCTCATTTACAAGGAAAGCGACAAATTCCTGGTTTCCCTGGGTGAGACTGTCAAGGGCAAGCAGACTGTGGTTCTGAAGCTGGACAATACCCAGCTGTATGAGCCCTCCTACAAGCTGAAGCTGGTCTATACTGTGGACGGTGAAGAAATCGAGACCTCTGAACTGAGTGTCAAGGTCACTACGCCCTTCAAGCCTCTTACGGTCAAGTACAGCCTGAAAAGCGGAACCAAGCCCGTTGCTGCCAAGCTGACCATGAATTCCGGCGTGAAGGCAACGGTGAAGCCCTTTACTGCAGATGAGCTGCTTGATATGATCAACTGGGAAGAAAGTGATATCAAGCTGCTGCTGGGCGTGGACACCGGAAAGAGCACCTTCTCCGTATCCAAGGATGGCAAGAGCGTGCAGGCATCCGTGGTGTTCTCCGCCAATCATAAGCTGGAAGAAGGAAACATCTATCATCTGGCACTGAATGTGACATTTGTATGCAGTGACGGCGTGGAGCGCACCGTACCCGTAGTGGTGCCGGTTCAGGTCACCAAGTAAATTCAATCACCCAAACACGCAAGGCCGGTTCCGAAAGGAACCGGCCTTTGCTGTGCTGAAAAAAGACTGAGTATTTCTATAAAAGCAGTGGCTTTTTTTCGATAGGTGTGATATCATTGAAAAATGAATGAATTGTAAAGGAGAACTGTCAATGGAAATTCTGAAACGAAGTCTTTCCGCGTTCCTGGCCCTGGTGCTGGTGCTCGGCATGCTGCCTATGCCTGCCGCTGCATCGGAACTGGACATTATGGAAATTGCGGAAACAGAAGCTGCACAGGCCATCGTTCCGGTGGAGACTGTGGCTGCTGAAGAAACTGCGGCGGAAACAGAGCTTCCGGAGCCTACGGCAGCGGTTGAGACACTGCCTGCATCTGAGCCGGAAGAAACTGTGCCTGCCCTGACGGAACCGGCTGAGACCGAGGCCGCCGTAACGGAGCCTGCGCAGACGGAAGCCCAGGAAACCGAGCCGGAGGAGACCGAGCCTGAAGAAACGGAACCCCGCCGGAACCGGACCCCTCTGCCCCGGGACGATTCCTACTGGTATGTGGAAGAGAAGACCCGCACCTATACCGATACGGTGACCAGAGTTGTCGACAACGGTGACGGCAGCTTCTCTTCCTATGACGAGACCCAGACCTTCACGGATACTTATCTGGAGCGGCAGGAGGTCTCTCTGGACGGTGGTGTCAGCGCCATGAGTCTGACCCAGAACGGTGAAAATGCTTATTACTTCACTGATTTTGAAGATCTGAAGGAACTGGCTGCCATGTCCTTTGATACCTGGACATATGCCTGGTATGAAGGCGATGAACCTCTGATGATCGAGGAATCTCTGACGCTTCCCAGGTATCTGTCGTTGGAGTTCTATAATGACAATGCAGAACTGATCGTCCCTGCGGGTGTGACTTTCACAATTAGAAGCGGCTTGTATGTGGACAGCCTGACGGTTGCCGGTACGCTGAACCTTGCAAGCTATTCCAGAGTTTATAAAGAACTGCATGTTACCGGTCAGATTCTGGTGGAAAGCTCGTTGATGGTGAACAGTGATGCAGTGGTTACCGGCGCGCAGAATGTTGTGGCTGCCAATGAGTGGAATGGCCCCCGGTGGTATTATCAGGATGTGAAGTCTGCGGATGCGCTGGAAGCGGCGCTGTCTGCGATCAATCGGGATACCAGCGGCTGGAAATACCGGATCGATATGAGTACCTATGACAGTGGGATCACGCTGGATCGTTCCCTGTTCATTCCCGGCAATGTGGAACTGGCTGTTAATGGCAATAATGCGCTTATCATTGCCCGGGGAAGCACATTGACCGTTTACGGCAGCAATGTGTATATGAATGTGCCTCTGGAAGTCAGGGGAAACCTGGTCAATGAGTCTGAGAATTTCAATTTGCAAAGTACCATGTCCGTTACCGGCAGCTATTCCGGAAGCGGTACACTGTATGTATACGCATCCGACTGGACGGATGTGGTGACCGGTCTGGATACTGCCAACATGCTGATTACCGAGGAACGGGAAGGCTGCTGGAAGATTCGGGATATGTCCGGCCTGACCCGGCTGGGTACCCCTCAGAATCCCACCTGGAACAAAAGCTTGAAGTGGATCGATGGGGGAGAAACACTGGTAAACCGCTATGGCGCGATCGCCTGGCAGGTCGCGCAGCCGGATGATAACGAAGCCCGGATCCGTGTTTATGACCAGGCTACCGGCGAGGAGCTGGGCAGCTATGGCTTTGGCTTTGGTTATGCTGATGCGCAGGAGTGGCGGTCTGTTGATAAATTCATCCTGGATGATCCGGAAAGCGGTACCTATTACTTTACCGTGACTTCTACTACGTATAACAATGCTGATATCTATTATGACAGTGAGCCTGCGGTATCTGGCACCTGGACCTATCGGAAGCCCAATACCGCGCTGGGAACCTGCTCTAACCTGCGCTTTGAGAATCTGACGGCCAGCTGGACGGCACCGGCCGGTGTGCGTGAGGGCACGGAGTATGAGGTGGAATGGTACTATGCTTCCAGTGAGAACGAAGAGCCCTGGCAGATCGGTTCCACTTGGGGCTTCGCCAACACCTCTACCCAGCTGGGTAACTGGCAGACGCAGGAAAATGGCAAGGGCTACTATTCCTTCCGCGTCCGCGCTATTTCCGATGACATTACCAGAACCTGCAACGGTGCCTGGACGGAGCTGAGCCAGCCCTTCTACTATGATCCCGATACCTTCCGCTTTACGGAAACCTATCTGCAGCAGCTGCTGGATACCAATGGATATATCAATCTTTATGTTCCCGTGGTGCTGGAGAATAACTTTACCGTTCCCGAGGAAAGCAATCTGTATATTGGCCAAGGTGGTTCTATTACCGTTCCCAGCGGCAAGACTCTGACCGTCAATTCCGGCGGCACCATCGAGTATGGCTCCCTTCTGGTGGAAGTCGGCGGCCGTCTGGCAGTGAACAAGTATTCCTTGTACGTTAACGAAGGCGGCACGCTGGATGTTCAGGGCAGCTATACCCGCAGCGGTGATTATTCCTATATTTATCAGACCTTTAAGCAGGGCAGTGCGGTCAGCACGGTCAACGGCGTTGCCAAGAAGGATATGGGCGCACGGGTTATCGTGAGCGATACCCTTACCTGGGCAGAGGACGTTGCCATCCTGCGGGACACCGGCTTTGGCAGGACAGAGCTGCTTTTCAGAGGCAACGTGACGATTCCCGGTAATTTTACCATTCCTGAAAAGTGCATTGTCACGGTTTCCTACGATGCCAGTCTGACAATCCCCCAGGGAGTCAAGCTGACTGTTGACGGCCTGGGCATGTACATCTATGGTGAAGTGAATAATTACGGCACCATCGACAATGACTGGGATATTTATGTGGACGGTCCGTACAGTAAGCTGAACAATTACGGCACCATCAATATCTTGCAGCCCAGCAACAGTAACTACTTTACCTATCTGTATGTCGGCGAAGAAGGACATGTTGTCAACAATGGCACCGTCAACGTCTACAAGAACGGTCAAGTGTCGATTCGGGGTACCTGGGAGGGCAATGCCCCCATCAACCGTGGCGGTACCATCATTGATGGCGAGGAAGAGGCGCCTGTGGATCTGTGGGCCCAGTTCCGGGATGCTGTGGCGGAAAGCGCTGCCAGCGGCGAACCTTTGGCCTGGGAACAGGCTGTCACCCTTGGTGCAAACCTGACCATTCCGGAAAATGGCGGCCTGGATCTGATGAATGGCGGCTGTATCATCGTTCCCACCGGCAAGACCCTGACCATCAATGGCTGGACCGGCGTGTGGGGCAGCAGTGCCCTGATCATCGAGCGGGGCGGCAAGCTGATCGTCAACGGCAATCTGTGGGTTCTGGAAAACGGCGAGCTGACCAACAGCGGCACCGTGACCGTCAACGAATCCGGTTCCATTACCCATTACTATGGCGATCCCGTATCCATCACCGGCATTTCTGAGAACAAGCTGACACTGCACATCAACTCCTGGCGGGAGGGTGCGCTGGAGGCTTTCCGGAACAACACCTACGGCAAGTGCTACCTGCAGATGGGCGCCGAGACTCTGACTGAGGATCTGACCATCCCTGAAAACGGCGTTCTGCTGGTACAGTCCGAAGAGGAAGGTACCTTTACCATCCCCGAGGGCGTTACCGTTACCAACAACGGTGAGATCCGGGACGGAGAGAATATGACCGTGGTTGTGGATGGCACTGTAATGAACCATGGTATGATGAACCTCTATGGTGATCTGGAAGTCTACGGACGGATCAATGTGTATGGTATCCTGCATACCCGGGCTGCAGTGCATAACAACGGCGGCATAATGGATGGGCTTGGCATCTGGGTTTACCAGGGCGGCCATATGCAGAGCGATGGTACTATTACGAATAACAATTCTCCTGTTCTCAGCGGCGGTACCTACAGCGGTGAACCCACCATGACCCAGGCTGAGTTTATTGAGGCTCTGGAGAATCATGATGAGCCCTGGGATTACACCCTGGAAGGCACCCTCTTCCTGGAAAGAAATCTGACTATTAATAAGCCTTTGGAAATCTTTGGCCGCAGCCTCTTTGTTCCCAGAGGCGTTACCCTGACCATTAACGCGCCTGTGGTGATTTATCATGGCGGCGACCTGATCGTTGAAGAAGGCGGTAAGCTGGTGAACAACAGCACCATCACCAGCATGGCCATGGATGAGCATGGCGGCGTTGTGATTGTTGGCGGAACCTATACCCATGGAAGAAATGCAGAGTTTAAGGTTCTGATGAATTATCATTGCGGTATGCATGGCGATGGCGTACATGCGCCCGGTGTAACCGGTATTCTGAACAAGTACCAGACATGGTACTATCAGTTCGCGGACGAAGAAGACTTCACGAATGTCATGTATTATGCTCAGGAGGGCACCTGGGGTGTTGCAGGCGTTGAGGTCGAGAGCTATAACATGGTTCTGAATACCGATGCTGTGATTCCGGAAAACGCAAAGCTGGTAATGATCCAGGGCTATGCAGACCTTGAGCATCCCTGCGGCAACGACTGGGTCGTGATCAACAGCAATCTGACGGTTCACGGCGAGCTGGAGATTCGGGATCAGTACCTGGACGAGCATCCCCAGCTGGAAATCAACGGCAACATCTCCCTGATGGACGGCGCTGTGATGAATGTTTCCGGCAATGTCCTCAATAATGGCAATGTCTATGCCTTTGCGGGAAGCGAAATCAACTACTATGAAGAGCATGGCTATGTCTGGGAAGGCAACGACCCCATCGCGCTGGAAAATGGCCAGATCGGCGGCAGCTGCGGCGAGGGTGTCCAGTGGACCTTTGCCCAGGACAGCGGCCTGCTGACCATTTCCGGACAGGGCTACATGGATGAATTCGAGATCGGAGAAGCACCCTGGGCTGCCTTTGCAGGCGGCATCAAGACCGTTCAGGTGGAAGACGGTATCCTCCATGTGGGCAACAATGCCTTCCGGGGCCTGACCGAGCTGACCAGAGCCGTCATGGCGGACTCTGTCATGAATGTGGCCTATGCGGCCTTCCATGACTGCACCAGTCTGGCACAGGTAACGCTGTCGGATACCCTGGACTATATCGGATGCAGCGCCTTCTCTGAATGTGACAGCCTGAAAACCATTGATCTGCCTGATACGGTTCGCTGGATCGACGGCGCGGCCTTCCAGGGCAGCGGCCTGACCAGCATCTCCATCCCCGGCACGGTCACCAACATTACCTACAATGCGTTCCAGAGCTGTGAAGATCTGGCCAGCGTCAGCCTGCCGGATACCCTGGAATACATCGATTACAATGCCTTTGCAGGCTGCTCCAGCCTGAAGAACGTCAGCCTGCCGGACTCTGTCATGTCCCTGTCCTACGCTTCCTTCGCAGACTGCACCAGTCTGGAAAGCGTCCGGCTGTCCGGAAATCTGCAGTCCATCAGCGAGGCTGCTTTTGCCGGCTGTGTCTCCCTGAACGGCATTTCCATCCCCGGCAGCGTGAGCGAGATCGGCTTCCAGGCCTTCATGAACTGCGACAGCCTGACCAATGTGACCATCCCCAACAGCGTGGTAAATCTGAGCGCCCAGAGCTTCTACAGCTGCGACAATCTGAAGACGGTGAAGTTGTCTGAGAACCTGACCAGACTGCTCCCCGGTTTGTTCGAATGCTGTACAAGTCTGGAACGGGTGCGCATTCCCGCAGGCGTGGAGATGATTATGCCCAGTGCCTTCGGAAACTGCGGCACCATTGACAAGGTGATCTTCCAGGGAGCGGAGCCCATGATTATGGGCAGCTTCCGCAACACCACTGCCAATGTCTACTATCCTGAGAATTACGAGTACGATACTACCCAGAATTACGGCGGTTATCTGACCTGGATGTCCTATTCCGATGATCTGGAAATCGTCAGCACCAATGAATTGGATTACGTTCTCAGCGGCAAGTCCATCCAGCTGGCAGCTCAGGATTACACCGGAATCGTGGAGGCCGAGTGGGAGATCACTGCGGGTGCAGAGTATGCCAGCGTTGACGGAAACGGCCTTGTGACGATCAACAGCGGCCTGACCGAAAACCAGCTGGTCGAGGTTTCTGCCACCTCCCTGGAAACCGGTGCCACCGGCAGCTTCGAGCTGGAGGTTTTGAAGCAGGATACCAAGCTGGTGATTCGGGATACCAGCTGGGACGGCCTGATCGTGGACGGCCGGGCAGACCTGGATATTTCTGACTGCTACAATATTCGTCCCCTGTATGCAGGCATTCCCGGTTTCATGCATGAAATGGGTGAGCTGACCTGGACGGTAAGGAATGCAAGAATCGATAACGAATACGGTCTTTATAACGAATACTGTGACGTGGAGTTTGGAAACCTGGGTACCGCAACCGTCACGGCAACAGATCCCTACGGCATTACCGGTACGGTTACGGTGAATGTTTACTTTGTGACTCCCGAGAAGAAGCTGACTGCTTCCGTGGATGCACCTGCCATCGGCCTGCAGCGCAATGAAATGGCTAAGATGGTGGTTCCCGGCGTGCAGAATCCCTACGCCCTGGAATTTACCGTTTCCGATGAGGAAATGGCTTGGGTTGACATCGAAGATGACGGCGATAATCTCTATATTGCAGTCTACGGCGGTTACAAGCCCGGTAATGTGAAGATCACCGCATCCATCATCAATGACCCCCTGAACAGAAGCGTTACCGTTCCTGTAAAGATCATCCCTGCCCAGACTGAGACGCTGAATCTGCTTGCAGACGGCGCGGAAGACGGCGTTCTGACCTTCAGCAAGGGCATGTTCGGCGGTGAAGCCTATACCTTCTATATTCAGGCAGAGGCTCTGGATCAGTGGGATAATGGCATCGAACTGAACAAGAAGAGCATCAGATGGACTTCCTCCAACACCAAGCTGGCTTCCATCAAGGTGGACGAGGACGGAAATGCCGAGGTTACCATCAAGAAGAATGCTGACGGTGAGGCTGTCATCACAGCCCAGACCACGGATCTGGCCAAGGTATCTGCGTCCCTGACTCTGAAGGTGCAGGATCTGAGTCCCAGACTCAGCGACAGCAAGGTTACCGTCAATCCCATGCTCGCCGGCGGTGCCCGGCTGATGCTGCTGCCCAGCTACGGAAATACCATCGAGACAGTGGCGGCCTATACGGATTCCGATTATGCGTCCTTTGAGGCACAGTACGATGCCGAGACCGGTGTCCTGCAGCTGAATCCGGAATTCTACGGCTCCGTCAGAAACGGCAATTACAATGTGACCCTGGATGTGGGTTGCGCCGACGGTTACTGGTATGAATACCCCATCAAGGTTACCGTTAAGAGCGTGGAACCCAAGGTCACCGTAAAGCAGGTCAGCAAGTATAACCTGTTCTATACGGATTCTGTGGCTGAGTTTGATATTGCAGCTGCTGATGCGGAAATTGAAATGCTCGGCTTGGCCGACTGCGATTTCAGCATTTATCAGGACGAAGAAACCGGCAGATTCTATGTCTGCTATGACGGCTACGAGGACTTTGCCACCAAACAGTCCGATACCAAGGGTACTCTGTATATCTATCTGGAAGGCTATCAGTACCCTGTGGAGAAGGCGGTCACCATTGGCACCTCCAATGTCAAGCCTAAGCTGGTCATGTCCGAGAACGGAAAGACTATGGTCAACATCGTTCTGACCCAGCCCCTGTCCGGATTCCAGATTTATGACGCATCCAATAATTACGAAGTGATCACCGATGCGGTCGGCAACCGGATCGAGTTCACCAAGAACAAGGCCGGACAGCCCTTCGTTAGCAACTGGGAATACACCGACGACAATGCCATCCAGATGTGGCTGGCCGAAAACAACGGTAAGTACGAGGGCGGTACGGCTACTGTCTGGGTACAGAAGGACAACTGGACGGAGGCCATCAAGATGACCCACAAGGTCACTGTCCAGACCAAGGAACCTACCCTGAAGGCTGTGAATCTGGAGCTGAACAATGTGTTCACCTGGCGGGAAGCCTGGCAGTATCCCACCGTGGATCAGACCAACATCGGCATTGCCCGGGTGGAGAATATCACCACCAACAGCAAGGGTGCAGAAAATCTGGAAGTCACCTATGAGAACTACCGCTTCTACGCCAGAATCAAGGATGGCGCAGCCGTCAAGGCCGGTACTTACGCCTACACCGGTACTCCCTATATGTGGAGCGGCTATCGGCTGAAGGATGTTACCATTAAGGTCAAGGTTGTGGCAACGGTACCCACTGTGAAGCTGAATACCACCACCGTGAAGCTGAACAGCAGTTTGGCTGGCAGAGAAGTCGGTGTTGTGGCAGCGACTGTGACCAATGACGATGGCTTCGTTCTGTCCGGATTTACAGGAATGGATGCCTATGAGGATGCAGGTGTGTACCTGTCCTATGAGAATGGCCGTCTGGAAGCAAAAATGGATGAGAATGCAGTCAGAGGCAAGTATGCCTATACTCTGTATCCCCAGTTCCGGGAGCCTGATTCCGATATCCATACAGCAACCGCACCCAAGGCGCTGAAGCTGACTGTTGAGGTCTATGACGGCAAGGCAATTTCCGTCACCCAGTCCGGTAAGGGCAAGCTGGATGCCATTGATCCTGCAAGCCAGATCCTCTACACCATCAGTAAGATCAGCAATGCACAGGGCGTGGTGGAATCCGTGGAACTGATCCAGGGTGAGGAATTCTTCTGCCTGAGCGAACTTGGCGTGGATGCAAAGGGCAAGCAGACCTTCGCTCTGATGCTGAAGGAGGATGTGACCTATTCCACCAAGGCGAATTACCAGGTGCAGTTTGCCTACACCATCTGCGGCCAGACTGTGGAATCTGCGGTACTGAAGGTGAAGGTCTCCCAGTCCTCTGTGAAGATCAGCGCCCCTGCGGTGAACTATTACCTGTCCCAGAGCCTGCCTCTGAACGTGCAGGTGAGCCTGACGTCTCCTGCCAATGCGAAGATCCGTTTCATAACCGTCAATGCGGACAAGACCTCCAAGGAGTTCCTGCAGAGCATTGAAAAGCTCCTGCCCGGTAAGTCCGTCGGAGATTTGAACTTCCAGTTCAAGGAGGCGCATTCCCTGGTGGCAGGCAAGAGCTACAAGCTGGTGCTGGATATCACACCTGTGGGTCATGCATCTGATGCAAAGGCTACCCAGGTAACTGTGAATGTAAAAGTTATGAAGTAAAAAAGTACCGCCCCGGCGGGGCGGTACCCGGAAAACAAGACCCGGCAGCATCTGATGTGATGCTGCCGGGTTATATGTTGGTCAGGGATTCTGTATTTTTCGGTATTGCCGGGGAGAAATGCCGTATTCCTGTTTGAAGGCCCGGAAGAAGGAGGAATAGTCTGTAAAGCCTACCTGCTCGGCCACACTGTCCAGGAGAATGCCCCGTTCGATCAGCGTCTTTGCTGCGATCAGCCTCCGCTGGGTGACGCAGCGGTAGAAACTGACACCCATTTTTTTACGGAACGTCTGGGTGATGGTGCTTTCACTGACGAAAAAGTGATGGGCAATGTCCGCAAGGGTGATCCGTTCGGCCAGATGCTGCTCCACGTAGCCGAGAACCTGATCCAGAAGCTCCGGCTTTTCCGCCTCAAGAGGCTTGGCGTGGATATCCCGGCTGGCCCGGCGCAGGTGCATCAGAATGGTAAGTGTATTTCCGATTACGATGGAGTCCCAGCCGAGTTTGCGCTGCTCGGATTCCCGGACACCAGCCTGGAAAAGACCGCAGATATACTCCCATCGGGTGCCGGCGGTTCGGTAAAGTACCGGCTGGGAAAATTCTTCGGCAGAAAGATCGGCGGTGCTGTCCAGCAGGGACTGAATAAAATCCACACTGATCCAAAGCACGTCCCGGATATATGGCTGCACGACGTGCTCCGGCAGCAGGGGACGGTGGCTGATATCCGGCGGCACCAGAATGATGTCGCCCTTCTGCAGCTTGTAGCGTTCCGTACCGACCAGATACTCCGCACCGCAGGTATTGCGGCAGCAGATCAATTCATAGAACATGTGGCTGTGGAACTGCAGGGCGGTATTGGAATAGCTGACATCCTGATGAGTATCCACATAAGGGGAGTCCATTTCCAGCTCCTGATAGAAATTACCGAAAGTCAGGCCCATCGCTTTTGCCTGCATCAGTGTGGATGGCTGGCTGGAAGGGGAGTTGTCGGAATAATTTTCTGCAAATTTTTTCAGCTCGGACAATTTCACAAAAAATTCCTCCTCCTATTGTTTAAATTGGTAATATTATAGCACAACAATGCTGGAAATGCAATATTGTGTGCGATAATTGCAATTATAATTGCGTTCATAATTTGATAATATATTTAAGACAATTCGGGCAAAACGCCCGGACAAGTTTATTTTGAGAAGGAGAAACTTACAATGGCAAAAATCAAAAAGCCCTCTGCAAAGCTGACTCCTGTACACATTTTCGGCTACGGCTGCGGCGACGCAGGCGGTGTCGTTGGTCTGTACATGGTCTCCGGCTTCATGACCCGCTTCCTGCAGGTCAACCTGCAGGTCAACGCTGGTATCCTGGCAACCATGCTGCTGATCTGGAACATCTGGGACGCAGTGAACGATCCCCTGATGGGCACCATCATGGACATCTTCTTTGCAAAGGCTAAGCCCGGCGCAGACAAGTTCCGTCCCTGGATTCTGGCTTCTATTCCCATCCTGGTTGTTGGTCTGATCAGCTTCTTCGTGGTTCCCCCCATGCTGGGCGGCGGCGTCGCAATGATCGCTGCAGCATTCGTGCTGAAGATCGTCTTCGAGGCTGGCTACACCATGATGAACATCGGCATGGGCTCCCTGATCGGTAACATGGCTATGAACGATCAGGAGCGTGCTACCCTGGCTTCCGCTCGTGGCTTCGGTTCCACCCTGGGCGGCTTCATCGGCGGCGCTCTGATCCCCCTGCTGCTGGGCAAGTTCGGTATGGGCAACGACGGCTTCGCCAAGACCGCTGTGATCATGGCTATCCCCATGGCTATTCTGGTCTTCCTGCACTACGCTCTGACTGAGGAGCGCAACAAGTCCGTTGCCGGTGCTGTTGTTGAGAAGACTCAGGAAGAGAAGGATGCCGAGAAGTTCAAGATCACCGACATCTGGAACATCATCACCAAGAACCGCGCCTTCCTGGCTCTGGTTCTGCACTCCATCTGCATCTGCGGTGTTCAGGCTCTGGCACAGGGCGCTACCACCTACATGTACGCTGACGTTCTGAAGAACATCTCCATCCAGTCCCTGGGCTCCACCCTGTCCACTGTCACCATGGTTGTCATCCTGCTGGCTGCTCCCATCCTGACCAAGAAGTGGGACCTGGTTCTGATCATCCGTACCTGCCTGCTGGCTGGTGTCATTGCTTATGTTGGCCTGCTGGCTTACGCTCTGATGTCCGCTGAGCTGAACGCTGTTCTGTTCGTTATCTGGAACTCCTGCGCCGGCGCTCTGGTTCAGATGTCCGTCCAGATGCAGTGGGGCCTGGTCGCTGAGTCCATCGACTACAACGAGTACCTCACCGGCAAGCGTAACGAGGGTACCATCTACGGCTTCTTCTCTCTGTCCCGCCGTATTGGCTCCACCATCGCCAACTCCGCTTCCGTCCTGATCATTGCTGCCATCGGCTATGACGCCGCTGCTGCAAACGCAGGTCTGGATCAGGCTCCCGGCACCATCATGGGCATCAAGCTGATGGTTCTGGGCTTCCCCCTGATCGCTGCTCTGGGCTCCTGGAGCTGCTTCACCTTCATCTGGAACATCAACAAGGATGTTCGCGCTAAGATGGCTGAGTGGAAGGCTGCTAAGCTGGGCAAGTAATTTCTCTTTCCGTACATTTGGAACGGTACAGCTTCGGCTGTACCGTTCTTTTTTGAAATATTTCCAAATTGGATTGCCTGTATGATTCTTTGATGGTATCATCATCCTATAGGCAGACGGAAAGCTGCTTTATCGGGTCGTGAAAGCAAACTGCTGCCATTTTACCAAGAATTCCTATGAAAGGAGATAACGCATGGATTATATCGTAAAAACGCCCTGCGGTGAACTGCAGGGCTGTCCGGGCCGGGTTCCCGGAACGGCTGCCTATAAGGGTATTCGCTATGCCACGGCCGGACGGTGGGAATACCCTGTTTTGGTAACGTCCTGGGACGGCGTCTATGATGCGACACAGTATGGAAACTGTTCCTACCAGCCCCGTGCCTTTTACAATGAGGAAGAGGTAACGGAAAAAGCATTCTATTTCAATGAGTTCCGCAGGGGTGAGACATACACCTACAGCGAGGACTGCCTGTTCCTGAATGTATTTGCTCCGGATACGGTGGGGGAAGGGGAGAAGCTGCCTGTTCTGGTCTATATCCACGGCGGCGGCTTTACCGGAGGATGCGGCCATGAGAAGCATTTTGACGGCCCTGTCTGGCCTGCTAAGGGTGTGGTCGGTGTCACCCTGAATTACCGTTTGGGGCCGCTGGGCTTTGCCTGCCTGCCGGAGCTGAAGCAGGAGGCCGGAGCCACCGGCAATTATGGTCTGTACGACCAGCTGGCTGCCATTACCTGGGTGCGGGATAACATTGCTTCCTTTGGCGGCGATCCGGAGAACATCACCATTATGGGGCAGAGCGCCGGTGCCATGAGCGTGCAGCAGCACTGCCTCAGCCCCCTGTCTGCCGGTCTGTTCCAAAAGGCAGTCATGTCCAGCGGCGGCGGTGTCAGCAAACTGATGCCTGCGACACAGCCGGAGAAAAGCTATGATTTCTGGCATGCTGTGATGGATGCAACCGGCTGCAAAACGCTGGAACAGTTCCGTGCCCTTCCGGTGCAGACGCTGTTCTCTACCTGGCAGAATCTGAAAAAGACCGTTAAGGGCGGTAATTGTTCTCCCTGTCTGGACGGCCGTCTGGTGGTTGGCACCGGTACGGAGATCCTGAAGGCAGGCCAGCACCGGAAGATCCCCTATATGGCGGGCTCCACCAGTGAGGATGTGATGCCTCCCGTGATCTACCAGATGGCAAAGTCCTGGTGTGCAGCCCAGGAGAAAAACAGCTATGCCTGGTTCTTTGACCGCCGGCTGCCCGGCGATGACAATGGTGCCTGGCATTCCAGCGATCTGTGGTACTGGTTCGGCACACTGGACAACTGCTGGCGGCCTATGACGAAGAAAGACCAGGAACTGAGCTGCCGGATGACGGATTATCTGACAAACTTCTGCAAATTCGGTGACCCCAACGGTGCCGGTTTAACGGCCTGGCTGCCCATGAACAGGGGTCAGGACAAGGTCCTGCGCCTGGGCGAGGGAGACATCCGCATGGGAAAAGCGGATATGCTGAAGCTGACAAAGACCATGCTGACCAATAAGGCAGTAGGGGAATAATTACCATAGCCTGCCCGATTTTGGGCAGGCTATTTTGTAAATGTGCCTAAAATGTGAAAGGAATATGAATTCCCAATAAAAAAGTATTGACAGCACTTTAGCGCGGTGATATACTTTCCGCATAACTTAAAACTGTGGATCGATAGAGGCGCGGTGTGCATGAATATCTTTGCCATCCAAGGACGGGTTTCCGGCAAAGAGAAAGGGTACCCTGCCGAAGTTCAGAAAACTGCCCGGGTTTTCTGTTCTGGGACGTATGGAAAATATCCTGCGGACTGTCACATTTCGTGGAGTGCTATCATTCTTTGCTTTGGATCTTATTTGCCCTTTGCCGTGAATGTTGGAGTTTCTCCGGGATTCGCGGTTTTTTGTTTATAAAACCAGAAAGGAAATGAGAAAAATGAGAAGAAACACAAGACTGCTGAGCCTGCTGCTGGCTCTGACCATGCTGCTGAGCCTGACCGCCTGCGGCGGTTCCGCAAACGAAGCTGCTCCTGCTGAGACCGAAGCTGCACCTGCTCAGACTGAGGCTGCTGCTGTGATCACCGGCGTGGAAGACGGCGTTCTGACCGTCGGCATGGAGTGCGCTTACGCTCCCTACAACTGGACCCAGATGGACGACAGCAACGGTGCTGTTCCCATTGCCAACAACCCCGGCGCTTATGCCAATGGCTATGACGTTATGATCGCAAAGAAGATCTGCGAAGCCAACGGCTGGGAGCTGGAAGTTATGGCCATCGGCTGGGACGGCCTGGTGCCCGCTCTGAATGCTGGTCAGCTGGATGCCGTTATCGCCGGTCAGTCCATGACCGAAACCCGTATGCAGGAAGTTGACATGGCCGGCCCCTATTTCTACGCCTCCATCGTCTGCGTCACCCAGGCTGACAACGCCCTGGCTTCTGCCACCGGTATCTCCCAGCTGTCCGGTGCCTGCACCGCACAGACCGGTACCATCTGGTACGATTCCTGCCTGCCTCAGATCGAGGGCGCTGACCTGATGCCCGCTTCCGAGACTGCTCCTGCCATGATCATGGCTGTTACCTCCGGCACTGTTGACTATATCTGCACCGATATGCCCACCGCTATGGGTGCCTGCGCAACCTATGACAACCTGGTGATCCTGGACTTCACCGGTTCCGAGGATAACTTCGAGGTTGACGAGGGTGAGATCAACATCGGTATCTCCGTGGTCAAGGGCAACACCTTCCTGCTGGATGCCATGAACGCTGTCCTGAATGAGATGAACGTTGACGACTTCAACAACATCATGAACGAGGCCATCTCTGTTCAGCCTGAAATCTAAAGAGCGAATTCAGAATAAAAACCTGACCGGACTGCCGGAATTGGCAGCCCGGTCAGACTGCATACTATAATGAATCGGAAGGAACTTGAGCATGGATAAGCTTGCAAAGCTTGTAACAGATATCGGTAAGCTCTGGGCGAATTATTCCGGCGCTTATGTTACCGGTATTCAGAATACCCTGATCCTGGCGGTGGCTGCAACTCTGGCGGGCTGCCTGATTGGCCTGATCTGCGGTGTTCTCAACACCATCCCCTATACCAAGAATGATCACCCCGTCAAACGCTTCTTCCTGAAGCTGCTGCGGGTACTGATCCGTGTTTATGTGGAAGTTTTCCGCGGAACGCCCATGGTGCTGCAGGCCGTGTTCATCTTCTATGGCCTGCCTTACTTCACTGACGGCGCGGTTGCCTTTAAGGGCATGGGCGGCATCTGGGCAGCTGCGCTGCTGGTCGTTTCCATCAATACCGGTGCCTATATGGCGGAATCCGTCCGCGGCGGTATTATTTCCATTGATCCCGGTCAGACCGAAGGCGCGAAGGCCATTGGCATGACCCATGTGCAGACCATGGTGAACGTGATCATGCCTCAGGCGCTGCGCAATATCATTCCCCAGATCGGCAACAACTTTATCATTAACATTAAGGATACTTCCGTCATGTTCGTCATCGGCTTTGTGGAGTTCTTTGCCACCCACAGAAACATCGTGGGCGTCAATCTGCTGTACTTCCCCTCTGCCGTGATTGAAATGGTGGGCTATCTGACGCTGACCCTGCTGGCTTCCTTCGGACTGAGATGGCTGGAGAAGTGGCTGGACGGCGATGACAATTACGAGCTGGTCAGTGAGGATTCCCTGGCAATGAGCGCCGGCACCTACAGCCACCCCAGCCGGAAGACGCCCTTTGACGAGCGGAACAAGGAATTTGATCCTCATAAGCAGCTGGCTGAGGAAAAGCGGGAACGCAAGCGCCAGGAACTGAAGTTCGGAAGACCGAAAGGAGACCGCTGATATGGAAGAAATGATTCTGCAGGTAAATCACCTGTCCAAATCCTTCGGCACCCATGAGGTTCTCCGGGATATCGATTTCACCGTCAAAAAGGGCGATGTGACCAGTATTATCGGTGCATCCGGCTCCGGCAAATCCACGCTTCTGCGCTGCATCAACCTGCTGGAAAATCCCAGCTCCGGTGAGATTTTGTACCACGGGGAGAATGTGGTGCGCCGCGGCTTCAATGCGGCGGCCTACCGTTCCCGGGTGGGCATGGTGTTCCAGTCCTTCAATCTGTTCAACAACATGACCGTGTTGGAAAACTGCATTGTCGGTCAGGTGAAGGTGCTGAAGAAGAACCGGGAGGAAGCCCGCCGGCATGCCATGTATTACCTGGAAAAGGTCGGCATGGCACCCTATATCAATGCAAAGCCCCGGCAGATCTCCGGCGGTCAGAAGCAGCGCGTGGCCATCGCCCGTGCTCTGGCGATGGACCCGGAGGTGCTGCTGTTTGACGAGCCCACCTCTGCGCTGGACCCGGAAATGGTCGGCGAAGTTCTGGCTGTTATGCAGGGGCTGGCTCAGGAAGGCATGACCATGCTGGTGGTCACCCATGAGATGGCGTTTGCACGGGATGTCAGTACACGGGTGGTATATATGAGCGAGGGCGTTATCTGCGAAGAGGGTACTCCGGAGGATGTCTTCGGCAATCCCCAGAAGAAGGAGACCCAGGATTTCCTGGCCCGCTTCCGCAACGCATAACAGTTTCTCAAAAGGGACAGGTTTCGTATGAAATCTGTCCTTTTGTTTTGTTTGTACCGATTCCGTGCGGAAAAATATCAAATAGGAACGAAAAAGATACCCTTTGACATTTTTTGTTGTTGTAAATCCTTCCGGAATGTTGTATAATGTCTCAGGTTATGCAAACAATTATCCTAGCGGGGGATTTGTCATTTATGTTTAAGAATAAGAAAATTGCCAAATTTCTGACACCCGGCCGCCATGTGCATCTGGTCGGCATCGGCGGTGTTTCCATGCGGCCTCTGGGCCTGGTGCTCAAAGGCATGGGTATGACTGTCACGGGTTCCGATATGAGTGCATCTGCCGGTACCGAAGAGCTGGAATGCCAGGGCATCCCGGTTGCCATCGGCCACCATGCGGAAAATATTGAAGGGGCTGAGTGCATTATCCGCACGGCTGCTGCCCACAATGACAATCCGGAAATTGCAGCTGCCCGGGCAGCCGGTATTCCTGTGTTTGAGCGTGCTCAGGCCTGGGGTGAGATCATGAAGTCCTATAAAAATGCTGTCTGCATTTCCGGCACCCACGGCAAGACTACCACCACCTCCATGATGACCCACATTCTGATGGAGGCAAATCTGGACCCCACCGTCATGATCGGCGGCTATCTGCCGCTGCTGCATGCCAGCCACCGTGTTGGTCATGGCGACACCATTCTGCTGGAAAGCTGCGAATACTGCGATTCCTTCCTGAACTTCTTCCCCACGCTGGCTGTGGTGCTGAATGTGGAAGCAGATCACCTGGATTATTTCAAGGATCTGGCGGATATTCAGAAGTCCTTCCATAAATTTGCCGAGTTGGCTACCTTTGGTGTGGTTGCCAACGGCGATGATGAACACACCGTTCAGGCCATGCAGGGAATTGATTATGTTTCCTTCGGTCTGGGCAGCCAAAACCGGATCCACGCGGCAAATATGTGCCCGGACTGGCGGCATTTCGATGTGATCTGTGACGGCGAATTCTATTGCCATCTGGATATGGGTGTTCTGGGCAAGCACAACGCCCTCAACGGTCTGGCAGCTGCGGCAGCTGCCTGGATGATGGGAATTCCCGGTGAGGCTGTCTCCCATGGTTTGGAATCCTTCCATGGCGCAGGCCGCCGGATGGAATATAAGGGACAGTTCAATGGAGCAGATGTGTATGATGACTATGCTCACCATCCCGATGAACTGGCGGCAACCATCCTGGCTGTCCGGGACTCCATGCCCGGCCGCCGTCTGGTGCTTGCTTTCCAGCCCCATACCTACACCCGTACCAATGCGTTGTTCGACGATTTTGTGGAGCAGCTGAAAAAGCCCGATGTGGTGGTCCTGGCAGAGATTTATGCGGCCCGTGAGCGCAATACCATTGGTATTTCTTCGGCACATGTTGCCGAACAGGTGCCCGGCTCCGTATTCTGCGAGACCCTGCCGGAGGTTACCGCTTTCCTGCGGGAGAATGTCCGCCCCGGCGATGTGGTAATCACCATGGGCGCAGGCGATATTTTCCGTGCCGGTGAGGCACTGCTTAGTGAGTAAAGAAAAACTGTGCCGGTTTTCCGGCACAGTTCGAGCTTGTCGAAAAAACCCTTCGGGCTTTTCCGCCAGTTTTTGCAGTCTGCTGCGCACATAATTTTTTCGCCTATGGCGCAAAAATTCCACACTTGCAGCCTGAGCAGTATTTTCTGCCAGGTACACGCCCCGGCAGAAAATGTTTTTCACTCTATTTTCCGCTTGCGCGGAAAACTCTGCGAGGCTTTTTGACAGTCTGAAACTGTGCCGGTTTCCCGGCACAGTTCCTTATTCTTCCAGAACCAGGTGATCTACGCCTGAGGTTTGGAAAATTTCCATATACTGCTGCATTCTGCCGGTGATTTCCTCGTAGTTTTCTTCGGTGATTTCCGGATAGTCCATATCCCGGCGGGAAAGCTCTTCTGCCAGGATCTCATAGAAAACATTGTCTTCATAATAGGCAATGGCTTCGTGGATTCCGCCCTCGGCATAGGCCCGGGAAGGAACGATGGTTCCGTTCCAGGGTTCCGACAGGGCAGGGGACAGGGCGAAAATCTTGCTTTCCAGGTTATCATAATCCTGAAAGCGGTCATTGCCCCGTGTAGAGTTCAGCACCCAGTTTCCGATGTACACAAGATCCAGCAGGCGGCGGAATTCCTTGTTGGTCAGTTCGATCTTCATGGCGGTTTTCCTCCTGACTTGATTTTGATTATTATAGCACGGCTTTTTCAGATTTCCAGACGGAAATTGTAAAAACTATAAAAATGAGGCGATAACGTGAAAAAAGTAAGCGTTTGTATCCTGTTTGGCGGCATCAGCCCGGAGCATGAGGTTTCCCTGCGTTCTGCCGAATCGGTTTTGAATAATATTGACCGGGAAAAATACGATGTATTTCCTGTTGGCATCACCAAGGAAGGTCAGTGGATTCTCTTTGGTGGTGAAGATACTTCCATGCTGCCCCTGGGCACCTGGAAGGAGCATCCGGATAACCGCCCCTGTGCCATTTCTCCCGTGCGGGGTCAGGGACTTCTGAGCTTTGAAGGCGACAGTGTCGTGCGCCAGCAGATCGATGTGGTCTTCCCGGTTCTCCATGGAGAAAACGGCGAGGACGGCGCCATGCAGGGTCTGCTGCAGATGGCCGGCATTCCCTATGTGGGCCCCCATGTGGCCGCGTCTGCGGTCTCCATGGATAAGACCCTGACCAAGCTGGTGGTGGACCATGCGGGTGTACCTCAGGCTGCCTGGCAGCTGGTACGCCGCAGTGAGCTGGAAAACCGCATGGAAAATACCCTGGATACCCTGGAGCTGCGGTTCCGCTATCCTATGTTCGTCAAGCCTGCCGGCACCGGTTCTTCCGTAGGCGTTTCCAAGGCCGCTGACCGGGATGCACTGAAGGCGGCACTGGTGAACGCGGCCAAATTCGACAAGAAGATTCTGGTCGAGGAATTCATCCATGGCCGGGAGATCGAGGTCGCTGTCATGGGTAACGGAAATCCTGTGGCTTCCATCTGCGGCGAGATCGATTCCGGTGCGGATTTCTATGATTATGATGCCAAATATATCACCGATACCTCCACGGCCTACATTCCTGCCCGGATTCCGGAGGATGTGCAGGAAATCGTCCGCGAGGAGGCGGTAAAGGTATACAGCGCCATCGGCTGCCAGGGCTTGAGCCGTGTGGATTTCTTCGTGACGTATGAGGAAAACCGCGTGGTCTTCAACGAGATCAATACCCTGCCGGGCTTTACCTCCATTTCCATGTATCCCAAGCTGTTTGATGCCAGCGGCATTCCCTATACGCAGCTGATCGATGAGCTGCTGCGCCTGGCTATGGAGGCTTTTGCATGAAGAAAACCGTAAACCTCAGCATCCGGGGCCGCCAGCAGTACCCGGAGCAGGAGCCGGAAATCATCGAACTGGTGACAGAAGGCACTATGGAATTCACAAAAGGCGGCTGGGATATCAGCTACGAGGAAAGCGCACTGACGGGCCTTGAGGGTGTAACCACCACCTTCCGCGTGGAACCCGGCAAGGTCACCCTGATCCGAACCGGCGCGCTGAAATCACAAATGGTATTCGAGCAGGGAATTGCCCATGATTCTCTGTACCAGATGCCCTTCGGTGCACTGATGCTGACTGTGAAGGCCACCAGCGTATTCTATGACATTGTGCCTGACGGCGGTGTCATTGACTTGAGCTACGAGATCAACATTGAAAACACGGAAGCCGGTGTGATCGATTATCACCTGGATATCTGGGCGAAATAATCCCAATTCCTGATAAAATGGCCAAAGCCCATTTTATCGTGCCACGAACGTGGCACACCGCTTACAGCGGTAAAAAACGTATTGACTTTGTTTTTTGCGGCGAAATCCGCTTAGCTGCATTTCTGCAGCCGGATAAAACGCGTATAAAAAAACAGGACGTGCAATCCGATGTGGTTGCACGTCCTTTTGCTGTTATGCAGCGGCTGCGGTTTCCTGTGGTTCTTCCAGTGCGGCAGGTGCAGGCTCCGGGTCCGACACAGGATTTTCGACCGGGCTCTCCTGAGCAGGTGCATCGGTCTGGGGTACGGTGGGGGCTTCCGTAGGAGGAACCGTAGGCGGCTGAGTAGGCTGCACAGCGGGCTCCGTGGGCGGCACTGTCTCCGGAGGCAGCGTTTCTGCGGGCTTGGAAGGCTCGGTGGGCTTCTGGGCTTCCGTTGGCTTGGTAGCCTCTGTGGGCGGTTCTGTGGCCTCGGTGGCAGGTGCCTCCGTGGGCTCCGGTTTGACAAAGGCGACGATTTTGTTCAGGGTGGGATACTGAGAGGTGGTGATGAAATCCCGGGAGATTTCATTGCCGGTTCTGCTGTCGTAGCGGACCTTGTAGGTCTTCACTGCGTAACCGGTGCGGCCCTCTTCAATGACATCGCCGTCCTTGTAGCCTTCCTTGTTGTTGTATTCGAATTCCTTGTATTCCGTTTCCGGCTTGTAGGTACCGGCCATGGTGTATTCCAGCATGACATAATTGTCACGCTCCTCGGTGCCGATGATCTGTACCTTTACATAGCCGCCGGAAAGCTCTGCCTCGATACGGATGGGGAAGCCGGTGGTATTTTTGATCTTCAAACCGGTGGTGGCATCAAAGCCGCGCTCTGCGAAGCTGGGCATGTAGCCATGGTTGGCCCGGGATACGATCTCCAGATCGGCAGACAGGGCTGCGCAGTACAGCGTGGAGGAAACCTGACTGACACCGCCGCCGATGGCTTCCTCGACACCGGGATCTTCCTGGGCGGTCTGATAGCCCTTGGCAGAGGTAAGCTTGCCCAGCGTATCTGCAAAGGAGAAGACTTCGCCGGGATTCAGGACGGTTTCGTGGATGGCTTCGCAGGCCTTTGTCAGGTTGGCGTTGCGGCTGCTGTTGCCGGTTGCCTTGGTCTGGGCTTCACCCAAGGTATCCCGGAAGAAGGCATCCGCATCCGGAAGCTCCGGTTCGATGTACTCCATGGGAATCCGGACTTCCTCGCCGTATTCCGCCTTGTCGATCAGCTTTTGTGCTTCCTCCAGATCGAAGCCATAGCCGTAGGAGCCGGGCACCGCTTCGAAGGTCTGCATATTTACTGTGGCATCCTTGGGCTCGATATAGAATTCTTCATAGATGGCTTCCAGATCCACAGGATCGGGTTCCTGAATTTCCTCTACGGTCTGCACCTCCACCAGGAAAATGCGCAGACTGTAGGCATCCAGGACATCCTCGTATACTTCGTTTACATCAAAGCCGACACCGGGGGTGCCCATGGTGATCACCAGGGTCTGGGTGGGGGCATCTTCATCGAATTTGTCAGCGGACAGCTCCGGCTCTGCGCCTTCCAGGCCGTAGGTGGGCTGGGTCAGGGTGCTGCCGGAATCCTCGGCATAGGAGGTCAGGAATTCCTTGATATAGTCGGTATCCAGATTTAAGTAGGGCAGCAGACCGATGACGTAAGGCTCCCGGCTGGAAGCGGCCTGCTCCTGTTCCTCCTTGGTGCCGGTACGGCCGTAATCGAAGGCGGCATCTACGGCGGCTTTGGCATCCAGCTTTGCACCGGTGTCCTTTGCGGTCAGCCGCAGCTCCACACCGGACAGGTCGATGACCATATCGGAGGAATAACTGCTTTGCGCTGCGTTTTTCAGGGCGGAAACCGCTTCGGTTTTGGTCATGCCGCCTACGGAGATGTCTGCGATCATCACATTGTCCAGGATTTTTCCATCGTGGGGATCAACGCCGCTGAGGAAAAACACACCGATAAAGGCCAAAATCAGCACCATGGCCACGGCGCAAAGGCTGACCATAACGACCTTTTGGTTCTTTTTGCAGTAATCGGCGGCTTTTCCGAAGAATGCGGCGATCTTATCAATGGTATCCGGCTCTGCCTCATAACGCTCTTCCTCGGACAGAGGGGAGGCGGAGCGGAAAAAATCATCCACATTGTCGGGGATCAGGGTGTGATCCAGCTGCGGATCGGGAACGGTAGGGCTGTAGCGTCTGGGCTGAGGGGTCACCTGCTCAGACTGGATCTGGCGAATGGTTTCCTCGATCTGCGCATCCTCGTTCAGCGCAGGTTTTTTGGGAGCGCCGGCCGGTTCCTGCCCGGTGATCTGGCGGAAGGCCTGTTCGATCTGGCGCTCCTCATCCCGATGGGGGCGGGGGTTGGAGAATTTTCCCTGTGCCATGAATATAACCTCCAGTTCTGGGAAAAAGTTTAAGGTATTATATCACATTTGGCTAAAAAAGCAATGATCCTAATAATTTCTTAACATTTGCGGTGTTCCGGCAGGGCGGCCTGATCTCAGGCCGCCGCAGCGTGTCGAAAATCTCCTTCGGGGCTTTCCGCCAGTATTTTGCAGGCTGCTGCGTGCATAATTTGTTCACCGATGGCGAACAAATTCCACACTTGCAGCCTGAGATGTATTTTTGTCCACGTACAGAAGGTGAATTGCCCTGAAAGGGCAAGAGAAGCCACCCTGGGGTGCGCCGCGGCCAAAAATGATTGAAATGGGTTTGCCGCTGCCGCGGCAAATTCTGCGAAGCCTTTTTCTGCAGTCTGAGGTGGTCCGATATCAGGCCGCCGTTTTTCTGTTTTTAGGAAACAGAGCAGAAATTCCGGTAACGGTCGATAAATACCTTGCTCTGCTTCAGACTGTCCACACCCCGGGACAGATTCAGCCGCAGAGTAGGCTCCTTGGCATTGGCCAGGAAGGTGACGCGGGCTTTGTAATCCGGGTCGGCACACAGCGCGCCAACGGCATCGAAATTCAGATTCACCAGGGTGAAGAGCACATCGCTGCCCTTCTGGCGGATGTCCTTGATGCCGACCTCTCTTGCCTTGGCACGCAGCAGGGCGATATCGATGAGATTCAGCACGCCCTTGGGCGGTTCGCCGTAGCGGTCCACAATTTCATCCAGCAGATCATCGGCATCCTCCTGAGAGCGGATGGCTGCCATCCGGCGGTACAGATCCATACGCTCCTCACCGCGGACAACATACTGCTTGTCTACGTTGGCGGTAACGTTCAGGTCGGCCGTACAATCGGGGGCCTTGGGTGCCTGTCCCTGCTCCTCCAGAACAGCTTCGTCCAGAAGCTTCAGATACATGTCATAGCCCACGCTCATCATGTGGCCGGACTGCTCTGCGCCCAGCAGATTGCCGGCACCCCGGATCTCCAGGTCGCGCATAGCGATCTTGAAGCCGGAGCCGAATTCCGCGAAGTCCCGGATGGCGGACAGCCGTTTTTCCGCGATCTCCGTCAGATTCTTGTCGGGACGGTAGGTGAAGTAGGCGTAGGCATGCCGTGTGGAGCGGCCTACCCGGCCCCGAAGCTGGTGCAGCTGGCTCAGGCCGAACCGGTCGGCATTTTCAATAATCAGAGTGTTGGCATTGGGGATATCCAGACCGGTCTCAATGATGGTGGTGCACACCAGCACCTGGATTTCTCCCTCTGTCATGGCCTGCATCACATCACCCAAAGCTTCTTCACCCATCTGACCGTGGGCAACGCCCACCCGCAGACCGGGAATCCGCCGCACCAGGGCAGAGGCGCACTGATCGATGGTTTCCGTGCGGTTGTGCAGGTAATAGACCTGGCCGCCCCGCTCTACTTCCCGGCGGATGGCATCATCAATGATGGCATTGTTGTGCTCCATAACAAAGGTCTGGACGGGATACCGGTCGGCCGGAGGCTCTTCAATGGTAGACATATCCCGGATGCCGGACAGGGCCATGTTCAGGGTTCTGGGGATGGGTGTTGCAGACAGAGTCAGCACATCGATGCCCTTGGACATTTCTTTCAGACGCTCCTTGTGGCTGACACCAAAGCGCTGCTCCTCGTCAATGATCAGCAGGCCCAGATCCTTGAACTGGACACTTTTCTGCAGGAGCTTGTGAGTGCCGATGATCAGATCCACACTGCCAGCTGCCAGATTGCGCAGGGTCTGCTGCTGCAGCTTTGGGCTGCGGAAGCGGCTGAGCACATCGATATTTACGGGGAAGCCCCGGAACCGGGCCACGGCGGTGGTATAGTGCTGCTGGGCCAGGACTGTGGTGGGAACCAGGATCGCAACCTGTTTGCCGTCCATAACGGCCTTCATGACGGCGCGCAGAGCAACCTCGGTTTTGCCAAAGCCCACATCGCCGCAGAGCAGACGATCCATAGGCGTGGGGGCTTCCATGTCGTGCTTGATATCGGCGATGCAGCGCAGCTGGTCGTCGGTTTCCGGGTAGGGGAAATTATCCTCAAATTCCTTCTGCCAGGGGGCATCCGCGGCAAAGGCAAAGCCGGGCTGCCGTTTCCGGGCGGCATACAGCTGAATCAGCTCGCCTGCCATATCCTTGGCAGCCTTCCGGGCTTTGGCTTTGGTTTTCTGCCAGGCATCGGAACCGATTTTGTTCAGACGGACATTGGTATCCTCGCCGCCTCCGCCGATGTATTTGCTGACCATATCCAGCTGAGTGGCAGGAACGAACAGGGTGTCGCTGCCCTGATAGGCGATCTTGATATAGTCCTTGACGGCATTGTCCACCTTGATCTGCTCCATGGCAACGAACCGGCCGATGCCGTAATTCTCGTGGACAACCAGATCACCGGGGGTCAGATCGGTGAAGGAGTTCAGCTTCTGCCGGTTGGTGGAGCCGGTTTTCTTCGGGGCTTTTTTCTTGGGCTCAGACCGGGCGATCAGCTGGCCTTCGGTGAGAATGGCCAGCCTGGACAGGGGATATTCCATACCGAAGGGCAGGGTTCCTTCGGACAGCAGAATCTGTCCCGGCTTGGGCAGCGTGGTCAGAGGAATGCAGATAAAGGCGGACAGTCCCTTGGCGCTGAGCATTTCCTGGAGCATCTCCGCACGGCGGCGGGAGCCGCAGAGCACCAGAGAACCGAATTCCTGCTTCCGGTAGTGGGCAAGGTCAGATGCGGCGGTATCCAGATTGCCGCCGTAGCCGGGAAGCTGCTTGGCTGTCAGGGGGAACAGGTGCTTCGGGGGGCAATCCTCCGGATAAGAGGTGCCGCCGAAGGCATCGAAGTAAACCGCTGTGCGGTCCTTTAATTCTGCGCAGAAATCCTCCCACTGGCACACATAGTCGCACAGTTCTCCGGCCACCAGACCGGCCTGGAGCATGCTGTCCAGCTGCATGCCCATTTCATCTGACCGGGCATTGGCACTGCGGCGGAGGCTGGCATGGTCGCAGATGACGATCAGGGCATCTGCGGGCACATAATCCATAGCGGTGGCCATCTGGGGATAGATCAGGGCCATATACCGGTCGGAGGCGGGATTGCTCAGACCGTTTTCATATTTTTCCAGGTCTTTTGTCAGAGTAGCGACCAGCAGCTCGTTGATGTTCTTTCTGCGTTTCTGCCGGGAAATCAGATTGGTGATATCCTTGCACAGACCGGAAATTCCCTTGGGATGCAGGCTGGGCTGGGTCTCGCCTACGGGCAGGATGGTAACGGATTCAATGTTTTCGTTCCGCCGCTGGGTCTGGGGATCGAAATAGCCCATGGTGTCCAGTTCGTCACCGAAGAATTCTGCGCGGATCGGCTGATCGGCGGCAGGAGAGAAGATATCGATAATGCCGCCGCGCAACGCAAACTGACCGGAGCCCTCCACCATGCCGCAGCGGCTGTAGCCTGCAGCAGTGAGTTTTTGTACGAGCGCATCGATGGGGTATTCCTGTCCCACTTCCAGCGTAAAGGCAGCTTCCATCAGCACCGCCTTTGGCATGGTGCGCTGAGACATAGATTCCCAGGTCAGGATCTGAAGGGGCGTTTTGCCCATAGCCAGGTCGTAGAGCTGACGCAGACGCTTCTGTTCCCAGGCCCGGGAAACCACAGCAGCATCATACATGGTCAGGTCACGGCCCGGCAGGATGGGAGCGGAAACACCAAGGAAGCCTTTCAGCTCCTCCTGCAAGCGGCGGGCCGCCATATCGTCCTGGCACAAAAGCACCATGGGGCGCAGGATTTCCCTGTGCAGACCGGCAAGCATATGGCTGCGGTTGATCTGTCCGATACCGGTGACAGCGATGCTCTGCCCGGCATGGAGCGCCTTCAGCATGGCGGGATATTCGGGAATGGTTTTTAACAGAGAGAGGAGTTGTTCCATAGAAGTACCTCCAAATTACAAAAATAAAAAATGCTTGAACGTGGCAACGCGGAAAGTGGGATTATACCCCCCTTTCCGTGTTTTTCGACTGTTTACTTAGGGATGGCTGCCGTTAAAGCGGTTGGCTGCCTCCGGAATGCCATGGTCGATGATGGCAAGGGCTGCTTTTGCGGCGTTGTCCAGAGCCACGGACAGGGCTTTTTCTTCATTGGCAGAGAAGGTGGAAAGCACCCAGTCGGCCAGGTCATAGTTGGGGTTGGGCTTGGCACCCACACCGATCTTCACCCGGGGGAACTCCTGGGAGCCTACCTCCTGGATGATGGACTTGATGCCGTTGTGACCGCCGGCAGAACCGTTGGCCCGGATGCGAAGCCGGCCCGGCTCCAGGGAAATATCATCGAACATGACAATGATCCGCTGGGGCGGAATATTGAAGTAGGCGGACAGCTGCAGTACGCTTCGTCCGGACAGGTTCATATAGGTCTGGGGCTTTAACAGGAAAACCTTGGTGCCGTTGTAACTGACCTGGGTATACAGTCCCTGGAATTTCAGCTTGTCAGCCTTGCAGCCCAGCTGCTCTGCCAGAAGATCCAGCGCCCGGAAGCCGCAGTTGTGACGGGTCTTTTCGTACTCCCGTCCGGGATTGCCGAGGCCCACGATGAGCCAGTTTTCATTTGCTGCCTTTTTAAACATAGTAAATCTCCTATAGGCCATATTTACGCATTTTATTTCAGTATTATACCATTTTGAAGAGAGAAAAAGCAATATCAAGAAGGTACAAAAATAAGGAGAAATCAGAAGGGGTTTCTGTCAGGAAAACGAAATTTTGTTTGAAATAGGTATTGTGTGATTTTTGATTGTGTGGTATAATAATGGGTACAGAATTTGCTGTTTTTCGGATTTGCCGGAGGTGAAATCGGGATGAAAAAGAAGGGATTGCTCTGCCTTCTGGTGATGCTTGCATTGTGCCTGGGGCTGTTTGCCGGATACCGGTATCGCATGCTTAGCCGGGTCAATAACGTACAGCCTCTGCGGATTATGGTGGATGGTACCCGGTATGTGGTTTGCGGAAGCATGGAGTCCCCGCCGGAGTCCACGCCGGATGGGGTCATTACGGAAATCCTTGATGCAGCTGATTATCCGGAGAAAGACGGCCAGGCGAATTTTGGAACCGTTGGAATGCCTTATTGGAAGATCGGGGACGAAATCCTGGTAGAGGCCGGCCGATATTACCTTTTCAACGAATCGTAGAATCAGGAGTTTGACTATGAACGATAAAATCATCATTCAGGGTGCAAGGGAAAACAACCTGAAAAATGTGGATCTGACCATTCCCAGAGACAAGCTGGTGGTCTTTACGGGCCTTTCCGGTTCCGGTAAGTCCAGTCTGGCCTTTGATACCATTTATGCCGAGGGTCAGCGGCGGTATGTGGAGAGTCTGAGCTCCTATGCCCGGCAGTTTTTGGGGCAGATGGATAAGCCCGATGTGGATTCCATCGATGGTCTGTCTCCTGCCATTTCCATTGACCAGAAAACGACTTCCAAGAACCCCCGTTCTACCGTGGGTACGGTGACGGAAATTTACGATTACCTGCGTCTGCTGTGGGCCAGAGTGGGTGTTCCCCATTGTCCCAAGTGCGGCAGAGAGATCAACCGTCAGACCATCGACCAGATTGTTGACCGGGTGGAAGCGTTGGGCGAGGGTACCCGGTTTATCGTCCTGTCTCCCATTGTCCGGGGTAAGAAGGGCGAGCATAAGAAGGTTTTTGAGGATGCAAAAAAATCCGGCTTTGCCCGTGTCCGGGTGGACGGCATTTTATACGACCTGACGGAAGAAATCAAGTGCGAGAAGAATAAGAAGCACAACATCGACCTGGTGGTTGACCGTCTGGTGCTGAAGGAAGGGCTGCGCCGCCGTCTGACGGATTCCATTGAAACGGCCTGCTCCCATTCCGATGGCCTGGTGACCATAGAACTGCCCAAAACAGGGGAGGAGCTGAATTTCTCCCAGAATTATGCCTGCGATGACTGCGGAATCAGCATGACAGAGCTGGAACCCCGGATGTTCTCCTTCAACAACCCCAGCGGCGCATGCCCCAGCTGCACCGGTCTGGGTTTCCGGCTGGTGGCGGACGTGGACATGGTGATCCCCGATAAGACAAAGTCGATTTTTGAGGGTGCCATTCAGGCCAGCGGCTGGCAGAGCGCCCGGACGGATTCCGTATTCCGGATGTATTTTGAAGCGCTGGCCCAGAAATACCACTTCTCCCTGACAGCACCCTTTGAGACACTTTCCGAGGAAGCTAAGGATGTGATCCTCTATGGCACCAAGGGAGAAAAGCTGCGCATGACCTATAACCGCGGCAACGGTATGGGTGTACTGGAGCAGCCTTTTGAGGGTATTTTGAATAATATTTCCCGCCGCTACCGGGAGACCCAGTCGGATTCTGCCCGGAAGGAGCTGGAGGAATGCATGGCATCTGCCCCCTGTCCCCAGTGCGGCGGCGACCGGCTATCGGAAATTGCCAGAGCTGTCACCGTGGGCGGCATCGGCATCATGGATTTCTGCCGCATGAGCATCCGGGATGAACTGGCGTTTATGAATGATCTGAAGCTGACGGGCAATATGGCTCTGGTTGCTGAGCAGATCGTGAAAGAGATCAGATCCCGGCTTCAGTTCCTGATGGATGTGGGTCTGGGCTATCTGACCCTATCCCGGGCCTCCGGCACCCTGTCCGGCGGTGAAAGCCAGCGGATACGCCTGGCTACCCAGATCGGTTCTTCCCTGATGGGTGTGCTGTATATTCTGGACGAACCTTCCATCGGACTGCATCAGCGGGACAACGATAAGCTGTTGGGAACATTGAAGCAGCTGCGGGATCTGGGCAATACACTGATCGTTGTAGAGCATGACGAGGATACCATGCGTGCGGCGGACTTCATCGTGGATGTGGGTCCCGGCGCCGGAAGCCGGGGCGGTGAGATCGTTGCCAGCGGCTCACTGGAAGAGATCATTGCCTGCGAACGCAGCGTGACGGGACAGTATCTGTCCGGTTTTAAGAAGATTCCTGTCCCTTCCTCCCGCCGGAGCGGAAACGGAAAGGTATTGCGCATTAAAGGCGCAAAGGAGAACAATCTGAAGGATGTGGACGTGGACATCCCTCTGGGTACCCTGACCTGTGTTACCGGCGTGTCCGGTTCCGGAAAGTCCAGTCTGGTGAACGAAGTGCTGAACAAGACACTGCTTGGCCGTCTGAACCATGCCCGCACCCGTCCCGGTGTCTGCCGGTATATTGAGGGAATCGAGCAGCTGGATAAGGTCATTGACATTGACCAGAGTCCCATCGGCAGAACGCCCCGTTCCAATCCTGCCACCTATACCAGTCTGTTCAACGATATCCGGGATCTCTTTGCCTCTACCAATGATGCCAAGATCCGCGGTTATGGCCCCGGCAGATTCTCTTTCAATGTGAAGGGCGGCCGCTGTGAAGCCTGCAGCGGCGATGGCCTTGTGAAAATCGAGATGCATTTCCTGGCGGATGTATATGTACCCTGTGAAGTCTGCAAGGGTGCCCGGTATAACCGGGAGACCCTGGAAGTGCAGTACAAGGGAAAGAACATTGCCCAGGTGCTGGACATGACGGCGGAGGAAGCAGTGGAATTCTTCGAGAATCTGCCCAAGATCCGCAGAAAAGCCCAGACCCTGGTGGAAGTGGGCCTGGGTTATGTGAAGCTGGGTCAGTCCAGCACCACCCTTTCCGGCGGCGAAGCCCAGCGTGTGAAGCTGGCTACGGAGCTGGCAAGAGTGGCCACCGGAAAGACCATCTATATTCTGGACGAACCCACCACCGGCCTGCACGCGGCGGATGTGCACAAGCTGATCGAAGTGCTGCAGCGGCTGGTGGATGCGGGCAACACGGTACTGGTCATTGAGCATAATCTGGATGTGATCAAAACCGCAGACCACATCATCGACCTTGGCCCGGAAGGGGGAGACGGCGGCGGTTATGTGGTAGCCGCAGGCACCCCGGAGGAAGTGGCGAAGGTGGAAGAAAGCTACACCGGCCAGTATCTCAGAAGTTATTTGTAAACGAAGACCCGGCCTGAAGCTTCAGGCCGGGTAGGATATTACGGTTCTGTTTCGTACAGCTGCAGGGGAAGACACTCGGAAAGCTCGATCAGACTGTGATCCTGTTCTCCCGCATAATCGATCCGCATAATGGGGGAGCGCAGGGTGGAAGCATCCTGCGTCCGGATGGCAATGGTCATGGTAATCCGGGTGCCTTTGCCGTCGGGCTGATCGATCAATACGGTGCCGCCGTGATTGGCAGCGGCGCTTCGAATGAGCACCATGCCAAGTCCCAGACCGCAGCGGCTGTCTTCAATTCCGGGCTGCCGCAGATACCGGGAAAAGACACTGCTGCGGATGGTTTCCGCAATGCCGGAGCCGGTATCCGTAATGCTCAGCCGCAGCATCTTGCCGCACAGGGTCAGACTGGCGTGGATGGAGCCTCCGGCAGGGGTGAATTTCACAGCGTTGGACAGCATATTCAGCACTGCCCGCTCCAGCTGTTCGCTGTCACACAATCCGATAAGATCCTGGGAAAGACACTGACAGGTCATGGTGATTCCGGTATGGGATATTGCAGACTGGGCTTTTTCAAAGATTTCCTGGAAAACCTCGGTAAGATTCCGCTGCTCCTGGCGGGAAGAATGGGCATACCGTCCGGCATCGGACATATTGCCGATGATCCGCATCATTTGGTGCAGTCCCCGGTTCAGTCGGGCAGCCTGCTCCCGGGATTCGGCATCTGCCATCAGCCGCTGAGCGCTGATCATAATGCTGGTCAGGGGATTTCGCAGGTTTTCGGCGGCCAGGGCCAAGGCCTGAAGCTCGCCATCATCGGATTCCTGGTCCAGCAGGAAAATGTCCCGGTCTTCCGACCGCACAACGGTGGCACCAAAGCCTCGGGAAGAAAGGAACAGCTTCAGGTAGAGGCAGCCGCTTTGGAAGGCTTCATATTCCTCCCTGCCTGTGGCCAGAAGTCTGCGCACATCCGTACCTTCGGTGAGAAGAAATGCCTTTGCAGCATCATTGGCCTCTATAATAATATGGTTCTTTACAGAAAAAGCAGGGCGCAGCAGCAGGTTCAGCACCCCGGCTTGACGTTCTTTTGCTTCCATGGAATCCTCCTACGGTTCTAGGATGTGCAGAATGGGAGAAAACTTTCCCGGCGGGTTTCGACATATACCCCTATTTTACCGGGTAAGCGGGAAAATAGCAAGAGAGAATTAACGGCAAAAAACGACGAAAAAAATCAGGTGATCATATGCCCCAAGAATCCATCCATAAAGACCATCGGAAACGACTGAAAGACCGATTCCTGAAGGAAGGTCTTGACAATTTTACGGAATATCAGGCGCTGGAGCTGCTGCTGTTCTATGCCATCCCCCAGAAGGACACGAACCCACTGGCTCATACGCTTGTGAATACCTTCGGAAGCCTGTCCCAGGTGCTGGAAGCGGGTGTGGAGGATTTAAAAAAGGTTCCCGGCATCAGTGACCATTCCGCAACCCTGCTGGCGCTGGTGACGGAACTGGCACGGTATTATCAGGTAGACTGTGCCAAACGGACACGGGTTCTGACGACACTGGACGACTGCGGAGCATATCTGGTGCCCCGGTTCTTTGGCCGCAGCAATGAAACGGTGTTCTTACTGTGTCTGGATGCCAAATGCAAGGTTCTGGGCTGCAAGGAAGTGGGGGAGGGAAGCGTGAATTCCGCAGGTATCTCCATCCGAAAGATCGTGGAGACTGCCATCGGCATGAAGGCGACCACAGTGATCCTGGCCCATAACCATCCCAGCGGTGTGGCAGTACCCTCGGTGGAGGATGTACAGACCACCCGGCGGATCGCGGCAGCCCTCAACGCCGTGGAGGTACATCTGGCAGATCATATCGTGGTAGCGGATGGAGACTATGTTTCCATGGTTCAGTCCGGCTACCGATTTGATGATTATTTGCTGCCGTAAGGAGGAGACTATGGATCGGGTTCAATATGAAGCTGTTGAATGTTATATGCACAGCTGCATGGAAGACAGTGCCCATGATCGGGAGCATGTATATCGGGTATTGTATACGGCACTTTGGCTTGCGGAAAAGGAAGAAAAAGTAGACCGGGATGTACTGATTTGTGCCTGCCTTCTGCATGATATTGGGAGGAAAGAACAATTTGCAGATCCAGGACTGTGCCATGCACAGATTGGTGGAGAGAAAGCCTATGGATTTCTGCGCAGTCATGGATATCCGGAATCCTTTTCCCGACATGTGAAGGCCTGCATTCAGACCCATCGCTTCCGGGAAAACAGCCAGCCGGAGAGCCTGGAAGCCAAGATCCTGTTTGATGCGGATAAGCTGGATGTGGCGGGGGCACTGGGAATTGCCAGAACACTTTTGTATCAGGGATATGTATCCACGCCACTGTACTCGGTAACACCGGATGGAGAAATATCTGACGGAACAGTAGACGGATCAGATTCATTCTTTCAGGAATATAAGTATAAGCTGGAAACAATGTATGACCGTTTTTATACGGAAGCAGGCAGAAGCTTGGCACTGGCCCGGAAACCGGCGGCAGAGAGTTACTACCGGGCACTGCTGCAGGAAGTCAGACAGACCCGTGGAGCGGGAAAAGCTGCATTGGATGCGGTACTTTGCAAATAGGAGGAACCGTTATGGACAAATTCAAACTGGTTTCGGAATACCGGCCTTCCGGCGATCAGCCGGAGGCGATTGAAGGGCTGGTCAACGGTGTCAACTGGGGACTGCGGGAGCAGACGCTTCTGGGTGTTACCGGCTCCGGCAAAACCTTTACCATGGCATCCGTGATCGAAAAACTGAACCGTCCCACGCTGGTGCTGGCCCACAACAAGACGCTGGCAGCGCAGCTGTGCAGTGAGTTCCGGGAGTTTTTTCCGGACAATGCGGTGGAATACTTTATTTCCTATTACGATTATTATCAGCCGGAAGCCTATATTGCCCATACGGATACCTATATCGAAAAGGATTCCTCAGTTAATGAAGAAATCGACCGGCTGCGCCACAGTGCGACTTCTGCACTGTTCGAGCGTCGGGATGTGATCGTTGTCAGTTCTGTCAGCTGTCTGTATGGTCTGGGTGACCCCATCGATTATAAGAGCATGGTGATTTCCCTTCGGGTGGGACAGGAATATCCTCTGGACGATGTGCTCCGCAAACTGGCGGAGATCCGCTATGAGCGCAACGATCTGGACTTTTCCCGTAACAAGTTCCGCCTCCGGGGAGATACCCTGGAAATTTACCCTGCCTACTGGTCCGGCAAGGCGATCCGGGTAGAATTTTTCGGTGACGAGGTGGATCGGATCAGCGAGATCAATGCGGTTTCCGGCGTGGCGGAACGGTTTTTGGATCATGTGGCCATCTATCCTGCCAGCCATTATGTGGCATCCAAGGAAAAGCTTCACCGGGCCATGCTGGAGATCCAGCGGGAATGCGATGAGCAGGTTGCCTTTTTCCGGGCACATGACAAGCTCATCGAAGCTCAGCGTATCGCCCAGCGGACGGCTTATGATCTGGAAATGCTGACGGAGATCGGCTTCTGCAACGGTATTGAAAACTATTCCCGGGTGATCCAGGGCCGTGCTCCCGGCACACCGCCTACCACGCTTCTGGATTATTTCCCGGATGACTTCCTTATGTTCATTGACGAAAGTCATGTGACCCTTCCCCAAACCAGAGCCATGTATGCCGGTGACCGCAGCCGGAAGGATGCCCTCGTCAATTACGGCTTCCGCCTGCCCTCTGCTTACGACAACCGCCCTCTGAATTTTACGGAGTTTGACAGCAAGATCAATCAGGTGATCTATGTGTCGGCCACACCGGCGGAATATGAGCGCACCCGCTCCGGTCAGACGGTGGAACAGGTGATCCGTCCCACAGGTCTGCTGGACCCGGAGGTGGAGGTTCGCCCCATCGACGGTCAGATCGACGATCTGATCGGAGAGATCAATGCCCGAACGGCCCGGAATGAGCGGGTCCTGGTGACGACCCTAACCAAGAAAATGGCGGAAGACCTGACGGTCTATCTGCAAAAGGCAGGCATCAAGGTGCGCTATATGCACTCGGATATCGGTGCCATGGAACGGATGGAGATCATCCGGGATCTGCGCATGGCAAAATTCGATGTGCTGGTGGGTATCAACCTCTTAAGAGAAGGCCTTGATCTGCCGGAGGTCAGTCTGGTGGCGATTCTGGATGCGGACAAGGAAGGCTTCCTGAGAAGTGAGACCAGTCTGATCCAGACCATCGGCCGTGCTGCCCGAAATGCTGACGGTAAGGTCATCATGTATGCCGACCATGTGACGCCGTCCATGCGCTCTGCCATGGACGAAACAGCCCGCCGCCGGGAGATCCAGGATGCCTACAATAAGGCCCATGGCATCGTTCCCAAGACGGTCATCAAGTCTGTCCGGGATCTGATCGAAATTTCTTCGCCCACCGCCGAACGGAAGGGCCGCAGCGGCGTAAAGATGACGAAGGTGGAGAAGGAACGGGAGATTGCCCGCCTGGAGAAGCAGATGAAGGAAGCTGCCCGGATGATGGAATACGAGTATGCTGCCGTGCTGCGTGACCAGATCATCGAGCTGCGGGGAAACGGTTTATAAGATGAAAACGGTTGTAATTTGCGGAAGCATGCGGTTTGAACGGGAAATGCAGCAAATTGCCATGGATGTGGAAATCCATCATTCCATGAATGTGCTGCAGTGTACCTATAATCCACAGGGGAACGTTCTTTCAAAGACAGAGATAGAGGCTTTGGTCAGGGCGCATTATCAGAAAATTGCGCTTTCGGATGCGGTTTATGTGGTAGACATGGATGGCTATATTGGAGAGTCAGTCAGACGGGAAATCGCATATGCAAAAGAAAATGGAAAAGAAGTCATTTTCCATACAGAATTTCATGCTGCCGGATAAACACAAAACGGACGGGGACACGATGGGTCTCCGTCCGTTTGGCGCTATTCAGTTAATACGAAGACATTACATGACGTTTTCCGGGGGAGTTATTATGGCAGATATGATTGAAATTCTTCAAAAACCTTCGCAGTTTCCTCGTTGTCCCGGCGGGAGATTACGAAGATACGCCCATCTGTCAGGTGGATCAAGATGCAGTTGTCCGTGGCGATTTCTGTGCACATGTGGTATTCGCCCCAGGTTTCATTGCGCCAGGTACCGGTCTGCAGGATCATGTCATCATTGCCGTTGATGGCTTCACCCATGTCCGGCTTATTCACTAATTCGATGGAAGCGACCATTTCATAGGGGATGGTCATGGTATAGCGGGAAGATTTGACGGTGACTTCCGTATCCTCAAATTCTGCGATGATTTTATTGGAAGGCTGGAACAGGCTGACAGCAATGACCAGAGCAAAGAGAATCACGCCGAAGCCAAAGTCCTTGGTGGAGATGGATTGCCAGAATTTCATGCAAGCTACCTGCTTTCTGTATTGGTTGAACCATTATAGCATAGAACTGGAATAAAGTACAGAGGGAAGAGAATCTCCTCCGGCATGTGCCGGAGGAGATGTGCTTTTAAGAAAAGAGATGCTTACTTGGCAGTAGCCTTGCGCTCAGCCAGATCAGCGTGGATCTTTGCCAGGGTCTTCTTATCCAGGTTGTAGATCAGCAGGATAGCCAGCAGCTGGACGCTCTGACCGACCAGATAGCCGATGGCGACCATATAGCGCATGGTCAGTGCAACATCAGCGGGCTGGTTAGCACCCAGAGCGGCATTGTAGCCCAGCATGGTGGCCAGAACCAGACCCATGGAGGGGCCGATGCCCTGTGCCAGCTTACGGAAGAAGGAGTACAGAGCGTAGTTGGTGCCTTCGTCACGGTTACCGGTCTTCCACTCACCATAGTCGATGAAGTCAGCAACCAGAGACCAGCCGACACAGGTGCTGGGGCCGTTGCCCAGAGCAGCCAATGCCTGGCAGGCAGCGTACATGGCCAGACCCTTTCCATCGGGAGTGATGGGCAGGATCAGCATCAGAGCGTAAGCCACAACGGTAACAGCAAAACCGGCGGCAACACATTCCTTCTTGCCGAACTTGCCGACCAGCTTGCCGATGAAGGGCATGAACAGGAACAGACCGAAATAGCTCAGCATACCCAGCAGACCGGAGATCTGAGCGTTCTTGAAGTAAGCCTGGAACATGACCTGGGAAGCAGTGGTGACACCGTACATGCAGATGATCTGTGCCAGAGCCATCAGGGTAACGCCGATGGCAGCGCGGTTCTTGCAGAAATTGATGGTAGCCTTGACGGGATTGAACTTGGGGCCCTCTTCGTTCAGAGTGACGGTGGTGTCCACACGGACAACAGTCTTGCGGATCATGAACTGGAATGCGATGAAGCCCAGGAAGCCCATGAACAGAGCAATCAGGAACAGGGTGTCGCCCTTCAGATTGGAGTCTGCATCATAAATCAGCATGGGGATGATCACACCGGTAGCCATACCGCCGATCATAGCACCGGCAGAGCGGAAGGTGGACAGCTGTGCACGCTCACCGGCATCGGTGGTGATCAGAGACAGCATGGAGCCGTAGGGAACGTTTGCGATGGTGTAGAAAGCGTCCCAGATGATGTAGCCGGCCACGAACAGGATGTTCTTGACCATGGAGGGAGCGCCCTTGAAGGGCAGGAAGCAGAATGCGCCGCCCAGCATCAGACCCAGAGAACCCAGCCAGATGTAGGTCAGGAACTTGTTGCGCTTATACTGGCGCTTGTCGGCGTCGATCAGACCGCCGATCAGGGGATCGTTGATGGCGTCCCAGACCTGCACGAGCAGCAGCAGGGAAGCCATGAGGATGGAATCGATACCCATGTACTGGGTCCAGAAAATGGTCAGGTAGCTCTTCAGTGCAAAGGACATATTGCAGCCAAAGTCACCTGCGGCATAGGCCAGCTTGTCGATGGTGCCAAACTTGCGGTAGCCGTTAGCGTCCAATTGGACAGGTTTTGCCATGATAGTTTCCTCCTTACTTTTTTCCTCGGAGCTGCATGGCGGCAACTTCCGATTTTCTAACCTACATTATACATTCTGAACAAATTATTAACAAGTCACAAAATGACTCATTTGTGACATGATGTGCCAATAATTGTGTCGGAAAAACGACACTATTACCAAAAAGGTTGCGAAATCTGAAACTTGTGGTATGATATAGGAAATTACAGAAAAGAGGGATCTTATGTACAAGCAGTGCAGGACAGAGCAGTCGTCAAAGCGTCAGCGGGAACTGGAGCAGGGATTGCTGCAGGCTATGCTGAAGCAGCAGTATGAGGAGATTTCCGTCAGTACTCTGTGCACAGAGATTGGCATTCCCCGAAAGGCCTTTTACCGATATTTTTCCGGAAAAGACGGGGCGTTGTTTTCCATGCTCGACCGGGCTCTGATGGACTTTGAGATCCACAGCACCAGCAGGGAAATGTACGAACCGGAAACACCTATGGACTACATGGAGCACGTGTTCGTTTACTGGACGGAGCATCGGGGATTGCTGGATGCTCTGAAAAAAAGCAATCTCAGTGCGCTGCTGATCCAGCGGGCTCTGGATTTTTCACAGAATATTGACGCGATTCCCAGATTTATGCTGATCAGGGATAGACGGCTCCGGGAATACGGAACCATGTTTATGGTCTGCGGTCTTATGACCATGATCGTTCAGTGGCACAACGACGGCTTCACCAAAAGCATCACGGAGATGGCAGAGCTGACCATGCAGCTGCTGACACAGCCTCTGTTCAGCGGAAAAGTGGAAGATATATAATACGGATTCCTGATAAGCAGTTTGCTGTCACAACCCGACAAAACGCGTATAATTTGGGCACTCTCTTTGACGAAAGCAACAAAAGAGAGTGCTTCTTTTTTGGAAAGAAAGTGTCACAACTGCGACATTTTGGGTCTTCCGAACCGGAGGGAATCGTTTTATAATAATTTCGTAAGGGCATGTCCCATGTTTGATGATAAGGAGTTTGATTAATTTGGCTGAATTTGTTAAGCTGCAGGCGGAAGGCCTGAATAAGATCCGTGAAATGAATCCCCGTCTGATTTCCTACAATGTGGAAATGACCGAGGTTACCGGCGGCACCTTCTGGAAAGCCTACACCGATGCTCAGATCGATGGCACCGAGGCGGTTCCCGTACCGGATTTCTCCAAGGGTATGGGTGCCATGCACCAGTGGTATGATCCCATCGACACCACCAATCCCCGTCTGATCAAGCTGGCAAAGGAACTGGGCAGCTGCTGGGTTCGTGTTTCCGGTACCTGGGCTACCAGAACCTACTATGATTTCGATGGCACCGGCATGCCTGAGGGCTATAATAACCATCTGCGCAAGGAGCAGTGGGTCAACCTCTGCAACTTTGTCAAGGCAGTGGGCGGTAAGCTGAAGATCTCCGTTGCCAACTGCGATGGTCTGCACGCAGCAGATGAACCCTGGCATCCTGAGCAGGCTGAGAAGATCTTTGCCCTGTCCAAGGAACTTGGCTGCCCCATCGAGGCTGTGGAGTTCGTCAATGAGCCCAATATGCTCCAGAATACCGGCTTCCCCAAGGGCTATACCGCTGCTGATTTCCGCCGTGACCAGGATATCTTCCATAAGTGGGTTCGGGAGAATTACCCTGAATGCACCATAATCGGACCTTCCGATACCGATCCCAACGCCATGAGCGTGGATGCCTGGGGCAATCCCCATCCCTGGGCAGACGGTGCCGCAGATACTGCCGGTATTGCCGCCGCTCTGGCATACTGCTCCACCGGCGACCTGATGGACGGCTGCACGGAGAAGCTGGATGTATTCAGCTACCATTATTACAACGGTGTTTCCGAGCGTATGGCTGCCATGATGCCCTCTGCCTTTACGCCCTTCGAAGGCTGCATGAGCGAAGAGTATCTGGGTGCTGCTGCCCACACCGGCCGCTGCTTCAGCAGCTACCGGGACAAGTATGCAGAACCCAACGGAGAAATGTGGGTCACTGAGTCCGGCGATGCCGGCGCAGGCGGCCATACCTGGGCTTCCACCTATGCCGAAGTCGTCCGCACCCTGAATGAGATCGGCTCCTTTGCCACCGTTACCAACGGCGTCATTTTCCACAATACCCTGGCATCTTCTGACTACGGCTGGCTGAAGCACGGCACCTTCGTGCCCCGTCCTAGCTACTTCGCTGTGCTGCTGTGGAAGCGCATCATGGGTGATACCTGCTATGCCTCCGGCGAAGAAATCCGCCCCGGCGCCCATGTCTTTGCCCATTCCCGCAAAGATGGCAAGCCCGGCTACGCTTACCTGGTGATCAATAACTCCTGGGACGAGCCCACCACCGTGGAGCTTCCCAAGGAAGCCACTGTCTATGCCCTCACCGGCAACGGCTCCATGCGCTCCCGCACCATGCTGCTGAATGGCCGTGAACTGGTTCTGGGTGAAAACGATGCGCTGCCCTGCCTGTGCGGCGAGACTGTCCAGGCCGGAACTCTGGAAGTTGCTCCCGGCGGCTGCACCTTCATCGTGCTGTAATTCAAAACAGGAAATAATGGCAGGCCCCCATGTGCGTGTTGATGCACATGGGGGCGCTTTTCTGGAATTATTCTTCTACGAACTGAAACCGGGGGCCGTGATAATTCTCCTTGTCCACGATCTCATTCCACATGGCAGCAGGCCGAACCCACAGGCCATGCTCACCGTACTGAGCCCGGTAGACCACCATGGGCTCCATGGTTTCCGAATGGCTGGCAACGCCGATAACTTCGTAGAGATTTCCTTTAAAATGACGGTATTTTCCGGGTTTGATATCCATAATGATGCCTCCTGAAAAGAATGTGCGCCGGGATGATCCCGGCGCACAGAATGTTTGGTATCAGCCAGTGGGCACATTGCCGCGGGCATTCACATCCAGAATCGCGGAACAGTCGAACATTCCGGTGAATCGGGAGGAGAAGTGGGCCATGGTCTCGCCGGTGACCAGCAGACGGTTCTGACGGATGTAGGTGGTGTTGACTTCGGTCATGGGAGTCTCGCCGTTGGAGATGTAGTAACGGAAGCCGGCATCGTACATGACATCGAAGGAAGAGCTGCTGTAGTTGGAGAGATTACCGTTCTTTGCAAAGACGAAGGTATTCACCTGACCGATCACGGAGGTGATCTGCTGGTTCCATGCCTGCAGATCGGCGGTGATATTGTTGGCGTTCATATTTGCGTAGTTCTTGTTCTCGTAGGTATAGCAGGCGATGGTATAGCCCTTGTTCTGCAGGGCCTGAACGATCTGCTTGGCACCTGCCACTTCCTTGTCATAATAGTCATTGCCCTTGGTGGCGACCACGGAGGAATTGATGCGGTAGCCGAAGACACCCTCATCACCGGTAACAGCCAGGATGGCCCGGGCACCCCGGTAGGAGAAGTCGGGGTGTGCCTCGATGAAGTCTTCCAGAATGGGAACCAGATCATAGTTGCCAACTAAGGTCTGACCGTTGGAATCCACATATTCTGCCTTGATATCGCCGTAGCTGTCCACGATCAGCTTGCTTGCAAAGCCCGCGCCCTTGGAGTCCGGCACACCGTCCTTATCGGGATCGATCATGTAGGCAAAATAGTTGACCATGGTTTCGGTGATCATGACGGGCTTCTTGTCAGCGGGCAGATACATGGACTTTCTGTGGAACTGCTCGTTTCCGTTCAGATCGGTGGTCACATCGATGAAGCTGTCAAAGTCAACCAGAACATAACCGTTGCTGTACAGGTCGGTCAGAATCTTGGAAAATTCCTCTGTAGTAACGAAGTTGCGGTTGTAGTTGCCGCCGTATGTAGCATCGGCCTTGGCTCGAACCATATCGTTGACCAGCACATGGAAGCTCAGGTTGGGGATATAGGTGGGGTCCTGGTATTCCACCAGAGAATCTCTTGCGGTGACATATTCGGCACGCTTTGCACTGACCTCGTCAGGATACTGGGTCAGATCGCCCAGAGATTCGATAGCCTGGATAGCGGCATCATAGTCATAGCCCTGAGCCAGTCGGGCAGCCTCAGCCAGGACACGCTGGGTGGCCTGCTCAGCCTGGGCGGCAGCGCTGATGGAAGCATCCAGCTGGCTCTGCGCGGCTTCCTTATCGATGCGGCGCTGCTCAATGGCATTGGACAGGGAGCCGATCACGAAGGACATCACCAGAATCATGCACAGGCAGACCACGATGGGAGGCAGGTAGACCTCCTTAAAGATCTGTGCCCTGGTCTTTCTGCGGCGGCGGCGGGGGTTATTGGGGTCCTGCTGGGGCTCCTGCTGCCAGCTCTTGGTCAGCACAGGCGCAAAGTACAGGTCATAGAATTTGGTGAAAATATTGGGAGTTTTGATCTTGGGGAGGGTGATCTTCGGCAGCTGAATGGGCTTGCGCTCCTTCTTGGGACGGGGCTGACGCTTCTTTTTGGGAGATTCCTCCTCGTCGTCCTCAGATTCCTCTTCGTCAAACTGGAAGGTTTCCTCCTGGGCTTCTTCGGGGAGGACTTCATCCTCGAAGACTTCCTCAGTCAGTTCTTCTTCCTCGATATAATCCATCTCTTCTTCGTTCATGGCAATCTCCTCAGGTTCTTCCTCCTCAGGCAGATCCGCATCGTCCTCGAATTCTTCGTCTTCGTATTCTTCCTCGTAAGCATCCTCGTCGGAATCCTCATCGTCGGTGAATTCAGGCTCTTCGTCGTCGGCTTCGTCATCCTCAGCCCAGTCTTCCGGATCTTCCTCCTGGTGTTTCTCTTCCTGGCTGCCCATGTTCAGGAAATCGTCAATATCCAGATCTTCGTTCAGATCAAAGTCATCGGTTTCCGCGGCAGCGGCATCATCTGCGTTCTCAGACACTTCCTGGGAGGTCAGCCCCAACTCTTCGTCAGAGAATGCATTCAGATCGATCTTATCATCATACTCTTCGGTGCCCAGAAAAGACTTGGGATCGAAGCCGTATTCTTCTTCAAAGTCGAAATCGATATCGAAATCGTTCTTACCCATTTATGCATCCCTACCTTTTATGGTATAGTCAATAGTATTCTATCATCGTCCATGGAAAAAAGCAAGAACAATTGGGACAATTGCGAAAAAAACCGGGGAGGGGCGGTATCTTCAGAGATAACGAACGGTGATCAAGCCGAAATAGGCCCGGCAATTCAGATGCAGGCATATTAGTCCGGATGGATCGGAGGAACCTTCTTTCTCTACGGAACCGAAGGCAGTGGAGGAAATGGTCTCCACCCGGTATTCTTTTGGTATCAGAATTTCAAGGGAAGCGAAAGCACTCTTCAGGTCAATACAGCAGCCGTCCGCAACCTGATCGCAGCTGCGCAGATCCAGAGTCAGCTTGCCGAAGGCCACATCGCACCGACCGCCGGAAATCAGAGAAAGCTGGATATGGTGATTGCCTTCTCCAAAGCAGGTAGTGCATTCAAAACGGGAACCGTCGTAGGTGCAGGAATTCTGAAAGCTTCCGTCAAATTTGTGGCCTGCGGGAAGCAGTTGGGAGGACGGTGCAGAATTGCGCAGTGCAGCAATTAGCAAGTCCAGACCGAAAAGAGACAAACCCACGGCCAGCGGCAGCTTCCAGGAAATGTCTGCAACGGATGGGATAAATAAACATTGCAGGATGAAATACATGCCTCCGACAGCACAGCCCAGACGTAAGACAGAAAAATTCCGCAAAAATCCGGAAAGTCCGAAGGTGAAAATTCCAACGGCTATGGAAATATCCCATAAATTCAGAAAAGAGCATCGGATTGTGCTGACGGCGCTCAGCAGCCCTGTCAGGAACAGCCAGCAGGCAAAGGCTGCAGCAGGCGTCTGCAGGCGCGTCCATTTTGGAAGCACTTCTGTGTTGGCCGGAGCCTGAGACGGGGCAGCGGCATCTGCTGAAGGCTGCGGACTTTTGGCAACACCCAGCAGGGAGTCTGTGGTTATGTCAAAAATCTCGGCCAGCTTTGGCAGCATGGTAATGTCGGGACAGGACTGATCGTTCTCCCATTTGCTTACTGCCTGGGCAGTGACACCCAGCTGATCAGCCAAAGCATCTTGTGTCAGACCCAGCTGTTTGCGGCAGCTGCAGATGCGTTTGCCCAATGTTTCTTCCATATTTGTGTCCTCCTTTTCTTTCGGTACGTTCATCATGCCATAAAGCCGGGAAAAAAGCTATCAAGCATTCGTTTAAATCAGCAGAAACGAAGAACAACCGGCGGTTGCGTGGAACACAACTGCCGGTTGAGAGGGATGTGGTGCAACGTTTCAGTTCTTTTTTTTCAGTTCGGAAAGCACAGTTCGGGCCAGATCACACATTTCCTGAGAGACTCCCATATTGATGTCGTGAAGGCTCAGATTGTGGTACTGGCGCAGGGTATCCAGCTTTCTCCAGAGGCTGTGATTGATACGTCCGTAGTTGCGCAGAACCTCCAGTGTCTGAACCAGCTGGGGCTTTCCTTTTCCGGCACCGGGGATAAACCGCATTTTGCTGATCAGATCCTCCCGGAGGGCAAGCAGATTCTGTTCAATCTCGTTCCACACAGCCAGAAATTCCTCAGGATCACCGGCAGTCTGATCTTCGCTGAGCTTGGTCTTCTTCTGGCTGCTGATGCGGTTGATCTTGTGGGGGTCCAGAACACTGATGACGAAATACAGGATCAGATCGAAGGTGCAGAAGCAGATCAGCAGGGTCTCATTGATCCAGAACCGGTGCAGAATATCCGGAAGCAGCGTATTGGTGCCGTAGAGCACGATTCCCTCGGCCAGAACGATGCAGAAAAGACACATCAGGGAAATGAAGCCTGCCAGGTGGTTATACCGCAGAAGCAGAGCCTGAACGGCATCATAAAGACTTTCGTCTTCCTTTGATGTATTCTGGAACCGGTCGGCAAAGAAAATATATCCGGTCAGGGTGATGCCGTAAAGTCCGGCGATGACTTCGGAACAGGTAGACATAACGCTGCTGACGGCGTCTGCCTCGTAATGGATCAGCGGAAAAAAGCAGTCCAGGATCACAAGAAGCTGCACCACACCGGCAAATCCAGCAAAGATAAACAGCCCGATCAGATAAGGATAGCGGGAAAGCGTTTTCCGGATGGCCTGATCATTCTCTTTTTTCATGAAAGCACCCTCTTTACCAGTTTTGTTTCAGTATAGCATGAGGCTGAAAAAATGAAAAGAGTTTTTTCGGTAAGGGATCGGTGTTTTTAACATTTCGGAAACATAAGGCAAACATTCCCCAAATGCCCGTAAGTTAGAATGCTGACATACAATAAAACTGACTGGAGTGTATTACCTATGAATAACGAACGCTATTATCTGCTGACCGGTGCCGCGGGTTTTCTGGGCACCAACATCTGCATGCAGCTGCTGGAGCAGGGCTGCAAGGTTCGGGCGCTGGTGCTGCCCAATGACAAGTCCGTCAAGTACATCCCCGAACAGGTGGAGGTCGTTCTGGGCGACCTGACCGATGCTGCTTCTCTGGAGCCCTTCTTCACCGTGCCCGAGGGCTGCACGTCTGTCATCATCCACTGCGCTTCCATGGTTACCGTGAATCCCAACTACTCTGAAAAGCTCATGGCCGTCAACGTGGGCGGTACCCGGAACATTATCACCAAGGTCTTAAACCACCCCGAGTGTGAGAAGATGGTCTATGTCAGTTCCACCGGTGCCATCCCCGAGGAACCCCACGGTGTGAAGATTCGGGAGGTCAATAAGTTCACCCCCTGCGATCCCAAGAAGGTTGTTGGCGCTTACTCCCAGTCCAAGGCCACTGCCACTCAGATGGTGCTGGATGCGGTTTCTGTCATGGGTCTGAAGGCCTGCGTTGTCCATCCCTCCGGTATCCTGGGCCCCAATGACCATGCCATCGGCGAGACTACCGGAACCCTGCTTCAGATCATCAAGGGCGAGATGCCCATGGGTATGCAGGGCAGCTTTAACCTCTGCGACGTTCGTGACCTGGCTGCCGGCACCATTGCCGCTATTGACAAGGGCCGCATCGGTGAGTGCTACATCCTGGCAAACAAGACTGTCACGCTGAAGCAGATGTGCGACATGCTCCACGAGGAGTGCAACGCCAAGCAGATCAAGTTCTATCTGCCCCTGGATCTGGCCGACAAGATCGCTGCAGGTCTGGAAAAGCAGGCAGAAAAGACCGGCAAGATGCCCCTGATGACTACTTTCTCCGTTTATAACCTGGCAAGAAACAATGAGTTTGACTACTCCAAGGCAGAAAATGAACTGGGCTATACCACCCGTTCCTATCAGGAGACCATTCACGATGAAGTTCAGTGGATGATCGCCGAGGGTCTCATCGACGGCACCGGTGTTACCGAGAAGCATGCTGAAATGACGGATGGTCAGGTCAGCGAAGGCGGATATATGGAAACAATCGATCCTGTGGAAGCCTACAAGGCCATCGAAGAAACCGTTGTGGAGACCTACGAAAAGATCGAAGACGGTGTGGTAGGCGGCTATAAGAAGGTAGAGAACAGTTTTGTTTCCGGTTACAAGAAGATCGAAGATAAATTTGTTCAGAAATTCCTGGCCCGGGAGGGAGAAACCACCGAAGAGGCCAAGGAACGCCTGAGCAGAAGGTAATTCTCAATATAAAACAGGAAAGAAAGTCGTTATTTTTGGCATTACCCAAGATCATCAAAGCAGGCGGCGGTGAGTGCGGTCAGTTTATCCTCCGGTATTTAACGACAATACTATGCGCTTCGTGCTGAATAATCCCGGCTGCCGGGTGCATAACAATAACTGATTTGAAGGGCCTGCCGCCTTGTGCGGCAGGCTGCTTTTTCTTGCAAAGCCGGCGAAAATGTGCTATGATTCAGCCAAGGGAGGCTGAGAATATGAAACTGTATATCAGACAGAGGATCTTCTCCTGGACGGACAGTTATGATGTCTATGATGAATCCGGAGAAGCACGCTATGAAGTGAAAGCGGAGTTTTTCTCCTTCGGCCACCAGATCCATGTATATGAAAAGCGGAGCGGAAGGGAAGTGGGGTCTATCCATGAGAAGCTGTTTACCCTGCTGCCGCAGTTCGAAATCGTGATCGACGGCCGGGTACAGGGTACCATCCGGAAGGAGTTTACCTTTCTGCGGCCAAGATACCAGGTGGATTACCGGGGCTGGGATGTGGAAGGTGATTTCCTCGGCTGGGATTACCGGGTGACGGCAGGATCGCGGGAGATTATGTCCATTTCCAAGGAGCTTTTCCAGTGGAGCGATACCTATGTGCTGCGCTATGACAATCCCGCAAACGAGATGCCGGGACTGCTGCTGGTCATCGCCATTGATGCGGCCAACTGCAGCAAAAATAAGAATTGAGGATAGTTTATGGAAAAAATCACAAGCTTTACCATTGATCATATCAAGCTGCAGCCGGGACTGTATGTTTCCCGGAAGGATCGGGTGGGGTCGGAAACCGTTACCACCTTTGACCTGCGGCTGACCAAACCCAATGAAGAACCGGTGATGAATACGGCGGAGGTTCATACCATCGAGCACCTGGCTGCGACGTATCTGCGAAATGAGCCTGTCTGGAAGGAAAAGGTGCTGTATTTTGGCCCCATGGGCTGCCGGACGGGATTTTACCTGCTGCTGGCAGGGGATTATGATTCCAGGGATGTGGTTGCGCTGGTGCACGACTGCTTCTGCTTTATCCGGGATTTCCGGGGTGAGGTGCCCGGTGCCAGTGCGAAGGACTGCGGCAATTATCTGGACATGAATCTGCCTATGGCAAATTACTGGGGCGCCAAGTATGCAGCCCTGCTGGAAGCAATTGACGATACCCGGCTGGTATATCCGGAATAAGGAACCGGGCATATCCTGCCATTGGGAGAGGAGAAGCCGCACGGCGGTCCCGATTATGACAGGAGCTATGACAAGTATTATAGAATGGAGAAATCAAATGACAAAACTGGGAATTATTGGTGCCATGCAGGTGGAAGTGGAGATCCTGCTGGGCCGTATGGAAGGTAAAAGTAGCCGTACCGTAGCGGGCAGCGTGTTTTACGAAGGCACTCTGGAAGAACTTCCGGTGGTGGTTGTGCAGTGCGGTGTGGGTAAGGTCAATGCAGCAATCTGTGCCCAGATCCTGTGCGACTGCTTCGGTGTGACCCATCTGGTGAACACCGGTATCGCCGGCTCTTTGTGCGCCGATCTGGACATCGGCGATCTGGTGGTGAGCCGGGATGCCATGTACCATGACTTTGACTGCGTGAATTTCGGCTATCCCTACGGCAAGGTTCCCGGTATGGATACTATTGCCTTCCCAGCCGATGAAGCCATGATCCGCTACGCCTTTGCAGCCGCGGAGTCCGTAAATCCCGGACATACCAAAATCGGCCGGGTAGCCAGCGGCGATCAGTTTGTGGCAGTGAAGGAACTGAAAGAGAGAATTATTGCCAATACCCAGGGCCTGTGCACCGAAATGGAGGGCGCGGCCATTGCCCAGACAGCTTACCGCAATAACCTGCCCTTCGTGATCCTTCGGGCCATTTCTGACAAGGCAGACGACAGCGCAGAAATGGATTATCCCACCTTCGAACGGATTGCAGCCCACCGCTGTGCGGAGGTTGCCTGCAGGCTTGCCAGACAGCTGACAGCAGCCCGGGATTGATACTGCTATGAAGAAACTGTACGAAAAGGACGAAGTTTATTTTGCCCTTGTATGGATCGGCCTGTATGTGGGCGTGATGAATCTGGCACTGCAGAGCTGCGGCGGGTTTGATGATCTGGCAGCAAAGACGGTGGCACAGATGCTGGTGCCGGTGGTTTGTATCGGCGTGCTGGCGGTTTTTGCTACATCGTGGATTCTCCGCAACGGTCTGGCGGAAAAATTCGGCCTGTGCGGCTTTAAAGGAAACAGAGCTGCGTTCTTGTATTTTCTTCCCTTGGCCGCCATGTCCTGCATCAATCTGATGAATGGACTGTCCTTTTCCGCGCCTGTGGCGGTATCACTGCTGATGATGGCGAATGTAGCGCTGGGCGGTTATGTGGAGGAGATCATTTTCCGGGGCTTTCTGTTTCGGGGAATGGCGAAAAACAACCTGCGCAGCGCCGTGATCGTTTCTGCCGTCACCTTCGGCGCGGGTCATATCGTGAATCTTGCCAATACGGCAGATACCCTGGGCGTGCTGCTGCAGGTGTGCTATGCCATTGTGATCGGCTTTTTGTACACGGCACTGGTTTACAAAGGCGGCAGCCTCTGGCCCTGCATCGCAAGCCATATGTTTGTGAACGGTACCAGCGTGTTTGCCCGGGAACAGGGTGCCTTTACCAATCTGGTGGCGGCAGTTTTTGGGCAGGCTTCTACGGAACTGGTGCAAATCTGCAGTGCGGCTCTGATCATCCTGATCTCCGGCGGCTATGCTCTGTGGATCTGGAAGCGAACATAATATAAACGGCTGTACCGGAAATGGGTACAGCCGTTTTTTGTTCAGAACCATGTGAGCCAAAGCAGGTAGAGCAAGCCATAGACAGCACTTGCGTTCACGCTGCAGGCGATGGCGCGGGAATCCCCAAAGTAGAAAAAAATTGCCACACCAGTCTGCCAAGGCTTATTTGATAATTTTTCCGTCCGGGGAAATGGTTACGATGTGCAGTGGGATATTCTTACCGCTGTTTTCGATGGCGGTTTTGACCGCATAACTGAGTCCGCCGCAGCAGGGTACGGTCATACGAGTCACCGTGATGGAGCGGATATCATTGTGCTTTAAAATCTGCGTCAGCTTCTCGGCGTAATCCACCGCATCCAGCTTAGGGCAGCCGATCATGGTCACTTTATCCTGCATAAAATCGTGATGGAAATTGCCGTAGGAATAGGCGGTGCAGTCTGCGGCGATCAGCAGGTCAGCGCCATCAAAATAGGGGGCACCCAGCGGCAGCAGCTTGATCTGCACCGGGAAGTTGGTCAGTTCGCTGGGGACATGTACATTTGCAGCAGGAACGGAATGCGGAATGCTCTGGCAGGCAGAGCCGGGGCAGCCGCAGGGCAGCGGTGCTTCCTTTGCTTTCTTCGCAGCCAGCACAGCAGCTTCGTTGTAGGCGGGAGCTTCCCGCTCCTCAAAGGAAATGGCATTCATGGGGCAAGCGGGCAGGCAATCGCCCAGGCCGTCGCAGTAGTCCTCCCGGAGCAGCTTTGCCTTGCCGCCCACCATGCCAATGGCTCCCTCGTGACAGGCGTCGGCACACAGGCCGCAGCCGTTGCATTTTTCTTCATCGATGGTAATAATTCTTCGGATCATAGTCATTCCTCCTGTTCTGATTTTCTACTGTCATGATACCAGTCAACAGGATGAAATGATGTTGCAAATGTCACATATAAATGGTGTTTAATATATTGACGAATTTCGATATATCTGATATCATATTGACGAACATCAATGGGAGGCGATCCAATGGAACTCACCGATAAGAAGATTGCAAAGATTTTCAAGGCGCTTTGTGATGAGAACCGGGTGCAGATCATGAAGCTGCTTCGCACCGGGGAGAAATGTGCCTGCAAGCTGTTGGAGGAACTGAACATCAGCCAGCCTACCCTGTCCCACCACATGAAGATCCTCGGTGATTCCGGACTTGTCACCGGGCGCAAGGAGGGGAAGTGGATGCACTACTCTATCTGTTGTGACGGTGTTAAGCAAATCGGAGAGCTGATGAAGACGTTGCTGCCGCCAGAGAATACACCGACAGACTGTGAATGTAAGGAAGGATGAGAATATGAAAAAACTCGCTTTTGCAAACAGGAAGATCTGTGTCGCCTGCGGCGTCTGCGTAAAAGCCTGCCCCAAAGGTGCCATCTCCATTTACCGGGGCTGTTATGCGGTGGTGGACGAATCCAAATGCGTTGGATGCGGACTCTGCGCCAAGCGCTGTCCTGCAGGGTGCATCGCAGTGAAGGAAAGGGGCGAAGTCAAATGAAAAAGAAGCATTGGTATGACTACTTATGGATCTGGACGATTGTTTACTTCGCCCTGGGGTTTTTCAACATTCTCTTTGCATGGCTTGGTATGATCGATTTTATACTGCCGCTTCTGATCGCCCTCTTTGGAGGAAGCAAGGCTTTCTGCAACCGCTATTGCGGACGGGGACAGCTTCTTGCCAAGTGCGGCAAATGCTCCCGGGATGTAAAAGCACCGAAGTTTTTCTCTTCCAAATGGTTCCGGTATGGCTTCTTGATTTTCTTCCTGTCTATGTTTGGCAACATGATTTTCCAGACCTACTTGGTGGCTGCGGGAGCAAAAAATCTTGGGGAAGCCATCAAGCTTCTGTGGATGTTCCGTGTTCCCTGGGATTGGGCCTATACCGCCGGAACGGTGTCCGACTGGATCGCCCAGTTCAGCTTTGGTTTCTACAGCATCATGCTGACATCCACCATCATCGGCCTAGTGGTAAATGTGCTGTTTAAGCCCAGAACCTGGTGCAGCTTCTGCCCCATGGGAACCATGACCCAGGTGATCTGTAAGATCAAGGCAAAGGAGACACTATGAAAGAACGAATGAAGGATGTCTATGAACGCTGCCTTTCTGAAAAAAGCGAAGATCCTGTTGAAATCCTGGAAAAACTGATGCAGCTGCCGACCTGCCGGATGCACGGCCCGGAGCATCATGTACTGGTTGGTGCAGCGCTTCTGACAGCTTACCGGAATGCAGGAGGAGCTATTGATCTGGCAACAGCGCTGGAAGAACTTTACAGACGAGCTTCCGCTGTCCCTAGTGCTGCCTGCGGATTCTGGGGGGCTTGTGGTGCCTGCCTCAGTACAGGACAGTTCCTGTCTATTGTGACAGAATCCGGGCCGCTGGCAACATCGCAATGGGGAACCTGTATGAATATGACTGCCAAGTCACTGACTGCCGTTGCCGCGGTTGGCGGGCCCCGGTGCTGCAAGCGGGACTCCTACCTGTCTGTTTTGTCTGCTATTGATTTTACGGCAGACAATCTGCATGTGCAGATGAAAAAAACAACTCCAGTCTGCAGCCGAAGCAGTCAAAATCTTCAGTGTATCGGCAGTCGCTGCCCATTTTACGGAGGAGAAAAATGAAAAAAGTAGCCTTTATCTGCGTCCACAATTCCTGCCGCAGCCAGATTGCAGAAGCACTGGGTAAGAAGCTGGCTGGCGGTGTGTTTGAGAGCTATTCTGCAGGTACGGAAACGAAACCCCAGATCAATCAGGATGCCGTGAGGCTTATGAAGCAGGTTCACGGCATCGACATGGAAGCAACTCAGTACAGTAAACTCCTGTCCGACATCCCGGAGGTGGATGTGGTGATCACCATGGGCTGCAATGTCCAGTGCCCGTCCCTGCCCTGCTCCCACCGGGAGGATTGGGGCCTGGAAGATCCCACCGGAAAATGCGATGAAGCATACTTAAAAACCATCCGGCTGATCGAAGAAAAGGTGCTGGATTTGAAAGCCAGATTGAAATGAGCATAATAATCGCCGGTAACGGGTCATTCCTGTTACCGGCGATTGCGTTCTTATTTTCATACTTTCTGCATGGCGGTGGATTCCCGCGTTGTTCACTCTTGTTGGACAATCGGAATAGCCCCGCTGCGGTCCGCAGCGGGGCAGGTGTCATAGGATTCGGAAACAATTTTTGTCGTAGTCGATAAGACCGTCCTCTTTCATTTTCACAAGCTCTCTTGTCAGGGCGCTGCGGTCAACGCAAAGGTATTCCGCCAGCTCTACTCTGCCAAGGGGAATCTCAAAATAGCGGGAATTCTGGGCCTGCGCCTGGATGGATAGGTATGCCAGCAGCTTTTCGCGGATGGTGCGCTTGGATACCACTTCTACTTTGCGCATCAGATCCCGGTTTTTATTGGCGATGATATGCACCATATTTTCGATCAGCCGGTGGTGGAACACGCAGGCCATGGTGCAGCTGTGCATCACCCGGTCGAAGGGCATAAAGAGGATCTGTGCATCCTCGGAAACCAGGAAGGTCACAACGGACAAATTATCACTGCCGCAGGCGAAGGTCTCACCGAACAGCTCGTCCCTGCGCATCCGTACCAGCATGGTTCTGTTGCCCCAAAGATCTTCCTTGACCATGTCCACGCTGCCTTTCATAATGATGCCGATATGCTTGATATTCTCATCCTCGAAGGCAACAATATCGCCCTTTTTGAAAGAGCCGATGTGATACCCGATACAGCCCAGCATGGTTTTGCGGTCTTCGGGATTCACACCATCGAACAATGGAGAGTTGACCTGCAGCAGAATGTCTTTCATATCCATCGCCTCCTTGGCCTTATTGTACACCAAAGAAGACAATGCTGCAACTATCACATTTTTTTAGAAGAAAGTAATTCCCAGCCAATAAATCAACCCATACACCACGCTTGCACCCACGCCCAGGATGACCCCTCTGCTTGCGTCAAGTTAGGACTCATTCGTTCGTGTCCCGCTAAGGAAATTTGTTTCTGTTAGGTGCCGATTCGCCTCCAATAATCGCACTGGGATTTTCGGGAATACCGTAAGTTTTACCTAATTCCTAGAAAGATTATGGCGCATCCCACAAAAGAGCGAGATGCGCCAATGGAAGAATGAAACGGGCGTGATTATTTAATATTACCAAGCCATGCAACGTTGACATTGGGTACGGAGGGTTCCTTGGAAATATCGTCAGAAACAACGATGGAGCCATCGAACATGGCCTTGACCATTGCCTTGTAGTCCCCTTCCGTGAACTTGCCGTCCACATACTGAGTGCTGCCAGCCAGCTGGACATAGTTTGCAGTGGGCTCCTCGGAGATGATGCCCAGCGCCTCAATTTTACCGGAGTAATTTGCCCAGTTGTTGTTGATAATGGCATCCACCAGAGTGTCGTAGGTGGAGGGCCCAAGGCCCTTCATAGCGGAAGTGACAGTCATGCCCTCGCCGTAGGTGCCGTCAATGATAGCTGCCTGATCAACGTCAACACCGACCATCTTGCCGTTATACTTCTTTGCAGATTCAGCAGGAGAATGCCAGATAGCACCGCCGCAGGAGAAGACGATTTCCGTGCCGTTGGCGTACCAAGTGTCGGTGAATGCAGTAATATCAGCGTCGGCAACGAACTGGTTACCGTAAACGTACTTCAGGTCAACAGTGATACCCAGTTCCTTAGCAGCGGCATCCAGACCCTGAACGAAGCCGTAGCCGTAACGCATGACCGAACCAACAGCCATGCCGCCCAGGTAACCGATATCGGTGTAACCCAGCTTGACAATGGCATAACCTGCCATGTAGCCTGCCAGCTGCTCCTGATAGATAGCGCAGTAGACGTTATCCATGTAAGCATAGTCAGTCAGGTTCCAGTTGTCGGGATTGTAGTCGTAGCTCTCGCCCTTGTTGGCAACAGCGGTTTCCAGAATATCACCGGCAGCAACGTCCAGAGCGATGAACTTCACATCGGGATACTGCTCGGAAACTTCAGCGATGGTAGAGCCATGAGCAAAGCCAGGCAGAACGATCACGTTGTAGCCCTCTGCAACGGCCAGATCCACTGCTGCAACACGGGCAGCCAGGTCGTTGGAAGTGGGACGGTAGTACTTGGTGTCGATGCTGTAATCGGTGCCGAATTTGGTGACAGCTTCCCAGGTAGTCTGATTGAAAGACTGGTCGGTAATTTCGCCGTAGTCAGTAATCATAGCAACCTTGTAGGTGCTTTCGCCGCTTTCGGTCGTTTCCTCGCCGCCGCAAGCAGCCAGAGAGAAGACCATGACGATTGCCAGCAGCAGTGCCAGAATCTTTTTCATTTTTGTTCCTCCAATGTATTTGTTTATAAAATCTGCATAAGTGCAGCTTTTTATGGGAAATTGCGGGGCTATGTTTCCGATTCTGGGGCGATGATCATGCTGATCAGACGTTTCAGACTAAGATATTGTTCATGATTTATCACGATGCTGCGGTCAGCTTTGGTAATGTAACCTCCGTCAGCAAGGGATTTTACTGCCCGGTTTACAGTTTTGATCCCAAAGCCTGTTTCGTTAGCTAAGGTTTGGCGATTAGAGGGGACGGTCAAAACGCCGTTTTGTGCGTACTTGTCATATTTTTGCATCAGAAGTTTGGCAAGCCGCTCAGGACCGGGAAGGAACATATATTCTCTGGCAAGCCGTCCTTGCTCCAGCAGGTATTCGCCCATCAGCTTTGCTTCGTATTTCATTGCATCGATATCCGTCATAAGCCATTTTTCAAAGCACTCTCTGGGAATATGAATAGCGATACAGGAATCGATGGTTTTTAATGTGGTGCGGTAAAGGGGAAGATCCATTAGCACTTCCATTCCACCCATGGCATATACTTTTGTGAACTGGATAAAATCATACTGTACACCCAGTACACGGTATTCGATTGCCTTGATAGAGCCACTGGCAACCACATAAACATTGTTGGCAGGTTGTCCTTCGTGAATGAATACAGTGTCAGAGGGGAATGTGGTAACGCTAATATGGTCCAGTATCCATTCAGGAGCAGTACGGAAATGGGCGCATACCTGCTCCTTCTTTTCTTCCGGAAGCTCCTTTAATATGGGAAATCTGTCAAATAACTGTTTCTCAGTCATATGGTTTCCTCCACATCGGTTTGTACGATCAACAAGCAAAGGCACGATAATACTGTCGATTTTCAGATACGATATCTATTATAGATAATATCAGGAAATGTTTCAGAACTTCAAGGACATATGTCCTCTAAGTGTTGAAAATATGTTTTTGCCCACCGGAATATTTCCGGTGGGCGTATGATTTGCAGTTAAAGAGAAGTAAATAGCCAATAAATCAGTCCATAAACCGCACTCGCTGACAATCCATATACGATCACCGGACCCGCAATCGTAAACATCTTCGCTGCTGTACCAAGGATCATGCCCTCTGTCTTAAACTCCACGGCAGGCGCGGTGATGGAATTTGCAAAACCTGTGATGGGCACCAGCGTGCCGGCACCGGCGTGCTTTGCGATGTTGTCGTACAGGCTCAGTCCCGTCAGCAGGGCAGACAAAGCTACGAGACTCATGGATGCTGCGGTGCCTGCCATGTCTTTGTCAAAGCCCATTGCAGTATATAAGTTAAGGAAGGCCTGCCCCAAGGTGCAGATCAGGCCGCCGATCCAGAACGCGTTAAAGCAGTCTTTGCCGATCGGAGATTTTGGAGCAAGCTCCCTGATAAGCTGGTCGTATTGTTTTTCCGTCATGAAAGATCCCTCCGGGTATAGTTTGTCTGAAAAACAGGGAAAAGATACGTCAATTGTTTTCTTACCTAAATTTTCACTCGATTTTTTGTTGAATATTTCTCGGAACACTTCGTTGTCAGAACAGGGGGTTTTGTGTTATAATCTATCTAGCCAAAATCGCCTCATCCTGTGTTTATGGAGGCGAGGCGAGAAATTTAAGTAATGGAGGAATTTACTTATGCCTATGCAAATGGGTTTCCGTTGGTATGGCGAGGGTAACGATCAGATCACCCTGGACTATATCAAGCAGATTCCTGGCGTCAGCACCATCGTTTGGGCGCTGCACCACAAGATGCCCGGTGAGATCTGGGAAGAAGCAGAGATCGCTGAGGTCATGGATCAGCTGCACAAGTACGGTTTCAACGGCGACGTTGTTGAGTCTGTCAATGTTCACGATGACATCAAGATCGGCAAGCCCACCCGTGACGCTCTGATCGAGAACTACAAGGTCTGCATCCGCAACCTGTCCAAGTTCGGTGTAAAGGTTATCTGCTACAACTTCATGCCCATCTTCGACTGGACCCGTTCCGATCTGTTCCACCCCGTGGGCGACGGTTCCACCGCTCTGTTCTATGAAAAGGGCATGATCCAGGACGACTACAACGCCATGGCCAAGTACATCCTGGACTTCACCGAGAAGTACAACATGTCCTTCCCCGGCTGGGAGCCTGAGCGTATGGCTCAGCTGGACCGCCTGTTCAAGGAGTATGCTGATGTTGACCACGAGAAGCTGTGGGCCAACCTGAAGTACTTCCTGGAAGCCATTATGCCCACCTGCGAGGAGTGCGGCATCAAGATGGCTATCCACATGGACGATCCCCCATGGGATATCTTCGGTCTGCCCCGTCTGCTGATCAGCGAGGAGAACATCGACCGCTTCCTGTCCATGGTCGACCATCCCAACAACTGCCTGACTCTGTGCTCCGGCTCTCTGAACGCCGACCCCAACAACAACGTTGCCAACGTTGTTCGTAAGCACTGCGACCGCATCGCTTTCGCTCACATCCGTAACGTCAAGCACTTCGACAACGGTGACTTCTCCGAAGCTTCCCACCGTGACTGCGATGGCGAGACCGGCATCCTGGAGATCCTGAAGGCTTACCACGAGTGCGGCTACGAAGGCTACATCCGTCCTGACCACGGCCGTCATCTGTGGGGTGAAGGCCCCGGCACCGTCCGTCCCGGCTACGGCCTGTATGACCGTGCTCTGGGTATCATGTACATGCTGGGCGCATGGGACATGCTGGACAAGAAGGCTGGCACCAAGACCACTCTGTAATTTGCGCATCAAAAAGTACCATCCTTCGGGATGGTACTTTTTTTGGAGACTGCCGGTGGTTTGCGCGGCAGGGAAGAGAAAGCCTTAACATTTATCAAGGGTATTTTTCACAAGAATACAATATAAAAATTGTCAAAGTGAACAAATCCTTATAGAAATGATAATCCGCTATTGCGCAAAGAAGTCAAATCGACTATAATATAGCTGTCAAAAAGCAAGGGAGCGGTATGCCCGTTTCCCGAGATTTACACAAAAATTTTGGAGGTAATTCATTATGCTTAATCTTCCCCTGACCCATGATTTTACTGGTAAGGTCGTCGTTGTTACCGGTGCAGGCGGCGTTCTGTGCGGCGATATGGCTCGTGCTTATGCTCAGGCTGGCGCTAAGGTTGCTGCTCTGGACCTGAATGAGGCTGCTGTTCTGAAGCTGGCTGAGGAGGTATGCGCTGAAGGCTTCATCATGAAGGGCTACAAGGCCAACGTTCTGGAGCTGGAGGCTCTGGAGGCTGTTCATCAGCAGATCCTGGCTGACTTCGGTCCCTGCGACATCTTGGTCAACGGCGCCGGCGGCAACAACCCCCGTGCTACCACTGACAACGAGTACCAGCACGAGGCTAAGGAAGGCCAGAAGACCTTCTTCGATCTGGATCAGTCCGGCATCGACTTCCTGTTCAAGCTGAACTTCCAGGGCACCCTGCTGCCCACCCAGGTCTTCGCCAAGGACATGGTCGAGCGTAAGAGCGGTAACATCCTGAACATCTCCTCCATGAACGCTTACATCCCCCTGACCAAGATCCCCGCTTACTCCGGCGCTAAGGCTGCTATCTCCAACTTCACCCAGTGGCTGGCTACCCACTTCGCCGGCACCGGCATCCGCTGCAACGCCATCGCTCCCGGCTTCATCGTCTCCAACCAGAACCGCGCTCTGCTGTTCAACGAGGATGGCACTCCCACCGCTCGTTCCGGCAAGATCCTGGCTGGCACTCCCGCAGGCCGTTTCGTTGACTCCAACGAACTGCTGGGCGGCATGCTGTTCCTGACCGACGACAACTTCGCTTCCGCTGTCACCGGCGTTATCCTGCCCATCGACTGCGGCTTCGCTGCTTACTCCGGCGTGTAATTTACCATTGCAACAAAAAAAGACCTGCCTCCGGGCAGGTCTTTTTCAATTGAAAGTGGAAAGTTGACAGTTGAAAGTTCCTGGAATGTTAACTTTTTCTGATTGGCTGACAATCTGTATTGTTCTGAGCGGGGCGTAAATGAGATTGAAGGATCTGCGCATGTTTGGTGACTATAAGGGCATCGGCTCTGCACAGATCCTTCGATTCCATTATTCACTTGGGTTGAAGTGCCGGGAAAATTTATGCATGTTTAATCCAGCGTCAGCCGGTTCATTTCCAGTGCCTTGCGGATGGCAACGGCCAGGATGGGAGCGAAAAGAATGGCCACGGCGGCATTGAAGACGGTGGCGGGAAGCTTGCCTACAACGGCGATGGTGGCTGCTTCGCTGGTCAGCAGCTGTACCCAGATACCCTTGAAGTAGGTCTTCAGCAGATACAGCACTGCATAGGTCACTGCGCCTGCGGTGGTGGCAATTGCGGCCTTGATATAACCCCAGTTCTTTTTCCACAGCAGCATCACAAGACCCGGAACCAGGCCGTAGGCACCCTTGGTCAGGAAGGTGATCCAGGCTTCGGAGATGTACAGGGGATTGGTCATATCATACAGGAAAGAGCCGAGACCGGCGGCCAGACCGCCCAGACCGGGACCCAGTAAAATACCGCTGAGGGCGCACATGATATTGCCCAGATGGAAGGATGTATTGCCGCCGATGTCAATGGGGATGGTCACACGGATGGCGGAGCCAGCCACGGTCAGAGCGGCCATCAGGGCGGTCAGAACGATCCGTTTGGTGGAGATGGGTTGTTTCTTTTCCATAGAGAATACCTCCTTGCTGAGATTGAGGTTATTATACCGGAAACTGGCAATAAATACAGTGCCAAAATTAAAATACAAAATAAGGCCAGAATAATAGGGAACAATTAAGACTCTGTTTTTATCGAAAATAATAAAAATCTAGAAAGGGTCTGTACAGATTTTGAAAAAGATGCTACAATACATTCATGCAAACCACCCAACTGTTTTTATGAATATGAAAGGGGATTCCTCAACATGAGACTGATCGTAGCAAAGGATTATGCAGACGTCAGCCGGAAGGCTGCCAACATTATCGCCGCCCAGGTGCACCTGAAGCCTGACTGTGTTCTGGGTCTGGCTACCGGCTCCAGCCCTGTGGGTACTTACAAGGAGCTGATCGCCAAGTATGAGTCCGGCGAGCTGGACTTCTCCCAGGTCAGAACCATCAACCTGGACGAGTACGTGGGCCTGACCAAGGATCACGACCAGAGCTACGCTTACTTTATGCGTACCAACCTGTTCGACCATGTGAACATCGACCAGACCAACTGCAACATTCCCGACGGCACCAATCCCGATGCTGCTGCTGAATGCGCCCGTTACGATGCTGTCATCGAAGCTTTCGGCGGCGCCGACCTGCAGCTGCTGGGCCTGGGTCCCAACGGCCACATCGGCTTCAACGAGCCCTGCGATGAGTTCGTCAACGGCACCAACCATGTCAAGCTGACTGACTCCACCATCGATGCCAACCAGCGTTTCTTCGCCAAGCGCGAGGATGTGCCTACCCATGCTTACACCATGGGCATCGGCTCCATCATGAAGGCAAAGCGCGTCCTGCTGGTGTGCAACGGCGCAGGCAAGGCTCAGGCGGTCAAGGACTGCTTCTTCGGCCCCATCAAGCCCCAGGCTCCCGGCTCCATCCTGCAGCTGCATCCCGATTTCACTCTGGTTGCTGACGAGGCTGCCCTGTCCCTGGTCAAGGATCTGATCTGATTCATACTAAAAAATATGCGCCCCGGATGGTGAATGATATAGTCCCCTTAGAGTAGACACTCGAAATAACAAAAATTTCGAGGACTACACTAAGGGGATTATTTTATGTCAAAAAAGAGAAAGAAGTATTGTGCAGAATTCAAACTACTGGCGGT